>CALVVK010000032.1 GCA_944363825.1 uncultured Bacilli bacterium | reverse complement strand
TATACTTCTTACAAATTCTTGTTAGAAGTAATAAAAAGATTTCCATTCAAAATTTATACTGTAAGAACCGATAATGGCGTAGAATTCACCAAACGGTTAATTGCTAAAGATGAAAATAATCTTACAATATTTGAACATGGCCTAGCTAAGGCGGGTTATCCGACATGACTTAATTAAACCTTACACACCTAAACATAATGGTAAGGTTGAAAGAAGCCATCGGAAAGATAATGAACGGTTTTATTCTACTCGCCGCTTTTATTCAATTGAAGATGCCAATAAGCAGTTGCAATCATATTTGAGAGAATATAATAATTTCCCTATGCAACCACTTGATTGGAAATCTCCAATTGAAGTGCTTCGTGATTATTTTAAAAAATTAAAATAATCTATTGTTGGTTTGTCGTGACTTTGTCACTTTTGTTTGACAAACCTACAGAAATATAAAATTACTAATTAAAAAGTACTTGTAAAGAAATAGAAAATTTGATAAAATGGGATAGTAGACTAGGGAGGAATCACGATGGGACTAAACCTAAAAAATATATTTAAATATGATGGTGATGATGATAATTTAGTAGGTACCGAAGATGAATACTACAACATGAGTGAAGAAGAAGCCATTAAAGAAGCGGATAAATCCGGCAACAAAATGATTTTGTTAGAACCCCGGGCGTATTCGGAATCGCAACAAATTGCGGATCACTTGAAAAATCGCAACAGTGTTGTTGTCAATTTAAAACGGGTTACATCAGATCAAGCCAAGAGAATTATTGACTTTTTGAGTGGTGTTATCTATGCTATCGGTGGTTCAATGCAAAAAATTGGGGTTGGTATTTATTTGTGTACACCTAAGAATGTTAATGTTCAAGGTAAAATAAGTGATGAATCAGAAAAAGTAAGTAAAAATAATACTGATGAAGAATTAGATTGGTAGTTTTGAGGTGGCCTTATGGTAAATAAGTTTAGTACAAGTATTCAAGGCTATAAAAAAGAAGAAGTAAATGACTTCGTTAAAGAAGTAACTAAAGAATACGAAAGTATGCTTCAAAAATTAAAAAATAGTTGTGAAGTTATTGAGTCTTTAAAAAGTGAACTTAAGCATTATAAAGATATTGAATCTACTTTAAATAGAGCCATATTAATTGCAGAAGAATCGACATCTAACATTAAGAAAGCCGCATATGATGAGTCAAAGGTAATAATTGAAGATGCTAAAAGAAATGCTACAAAAGTTATCAATAATGCTTTAACTAAAGCCGAGAGAATTGAATCCGAAGCGGAAAGTTTAAGAAGAAAAGTTTCGGCTTATAAAAGAAGATTTAGAACCCTTGTTGAAGGACAATTAGATGAATTAGAACAATTTGATGATCGAATGTAAGTTGTAACTTACATTTTTTTGTTATATATTATTGTTTTTTTTATTTTTTCGTTTTATAATAATTATATAAAATATGGAGGTATACAGAATTGAAGAGACAGAAGCCAGATGATAAGCAAATATTCATCATATCACTAGTGGGGGTTATCACACTTATAATAGTTATGGTTGGTGCAACATATGCTTACTTTCAAGCAACAAGTAGTGGAGAAGGTAATATTGATACTAATGTATCAACTGGAACTACCGATAATTTATCATTTTTTTTTGGGGAAGAAATTCATATTAATGCAACCGAAGAAAATTTTGCTCAAGGCATGGGGGATTTGGTGGATAGTACAACAGGAACAGCATTATTAAGACCGAATAATTATACGAATCAAGCCAGTGCTACATATAATATATATTTAATAATTGAAAATAATAATTTTGAATATACAACAGAAAATCAAACTCCAGAAATACTTTTAAATGTAACAAGTCCAACAGGGGAAGAAATACAAAATATAACCGGATTAGTTCATACAGAAGACGGTTTTGATATTACAACTAGAACTGGTGGGTTTTTGATTATTTCGGATTACGAAATATCAGCAGACCAAGTAGAAGAAATGCAACAATGGAATATTGAAGTAACATTTGTCAATTTAGATAGTGATCAACAAGCAAACACAGAGAAAAGTTTAACGGCCAAATTGTATATGACCCAAGAACAAATGAGTTCTTATGAATTAATTGAAATAAATAATATAAATACAAGTGTATCATATAATAGTATTGAAACTACATTAAATATAACAGAGGGAACTGCAAATCCTAAAAAATACTATTATGGAATTGAAGAAACTGGCAGTTCTATTGCCTTAGTTGAAAAAACAAATAATTTGTCAAAATTAAGCAATACATTTGCTAGTGTAGATACAGTTGAATTTATAGAAAGTGATAACAGTTCATATCGTTTTACCAATTTATCCGAAAATACCGAATATACAATTTATAGTTATATTATCGATGAAAACAACATTCAATCAAATATCTATGAAACAACTATTTCAACAGTAGAGTACGAATACGCAGTAATAGATTCTGTAAATTCAAGGGTAACATTAAATAGTATTACTTTAACAGTAGATGCTATTGCAGGAAGTAATGCAATAGCAACATATATGTATAGTAAAGATAATGGAAATACTTGGGAAACAACTACAAGTAATACATATACATTTAATGACTTAACAGATTCAACAACATATGATATAAAAATAAAAGTAGTAGATAGCGAAGGAATAGAATCAACAGAATATTATGACTCAATTACAACAACAATTTATATATTACCGGTGGTTACAAATGTCGAAGTTGATACCACATATAATTCTATTAATGTAATTCCAACAGGAACAGATGGAACATATGAAATTGATTATTATTTATATTCAATAAATGATGGCGATTATCAAACAAGTAACGTGTTTAATAATTTAGCAGAAGCTACGGATTATAATATAAAGATAAAGGCTGTTGATTTAAATGGTCGAGAGTCAAATATATATGAAATAACAGTTGCAACAGACGCTTACGTTTTACCAAGCATAAATAATGTTTCTATTAATGCTGGTAATAATGATATAACAATTAATGTTTCAGCCACTGGTGGAGATGGGACAATAACGTCTTATCATTATTCAATAAATGATGGTTTGAATTACTATGATAGTAGTAATTCCAGTTATACTTTTAGTAGTCTTACTAGTGGAGTAACATTTTATATTAAAGTTTATGTAACAGATAGTAATGGTCGAGTTAGTGGAGAATATAACACAACAGCAACAACAACTTATCCGATTTTTGCAGAATATATAGTAAATAATGTTTATAGTTCCGATGGTGTTAACGGATTATATTACCATGATGGAGTAGGAAGTTATACCAATGCTGCCCAAGAAGCCGGAGATTATTCATATAGATATAGTGGCACAAATCCTAATAATTTTGTTTGCTTTGGCAGTGATGCGGAAACATGTCCAAATGATAATTTATATCGCATAATCGGAGTATTTGGTAATCAGGTAAAATTAATCAAATATGATTATCCAACAAGTGCGATGACAGGAACTGGAGGAACTTATTATGGCTCTTTTAATGCTAGTGGTGTAAGTAATAGTTACAGAGGTAGTTTAAATGTATTATATGATTATTATTGGAATACCAATAGTAATTCTAGTTGGTCTGCAACAACATTAAATACAGTGAATTTAAATACAAATTTTATAAATTATTTAAATAATATTAATCAAAAATGGACTAATATGATAGCGAATTCAATATGGTATATTAGTGGAGTAAATTATAGTTATAAAACTTATAGTGTAAAAAACTTTTATAATTATGAATTAGGTTCTTATAGAGGGTCTGCTACGTATAATGCTAAAATAGGATTAATGTATGTAACTGATTATGGATATGCAGCAAGTCCAAACTATTGGACTACATCCTTAAATAGTTATAATAGAGCTATAAATAATAATTGGATGTATATGGGATATTATGAATGGGTAATTACTGCTCAGGGTACAGGTGCATATATGATATTTGGCTCTGGATACGTAGATAATTATGTTGTTTACGATAGTTGTTATGGAATAAGACCAGTGTTCTATTTAGTGTCCAATTCAAGAGTTACCTCAGGTGATGGAACAATTTCCAATCCTTACCGCGTTACTTTATAAGTCTAGCAAAATTGCTAGATTTTTCTCTTGTTAAAAGACTAATTTTGTGATAATGTTATTATAGATGATGTATGAATAATAAAGGTTTTACCCTCGCGGAATTAATTGGTGTTTTAGTTATACTAGCAATACTCTCATTATTATCATTGGGAATTTTTAATAATGTCTATAAAAGTGTATTAGAAACTGATTATAATAATTTAGTTATTGAAATTGAAAATAAAGCCGAAGAATATGCTCGAGATATTGGGACTACTGATGTTTTATATATCAATGTCGAATTTTTAATTGATAATGGTTATCTTCAAGCCGAAGATGGCGAAAATATCTATGATCCTCGGGATAATACCAGTCTGAATTGTTATATGATTCATGTTGTTTTCTCTGATGGAGAATATAATGCTACTTTTGGTGATAATAGCATCAATACTGATAGTACATGCCAGGAAACCGAACTTGTAACGGGTGAAATTACTCTTTTATGTAATGGTGGGGCTTGTAGTGATACTTGGGTAAATACCGACTTAATTTTAACCCTAGCTGGGAAGGATAATGCCGATATATTAAATAGTACTGTCGAGTGGACAAGTTTACTTGGTGATTATGTTTTTCAAGATGTTGGGGAAGAAAAAGTATTAGAAATAAAACCAAACACGGTCTTAGATACTATTTATACCGTAACAATTAAAATGGGGAGTAAAACTTATAAAATAGAGAAAAATATTAAAATTGATAAAGAAGGTCCAGCATTAATCGATGAACTTTTAAATATCGATTATTTTGGTGATACCCAAAAACTCCAAATCAATGCTAGTGATTTAAGTGGCTCGGGTATTAGTGGAATTGCTTTAACTCAAAATGACTGTGAAAGTGCTACTTATAGTAAAGATGCTATAGAAATTAATTCCTCCGGAAAATTTAATTTATGCTTAAAAGATGATGTCGGTAATATAACGGAAGAAGAAATAGAAATAAATGAAGTAACATTTAATTATAATGATACATCTAATCCTAATCCCCAAAGTAAAGATATCTATTACTTAGTTAATAATCCCAATGAATCATTGTTATATCCGACTAGAAATGGTTATACCTTCACTTATTGGACTGATGATGCTGGCAATCGCGTTTATTCTTTGGAAAATTTAGAAAATGGCTCAGTAATCAATGGTAATTGGCAAATAAATGATATCGAAGTCCCCGTTGATAAGATTGATACGGACTCAGTTGGAGTTATGATTGAAAATCAAGTTAATCTTATCATACTGTTAGATACCTCAGGAAGTATGAACTGGGGAAATAAAATTTCGCAATTAAAAACTGCTGTTAACAATACAATTAATTCGATGAATTTTGATAATGGTTCAACAATAACTATTTTACAATTTACTAGAAGAGTTAAAAGTTATTTATTACCAATTTCTAATAAAACAGCAGCATTGAATTTTATGAACTCTTATAGTCCACAATGGGGAGATGATGAAAACTTTGCTTTAGCCCTAAACTGGAGTTATGATATCGTTAATAATTATAATATGGAAAAAGATAGAACTTTTGTTATATTCTTTACTGATGGTGAAGATGTAGCCTCAACTTCAAGTGAAAGAAAAGCCGCCTATCAAAAGATAAAAGATTATGTTTCAGAAATATTTGCTGTTGGTTTAGATTTGACTTCATCTGGTAGAACAAAATTATTAGAAGTTATTTCATCATCAGATAATTATTTTGATGCATCTAGCGCTCAAGCCAATTTAGAAGAAATATTTTGGCAAATTCAAGAAGAAATAAGAGAAGAAGTGACAATTAACTCTACTGGTGGTTTAATTGAACTTCCGAGTCTTTATGTCAGTAGTGAATACCCATTTATCTTAAATATTAATGGTAATACTTATACTTTTAATACAATTAGTGATATCAATGATATTTTAACTTATGATAATAATACTTACTATTTAGATTTAATTAAAGTAGATAATAAATATAAATTAAATGGTGATTTTACTAATTTTAAATTTGAATATTATTATAATTGATTATTTAAGTAAACTATGATAATATTTATTAGAGGATACGTTATGAAGAGTAAAGGATTTACACTTGCGGAATTAATTGCTGTAATTGCCATTTTAGCCGTGTTAATGTTACTGGCCAGTGGTATATTTATTAATGTCCAAAGAAGTGTTTTAGAAAGTCAATATGAAAATATTGTTATCGATATTGAAAATAAAGCCGAAGAATATGCTATGGATATTGGTACCACTGAAGCCTTATATATAAATGTTGAATTTTTAATAACTAAAGGTTATCTGCAAGCCGATGATGGTGATAATATCTATGATCCGCGGGATAATACTAGTATGAATTGTTTTATGATTCATGTTTATTTTGAAAATGGCGAATATATTGCTGAACTTTTAGAAAATGAACTTAATGAAGATGGTACTTGTAATGAAACAAATCTTGATACTGGCCAAATAACTATTTTATGTAATGGCGTAGAATGTCAAAATACTTGGTCTAGTGAAGATATTGTTTTAACAATTAGTGGAATAAATGAAGAAGAACTTTTAAATAGTACTGTTGAATGGACTAGCTTACTTGGAACTTATGTATATCAAGGAGTAGGTGAAGAAAAAGAACTTACTATTAGTCCTAATACAGTTTTAAATACAACTTATAATATAGCAATTAGAGTAGGTATTGAATCTTATAATTTAAGTAAAACTATTCGCATTGATAAAGAATCTCCAGTTTTGATTTCTAGAGAGTTAGAAATCGATTACAGCGGCAATCAAAACTTATCGATTGAAGCCAGTGATATGAGCGGTTCAGGTTTGCTGGGCTATGCGATAACTAATGGTGATTGCGCTACTGCCGAATATACTAGTGGTGTGGTTCCAGTTACTGGTTCCGGGGATCTGCGCATTTGCTTAAAAGATAACGCCGGCAATATATCTTATGAAGACATTCACATTAATGAAGTAACATTCAATTATAATGATATATCGAATACGACAACAACCGAAGTTCCAGTTTATTTCTTAGATGAAGATATCAATCATCGACTTTTAGAGCCTGAGCGCAATGGTTATGAATTCCGCGAGTGGGTCGATGGTGATGGCAATAGAATTTATAGTTTTGAAGACCTAGAAGATGGTGATGAAATTAATGCTACTTGGGATATCATTGATGTAACCTTACCAGTTGATAAAATCGATAAAGACACTGTTGGGGTTTTAATTGAAAATAAAATTAATATGATTCTCGTTTTAGATGTTTCGGGAAGTATGGGGGGTAGCAATTTAAGTAACTTAAAACAAGTATCCCGAAATCTAGTCAATAACATGTCATTTGAAGTTGGTTCTACTATTTCCGTTATTAGTTTTACAAGTGGTGCATCTATTCGCTTGCGCAATGGAACCAATGCTAGTACAGCCATTAATGTTATTAACTCCCTATCAGCGAGTGGTGGAACAAGTTTTAGTGCCGCGTTAAGTTCAACTTATAGTCTACTCGCCAGAAGTGGTTATGCTAAAGATGAAACATTTGTCATCTTTGTTAGTGATGGCTATGGTGGTTCCCCAGGCTCTTATGCATCAATGGTTCGCAACATGGTAAATACGGTTTATTCCATTGGTATAGGTTCTGCTGATATGAGTACTCTAAGTCAAATATCATCTCCAGGCTGTTACTTTAACTCTAGTCAAGGCTTATCCAGTCTAAGTGAAATATTTACAAGAATCCAAGAAGAAATAAGAGAAGAAATAACTATTAATTCGGTAAATGGTTTAATTGAATTACCAAATCTATATGTTACAACGGAATATCCTTTTATTTTAAATGTATCAGGTGGTAATGAAGATGCCAACTTAACATTCCCATCAATTAGTAGCATTAGTGATATCTTAACTGTTGTTGATGGTGTATATTACTTAGATCTTGTTAAAGTAGATAATAAATATAAATTAGGTGGTAATGTTAACTTAGTGAATTTTACCTATTATTATGAGTAGGAGGATTATGAAAAAAGTAAATATTAATATAATTATGATAGTAGTTATTTTAGTAATTTTGATTGCAACAATTATTTTCCTAATTATCTATCGCAACAATAAAGAACCAGAACCGTTAGTAGGAGTACCTGATACCGCCCTTACTTTAAATAGTATTCGGGATAAATTTTTAACTAGTGATTATGCTAGTACTAATAATTGTCGGGGGTCAGTGACTACTGATGCTATAATAATTACTTGTCATAATCAAGAATATAATTTTGTATTTAATGGTTATGAACTAGTTTTAGAAAGTGCTACTAATAGTAATGATGTTTTTAAATATTTAGTTAATGCAATTGAAGAATTGCATGGTTATGAAGAAAATGAATATTTAGCAACAATGGATAAATTTCTAGCTGGTGGGTTTGCTATTACGGGCCTAAGTTATCGAAATGATTCTAATAATTATCGTTATTCCGTCTATATACTAGAACCATTAGATAAATATTTAGATAAAGAATCTATTAATAATGAGACAATTAAAGATCTCACTGCTACTGATTATCAGTTTAGTAGTTTGGGATATACTATAAATAATATTGAAATTGTCAAAGATGATTTTATTAACTCAGTTATTCTAACTGCTATTATTGGTGGTAATGATGATTACAATGTTAATTTTACCCTTAATTTATATGATTCTAGTAATAATTTATTAACTAGTCGGACTATTAATTTAAATGAATACAATGATTATGGTAATCCTTATTTAGGATTTGATATAATGATAGAGTTAGATGAAGAAACATTCAATGCTGTTGCTAAATACAGTATTAGATTATCCTAAGGAGTGATTTCATGAAAACGCGAATAATTAGTGCTATTGTGGCAATTATTATTGCCATACCTTTAATAATTTTAGGCAAATATGTCTTTGCTATTGGTGTTTGCCTTATTGCAGCCTTGGCTTATAAAGAAATATTAGATTTAAAAGAATCCCATAATCAACTACCATTAATAATGGCCTTTTTAGGATTCTTTGCTATGATATGTATTATATTATCTAATAATGTTGATGCTTCAATCTACCGAGGCTTAACTTATCAAGTAATTACATTAGTAATATTATTTTTGTTAATACCAACAATATTTTTAGACAAAAAATATAGTACCAAAGATGCTTTTTATTTAATTGGGGTAGTATTTTTACTTGGAGTTACTTTTAATACTTTTATTGTAATTAGAAATCGGGGCTTATATTTATTCTTATATCTTTTAATTATTCCGATGGTTACGGATATCTTTGCAATGCTCGGTGGTAAATATTTTGGCCATCATAAGATGTGTCCTAAGTTAAGTCCACACAAGACTTGGGAAGGCTCACTCAGTGGTTTACTCGGTGGTTCACTAATTGGAATCATATTTTATGTTATTTTTATTGGTAGTTTAAATATCCGGGTTATTTTAATAACTATTATCCTTTCTCTTATTGGCCAAATGGGTGACTTAGTAATGAGTAAAATCAAAAGAGAAAATAATATTAAGGATTTTTCCAATATTATGCCGGGCCATGGTGGTATTTTAGATCGTCTTGATAGTGTTATATTTGTCTTTTTAGCATATATGTTTTTATTGATTATATAAAGGAGGATATCTATGTGGTTTATTTCACTTTTGGTTTTAATATTTATTCTAGGAATTATTATTTTAGTTCATGAATTTGGCCATTTCATTTGGGCCAAGATATTTAAGGTTCATATTTATGAATTTTCGATTGGCATGGGACCAATTATTTTTACCCATAAAGGCAAAGATAAAATCGCTTATAATTTAAGGGCAATTCCCATTGGTGGTTTTGTTTCCATGGCTGGTGAAGTTTATGAAGATGACGAGAAAATTCCTAAAAAGTCTTTCATGTGCAACAAGCCCTGGTGGCAACGGATTATTATTTTAGTAGCGGGAGTATTCAATAACTTTGTTTTAGCCTTATTACTGTTATTTTTAAGTGCTCTTATCTGGGGGGCTACCATTAGTTTACCGGAGGTGCGGGAAGTAGCAGAAGGTTCACCAATGGCTAACGCCGGGATAATGGCGGATGATAAAATTTTGGCTATCAATGGACGGAATGTCAGCAATTGGGATACAGCCCAAATCCTTTTGATTATGAAAAGTGATAATAATGAATACACATTTAAGGTTGAACATAGTAATGGGGAAGTTGAAGACATAACTGTTATTCCTGAAGTTAGTGAAGATGAAAATGGCACTGAAACCAAAACATTCGGCGTCTATATTAAAACGGAAGAAGTCCATGGTTTTGTGGCTTCCTTGAAATATGCCTTTAGTAAATTTGGTAGTATTGTTCATTCAATGGCCCTAACTATTGAAGGTTTATTCACTGGACGTATTTCCTTGCAAGCCTTATCTGGCCCTGTTGGTATGTATGAAGTAGTAGATCAATCAATTGGTTATGGTATCAGTTATATGTTATATCTTGTTGCTTTCTTATCAATTAATGTCGGATTTATTAATATCTTACCATTCCCAGCCTTTGATGGTGGTCGTGTTTTATTCTTAATTATTGAAAAAATTAAAGGTAGTCCAGTAAATTCTAAGGTTGAAAATATTTGTCACATGATTGGTTTTATCTTACTCATTATCTTAATGATTTATATAACCATTCAAGATGTATTTAGGTTTTTCTGAGGATAATATTGAATTATCCTCTTATTTTTGCTATGATATTTACAGGAGTTGATGTTTATGAATTTCTGTCCAAATTGTGGAAATAAATTAGAAGAAGGTAGTAATTTTTGTAGTAAATGTGGTACAAGTATTAATACTGCTTCTCCTAATACGGAGAATAATAATGCCAATAATAATATTGATTTTCACTTACCAGAACGAAATATTGCGATGAGTGTCATATTTTCCATTTTAACCTGTGGCATCTATGGCATCTATTGGTTTATTTGTCTAACTGATGAGGTAAATGCTGTGAGTGAAGAAAATGATACAACTGGTGGTATGGCCTTTTTATTTAGCATTCTAACTTGTGGTATTTATGGTATTTACTGGGCTTATCGCATGGGTCAAAAACTAAATAAAGCCGGAGTGAAGAATCATTTACCTATCGGTGATAATGCCATACTATATTTAATATTACAAGTATTTGGTTTTGGTATAATTAATTATTGCTTAATGCAAAATGAATTAAATAGGTTTTCTAAATGAAATCTAGTAAAGTGAAATTAATAATCTTATTAGTTTCATTTTTAATTATCTTCTACTTTATTGGTCCAGGTATCCCGTGTTTATTTCATGAAATTACTAATTTGTATTGCCCGGGCTGTGGCATTACCAGAATGCTTCTATCTTTATTTAAACTAGATTTTTATCAAGCATTTAGATATAATCCTTTAGTCTTTATTCTTCTAATATTAGGTATTATCTATTGGCTAATTAAAATTATTTGCCAGAAATTTAAAAATATTAACTTAATAATTCCTAATAAAATATGGTATGTTTTATTAATTATAGTCATTCTTTTTGGTATAATGCGTAATATTCCTTTCTTTGACTATCTAGGTCCAACTAATATTTAAAGTTAATCGATTATCTAGACAGATAATAAAAAAAGTGCTAAAATATTTAGCGTTTTTAATTTAAAGAAGGGATGATTTATATGACTAAACTTGATCATAAAGATTTTAAACAAATTAATAATTTAATTGAAATAACTAATTCTCTAGATGTCTTATATCAAAAATTAGCTGACTTAGAAATTAATGGGCAAAAAGATACGGATGCTTATCAAAATTTACTAGAGTATTTGAAAGTGGCTGTTGAAGTTGAAAAACAGGCTTATGAAGACTGTAATTTAGCGAGTAGTAAAGGTATTGCTTGGGTGCGATATTTATTAAATAATCGCTTGTCTTCCCCCTTTGAAGGCAACTTGGAAAGTATTTTAAAACCAAATGATAATGATCGCATTATAAAACGGATTATTAATATTTTAATTCATAAAGTATTTGCTAATCCGGAAGCAATAAAAGACATCTATCCAGGGATAATGTTACAAATTCTTGAAGAATTAGAAAATGATGGTTACGATAAATATGTTCCGTTAGATATTAGTGATAATTATCTAATTCATGATGCTCTTTATAACGATGTTTTAAGTTGCTTTTTAACATTTTTAAATGAATTTATCGAAGATCCTCGTTTTAGTGACTATCAAGCCGATTTAATAAAAACTAAATATAATGTGGCTTTTAGCAATCAAAATATTGAAAGTGCTATGCTTTTTAGTGGTTTTGCTGATTTCAAAGACTTATATGTTAATTCGCAAGTTGTTGCCCAAATGGCTGATATCGATTTTTATGAGACTCTAGCCAGTTCTTATGGCGAGATAACTTGCTTAAAACAAATTGCCAAGATAATCGATTTAAGTGATGCCGATTATCAAAAGAAGACTAACAGTAAGGTATCAATTCTAAGAATATGTTTAATGCAAGCCGCTTTAGTGTTAATTGATGCTGCGGCCCTAGAAGAATTTGATGCTGATTTTCATAAATTTTTAGAAAATACTAAGTATGTTTCCAAATATACTATAAGTAAACAAATTATATTAAGTATTTTTGAAAAAAGTCAAAAAGATAAAGAAAAAGTTCGGACTTTTTCCTTATGGTAATATTTTAGGTTCAAAATACTTGCCAAAAGCCATAATATTTGGTAGAATTGAAATTGCTGTAAATGCAAAAAAATAAACATCAATATGGATTATTTTTACGAGTGCCTTTAGTGGTGTAAAAATAAGTTGAAGTATTGAGAAGTTAAAACGAAGGAGGGAATTTATTTATGGCAGTAGTTTCTATGAGT
>CALVVK010000031.1 GCA_944363825.1 uncultured Bacilli bacterium | reverse complement strand
GAACAATCTTCGCTACATTTTGGTTTGCCGGTGTCATAAAACATTTCTGTATCAGGACCACAAGGACCAATGCCACTACCTAAAATCCAAAAATTATTTTCTCTTGGTAAATAGAATAAATGATCTTCTGCTACCCCTAGACTGCGCCATATATTATAAGACTCTTCATCTTTTGGGGCAATTTCATCACCAGCGAAACAAGTGAAATATAATTTTTCTTTAGGGATATTTAAGTAATCAGGACTTGTTAGAAATTCATAACTCATCTTGATAGCCTCTTCTTTGAAATAATCACCTAAAGACCAATTACCTAACATTTCAAAAAATGTTAAATGCGATGCATCACCGACATCATCAATGTCACTGGTTCGAATGCATTTTTGACAGTCGCATAATCTCTTCCCTTCCGGATGTTTTTCACCTAATAAGTAAGGTACTAATGGATGCATTCCCGCCGTTGTAAATAATACTGTGGGATCATTTTCGGGTATTAAAGATGCCGATGGTATTATAGCATGGTTATGACTTTCAAAAAATTTTAGATAAAATTCTCTTAATTCATTACTAGTTAGTTTTTTCATTTTCTATCCCCTCCAAAAATTTAAATACTTTATTTTTTAATTCTCCTAGATCATCATTAGCCAAAGTGCAGTCGAATTCATCATAATTTTCTAGAGCTGTTTCCGTAATATGGGATTGTTGTTCCAATGTTAACTTACTTTGCGAAAATTGATTTTCAACTAAAATGCTGTAAACATCGTCAAAGTTTTCTTTCATTTCTTCGAATTCCTCAGGCATCCGGGCATCAGCAATAATTACAATATCGATACCCGCTAATTCATAAACATTGATGTCTTCAACCATTCTTTTAGTGAAGAAATACTTATCGTAATTTCTAATTTTAGTACCAAAGTCTTGTAAAAAATCGCGGGGTTTATTTTGGCTGATGCCATCCCATTCAGTTAGTTCTTTAGCAAAACTTTTTAAGTATTTACTAAATTCGGTAATAACACATTTTTTTAATTTATAAATGTAAAATTCATTTATAAACTTGGCAACTTCACCTTTACCACTGCCACTTTTACCCCCAACAACAAATATTTTCATCTCAATCCTCCATATAAAAAGGATGGCCTTCCAAGGAGTGCAAATTGCACGGTACCATCCTTATATTTAACTTTATTTTCTTAACGCGAATGACGATTAATCTAAAAAAAGCAGCAACAAGTAATGTTTTTATTAGTTTCCACCGACCACTAATTCTCTAGAAAAAACGGCATACTTGCTTTCTTTTTCTTAACGATTACTTAATTAATATAACATACAAATTTTTATTCTTCAACTATTTCATGCCTTTTTTCTTGAAATATTTTGACTTTTTGTAAAATGAACTTCCAAATAACTTTAAATATTGACATAATAGGTACCGCGAGGATCATGCCGATGATACCAAAGAAATGGCCAAATATTAATAAACCACAGATGATAGTAACAGGATGTAATTTAGTTGCTTTACTCATTACTACTGGTTGGAGAATATAACTTTCGACCAATTGGACAATGACGGCGATAACAAAAACACCAATACCGATGAAGGTACTTTGAGTAAATGCCACTATTGTAGCAACGGCGGTTCCAATATAGGGGCCGATATAAGGGATAAGATCAGTTATACCACAGAATAGGCCAAATAATAAGGCTGATTTTAGACCGATAATGGAAAAACCAATTGTATCACAGACAAAGACCATACAAGCCACTAAAAGGGTGCCGTTAACGCTTTTTCTTACTTCACGTCCAATATCTTCTAATAAATTAGCCGTTTCCACTTGATGTTTTTTAGGAATTAGTTTTAGTAGTAAAACGGTAACATTATCAAAGTCGAACAACATGTATAAGCCAATGATTAAGCCAAAGAAAATGGTACCAAGGCCACTAAATAAACTACTCATAATACTTACTATTGTGGTAGGAATACTGCTAGAAATACTATTGCCGTAATCTTCGATGGCTCCAAGGATACTTGTTCTAATACCCTCGGTATTAACACCCTCAATATCAATTTTCGCAAAGAAATTGTTAATCCAGTCCGTAATATCTTGCATAATGCCAGGGAGGGTGGAAATAAGTTCGTTTAATTCATCGTAGATAATTGGGATAAAAATCCGAAAAAATACTACTAGAAATAAGATAAAAATTACATATACAATAATTGAAGCCAGGATTCGGGACATACCCTTTTTAGTCATTTTGTCTACTAATGGGGCAAATAACCACGCCACAACAAAGCCAATAAACAAAGGTGATAACACTCCTAAGACATTGCCAATGAAACGAAAAATACCCACTTCTCTAAATAATAATACGCCAACTAGGACGATACTAATAATTAGAATAATAAATAGCAATTTTAAAATGTTTTTGCTTAAAAAAATAATTTCATTTAAGCCATCTGTATCAATTTTATTCCTTTTTCTAAACATAATTAATAACTCCTCAATTACTATTATAGTACAAAATTGATAATTTTAATTAAAAATTGTCAATATTTGACAAAATTATTAGTGGTTCCTTAGTCACCTAAGGATTTTTCTGCTTCGCCGAATCAACGATTCTCCGCAGACCAGTTTCGGATGGTCGCCACCCTACTTGTCTTTCCACATTTTTTACTAAATTACTAAACTTTGCATATACATTTTTAATCCTTCAAACATTATATTTATACTCGCATTGACATCACGATCATGCACTCGCCCACACTTTGGACATTCCCACTCCCTTATACTTAAATCTTTTAATTTCTTGTTTTGATAGCCACACCCTGAGCAGATTTGACTGCTTGGATAATATCTGTCTATGGTAAATAACTTTTTATTCTGCCATTTACACTTATATTCCAAGACTCGTTTTATTTCGGCAAGGGGAATGTTGGTTAGAGATTTGGCGATTGAGTGTGTTTGGTACATATTTTTAATATCTAAATCTTCCATGACAATGATATCATTTTCCTTTACTAACTTTTTTGTTATATCGTGAATTAAATGTTTACGAATATTTTTTAACTTCATATATGCTCTTTGGATTTTTAATTTTATTTTATATCTATTTTTACTTCCAGGTTTACATCTTGCTAGTCCTTTTTGTAAACCATTAATTCTTTTTTGGACATTTTGAGATTTTAGGCTATTTTCAATTTTTTCGTTATAACTGGTTATTATTAAATCTTTAATACCAAGATCAAGTCCTACAATACTTCTTGGTGTAAATTCCGGTAATAACAGTGGTTCTTCAACTAATACACTGACATAATATTTACCTGCTTGTCTTCTTATTACGGCACTTTTTACATTGCCTATAAGACTTGTTTTGTTTCTATATCCGCGAAATTTTACTTCTTTTAATTTTGGTAACGTAATTACCTTATTTTGAAAGTCTAATTTTATACTTTCATAATTTTTATTTTTATAAGTATTTTTTATATTATTAGTTTTATAACTATTTCCGACATCTTTATTTTTAAATTTAGGAAATTCATTTTGTTTTTTGAAAAATCTTTTATAAGCATCATCTAAATTAAATAGTGCTGTTCTCAAACTACAACTATCTACTTCACTTAACCAAGGATATTCTTTACATAATCCTGGTAATTCTTTTATTTGATCATAACAAGACTTAGATTTACCTGATGTTTTATAATCTTTTATTTTTTCATCTAAAAAGCGATTATAGATAAATCTAGTACAACCAATTGTTTTATTAATTAATTCTTTTTGGTTATCTGTTGGATATAATCTTAAAAAATAACCTTTTAATACTGTAAACATATTAATTACCTCCCCTGAATGGTGATTTGATTATATCAAACTAATGTATGTGTGTCAAGTATTTTTTCTAAAAAAGTATGACTTTCCTATTATATAAAAAAACAGCATTAAGCTGCTTTATCCCGGATTAATTCTTGAATATTTAGTTCTTTATCTTTATTCCGCCAATTGATTAGGTAAACAATAAATTTTCTTTGTTGTAAATATGACAAATTAAATAAGATATCACATACTTCATCTAAATCGTTATTTTTTAAAGATGTCTTAAATGCTTGTTGTAGATCGGCATTTCTGATGATTGCGGCAAATTTATTTATAATTGTATTAGTTGCATTTTTATCTTCCAATTTTTCTTTTAAAAACAGATCGATCCGAAAATTGTCGTAGTATTCTCGATCGATTATTTCAATTGGATTATGTTTTTGATTGTCTTGAATTACCAAAGAACCATTTAAATATCTTTCGCTCGCCATATTGGCTCTTTTGATGGCTGCAATTATTTCGGCGGCGGAAAAATACATGGTAAAAGTATCTAATTCCATTAATGTATGGGGTTCGAAACCGTTAGCAATATCTAATTTGGAAATATCAATTAAAACATAATCACCCGGTAGGTTCATTAATGCTAAAAAATGTTTTTGTTCATCAATTTTCTTCATTATATCACCCTCCACTTTTTCATGAAGATTGTATTATAACATAGTTAGATGACTTCTGTCAAACTCAAAACAACTTATCGACATTTTCGGGTACTTTGTCATTAAGTATTTTGCTGATTATTTTATCACTTTGTTCTTGACTTACTTTCTTACCAGTCATTTTACTTAATGTATCAATAACCTCCCGAAGGGTTGCTTCATCTTTCATATTGCCATTTTGTAGTTTGCTCGCTAAACTAAGAATCGTATTTTTATCGACATTAGTTTTCTTTTCGACCTTTTTAAAAAAATCATCACCAAATTTCATTATTCACTCTCCTTTTATATTATATGAAATAAAAAATAAGAGTTACTCACCCTTATTTTTAAATTGTAATATTATTGGTGTTCCCGTTAGATCAATGTTTTCGCGAATTTGGTTTTCTAAATAACGTTCATAACTGAAATGGACCAGTTTTTTGTCATTTACTTGGAAAGTAAATTTTGGGGGTTTGCTTGCTGTTTGGCTAACAAAATAAATTTTTAATCTTTTGCCCTTATAGGAAGGTGGGTTATGGATGCTGACGGCTTCCATAATAATATTATTTAAAACGGATGTTTTGATTTCTTTTTTATTATTTTCATAAGCCGCAATTACAGCAGGCATTAAAGTGTTAATGCGTTTTTTTGTTAAGGCACTTAAGAATACGACTTTGGCATAGGGAATAAACTGCAATTCATATTTAATAAGTTCACGCCATTTTTTTAATTCTTGATCCGGATTTTTTACTGTATCCCATTTATTTATTGCCACAACTAATCCTTTACCGGCATCAATAGCGTATGATGCTATATGTTTATCATGTTCAATAATACCAGATGCAGCATCAATTACTAACACACACACATCACTTTCTTCGATGGCTTTAAGGCTTCTAAGTAAACTATATTTTTCAACATTTTCATATATCCGCCCTTTTTTGCGCATTCCGGCGGTATCAATAATAGTGTATTCTTCGTGATTATATTTAAATTTCGTATCAATAGCATCTCTAGTTGTACCTGCTTCATCGCTGACAATAACCCGATCTTCATTAACTAGTGCATTTATTAAACTGCTTTTGCCGACGTTCGGGCGTCCGATAACACAAAATTTTAGATTATCATCACTAACTAATTCACTCGGAGTAATATTTTCACTAATCATCCTTAGTAATTTATCAAAACCGCGGTTGTGTTCTGCACTAACGGTTACATAATCATTAAAACCTAATTCGTAAAATTCATATAAATTATCTTCTCTTTTAGTATTATCTATTTTATTGACAACGACGATTACTTTTTTACTAGCCTTCCGTAATATATCCCGAATATATAAGTCACTGGCATCAAGACCAGTAATTCCATCGACAACAAATAAAACTAAATCCGCCTCATCGACCGCTAGTTGGGCTTGCATTAAAATATCTTTGGCAAAATCAGCAGTACCTAAACTAATACCACCAGTATCGATTAAAGAAAAATTTTTATCTTGATAACTTACCACACCATAAATGCGATCCCTTGTAACTCCTGGTGTATCCATAATTATGGCCTTTTTTTCTTTAATCAGGCGATTAAAAATACTGCTTTTGCCTACATTTGGTTTTCCAACTAAACAAACTGTTTGCATAACTATCCCCCATTACTTTTAATATCGAGCATTACCGCATAGATGCGATTATTATGCCGATATACTTGCACTGTATCATCAAGCATACTTAAGCCTGTTACATCATTAATTAAATCTTGATAAGTACCATCTTCACTAGTTGTTAAATTGCCGGTATCAAAATAATCGCCGGCTTCAATGATTTCGCGGGCAGTTAGAACTTGACAATAATTATCATAATGTGTACCTCCAACATCACAAGATTCCGTTAATATCTCGGGATTATCTTGCGCATAAAGGATGGCGGCTTGTTCTAAAGCGGCAATTTTTGTATCAACAATGCGTTCTAACGAATTTTGCCGAATCCGATTGATGCTAGCAAAAGATATGGTAACGATAAGTGCTAAAACTACTATAACTGCTAATAACTCAACTAAAGTAAATCCCTTTTTTTGCATATTCCACCTATATTTTACTAGTTAATATATCTAGTATTTCAGCCCGACCTTTTTTGGTAATTGTTGAAAAAGTTACAAATTCATCGGCTTCCTTAAATTTTAAAGTATCTTTAATTAATTTATCTTGTTTCAAACGATTATTTTTACTAATCTTATCATATTTTGTGGCAACAATTGTAATATCTAAATTATAATATTTTAAAAATTCATACATTAGGCAATCATCATCGGTTGGTTTATGACGATAATCGATTAGTAAAAAGACATGTTTTAAATTAGGTCTATTCTTTAAATACTCTTCGATCATTAACCCAAATTTCTTTTGATTGGTTTTGCTAACTTGGGCATAGCCATAGCCGGGGACATCAACTAAATAAAAGGCATCATTGACTAAATAAAAATTTAGAGTTTGGGTTTTGCCCGGTTTAGATGAAGTCCTAGCAAAATTCTTTCTTTCAATTAAAGTATTAATAAAACTACTTTTACCGACATTACTTCGGCCCACCAGTAAAAATTCTGGTTTGTTATCAGTAGGATATTGACTTTGTCTCACCGCGATAATTGGTTCTGCGACACTTTCAATTTGCATAATAAATCACCAATTTAATTATATAGTAAATACTTAAAAAATGCAATAATCCTTGTTTAGAAACGGCCGCCACCGCCGCCGCCTCCGCCGGAGCCACCTCCGCTAGAAAATCCGCCGCCGCCCCCAAAGCCGCTTGAAAATCCCCCGGAAGAAGAACTACCACTTGTAGAACGCATAGCATGACTTCTAGCACTACTAACCGATGAATTAACAACCCTTGATAAAGTACTTAAATGACTTATCATATAAGTATCAAGTATTAAATCTTCATTTAAATCCATATTAGCAATCTTTAATTTCATAGTTTTAGATAACTTATCAGCACAACCTAAGACAACGGCATACACTAAATATTTTTCCCATAAAGTTATTTCTGGTAAGGTTTTTTCATCAAATGTCCCAAAATCCTGCAAGAATTTTTTAAATGCTTGCCACTTCTTATATTCTTCTGCTCCTTTTTTAGTTTTTCTTCTAGCCTGGGCAGTATAAATCATTAAAATAATTGCTAATACAATTACTATTGGATATATTTTAATGACATTAAAGACAAAATGATTAACAACATATAAATGAATAATACCAATAATACTATAAATAATTACTAGGATACTAAATACATAGACCCGTTTTTTTATTTTATTAGTTTTACTATTAGGATCTTTAGTTTTATAGGTAAGTTTTTTAGCATTAAATTTAAATAAAACCATGGCTATAATAACAATAAGAAAAACTATGAAACCAAGGCTAGCAGCAATAATCAAGATAAATATAATAAGTAATGTTTTTAAGGTACTAGTATAACTTTTAACCCCAGTTTCTAATTTATCATCCTCATACAACTCTTCGTTTAAGGCTTCATTTAACATGTATTTATTGGTTTTCTCCCATTCCTTATAAAAAGTCATACTGGCACTGGCCCGTTTTTTTAAATCTTTTAACCACACTTTATTAGAACGATTAAATAACAAATTTAGAAGGGATTTTTCTTTCATACTTAAAGTATTGACATCAATAACACTCTTAGTAAGCAAGATATCATTTTTACTTTTATCTTCCTCAGCCTTTATTTTATGCTGATAAATTAAATAAAGAATTTCTGCCGAGATAGACTTATCACTAATCTGTTTTTTAAATAAATATTCGACAGTGGATGGGGAAAAGTTATCGGGAAAATCGCGAAAATATTGGTGTTTAAAATCAACCTTATATTCCTTGTCACATTTAATATAAATATAGATACCAACCCCAATAAGAGAGATAATTACTACTAAAGCAATCCCACTAGCATATTGATTATAATCTTTTTCCCGAGCCATAATTTTTTCCTTGACCGGTTCTAAAGTTTTTAGCAATTCTTCTTGGAGTTCGGTAGACTCTAAAACCGCAATAGCATCTGTTGCTTGCCGATACCAATAATAATCGGCTGAATCAACTGCTAAATCTGTATAATAACGAGCATCACTTTCTTCTTTTTCATTAACTAAAACATGTAATTCTTCTAGTTCTATTAATAAATCTTCAAGAACATCTTGATCCGTTACTAAATAAACATATCTTCGAGCATTTTCAAAGCAATTCCTACTGACATAATCAGTACAATATTCTATTTCTTCATAGGCTCTTTGCTGGTTTTGATACTCTTCTTGTTCTCTTTCATAATTGGCTTGATTGGCTAAATCACTTTCATAATTAATTATTTTATCCAAGGCTAAAACCCCAGTTCTTTTAGGAGAATTACTAACTACACTGACATCAAAAACTGCTCTTATATCGACCGCTTCATAACTATAAACATTATTTACTTCGGCATTTAAGGTATCCATTCCAGTTTTAAAAACACCGCCGTTTAAAGGGCCATGGGCCCAAACACGAAATTCATTTTGGTTTCCAGGAAATGTTACTTTTATTTTTAGAGTATCTATCGATTCCCGCAGTGATTCCCCAATGGCATTCCAATAGATTTCAGCAACATCACTATGCACGACAGCCATATTTTTTAAAGTATATTTAATATAAAAGGCTTCATCATAACTATCTGGCAAATAAATGCGATATACTTCGCCATCTAATAATGTTTCTATTTCATATACTCCATAATCACCAGCATCCGCCGAACTAACCCGTTCAAATAGTGTTCCCCCAATATTAGTAAAATCAAAATTATCATCAATTGGTAAAGCCCTGATTTCCATAAGTTCAATGCCACTACCATTGTGAATTTTGCTGCCACCATAATAATTAAGTTCGGGACGAAAATCATATAAATCATTATTTTCATATAATATTTCCCGTTCCATGCCATTAAATTCGCCATTTAAGTAAAAATATTCTTCAACTACTAAATCGCCATTACTTTGGATTTCCGCATTAATATAAAATTTTTCAATTCCTGATGCATTACAAACAAGCATTGAGAAAAACATCGTTATACTTACTAGGAATATTTTTAATAAATTTTTCATAAACATTCCTCACTTTATTTACGCCGGATCATTTTGGCTAAATATTTGCTACTTTCACTAACTATCGGAGATGCTTCTAATTCTTCATACGTAAAGAATTTATAACCTAAACATTTATCTGGTTCCATTATTTTTAATGCGCCACCATAGTATGTACCTAAAAATATAATAAATAACCAATTAATATCATTCTTATATAAATGATAGATACCTTCTTTTCTTAAAGTAATTTGGACATCATCACCAATTTCTTCCTTTATTTCCCTTTTAATTGCAGCTGTAAAGTCTTGATCAAATTCTTCGACTGCTCCGGAGACATCTTCATAAATACCAGCATTATCACGCGCCATATTCCCCCTTTTTTGCAAAAGAATTGCCCCATCTTCATTAACTATATGGGCAATAACTGCTAAATGTTGATTCGGGTAATTAAATTTACTTAAATCAATTTCCCCATTAATTTTATAATATTCCATATCTAACACCCTAAATAAATTGTATATTATTTTTAAATTAAAGTAAATATTAATTAAAGGAGTTTACCATGGATAGGAATTTTCATAACACTAATTTTCCGCCGAATACTAATCCCCATTTATTTGCAATGCTCGCCGTAACTGTTGGTTTTGCAAGTGTTGGAGATTATAATGCTAATGAACAGAATTCCATTGGTAACTGGTTAATTTTAGTGGGCCAATACATACTTACTCATGCGGCACAACAACAATTAATTGAAGCAAGACTCGAAAACAATAACTTAAACACTAACTCGAAGAAACACAAAAACGGCACCGGAGGGCCGTTTACAGATAATGAGCAAGGTAAAAGTAACCAAACTCAAAGAGATGAAGTCGAATTTTTACTCGATGCGGTTGCTAGAATTGAACAAGAACTTAATAACTTAAAGGAGCAAAGTTAATATCTATCTCCCCAATTCCCCCATCAATTTCGATTCGATTATTACCACTGCCATATGTTGAATCCTTAAAATCTGTACCATTAATTGTTACATCTCCTAATCCCTTATCAATCACCAAGCGATAATCTTCTTCACTACCAACTAAATTTAGAGATATATCACCAATACCACAGTCAATACTATTATTACCATACAACTGACCAGTAAATGAAACTTCGCCTACTCCTGTATCTAATTCAAGATCTGTAAATGTCGAATTGGTAATTGTAGTCTTACCCGTACCACTATCGATTTCCACATTTGATGCAATTATATCACTAATAAGAGTATCACCAATACCCATATCAATACTTAATTTATTTAAACTGCGGGGTACATACACTGTTACAGTACCACCATTACTACCAAATAACCAAAAACTATCTTCTTCAATATATAAATTATCATTTCTTTCTCTTATCCGGAAGTTATCACTAACATTACTGGCATCAACCATAAATTCTGAACCATATTTAATTTCTAACTCGGAATTATTTAAATCAATTTCGATATTAGATATATCTTCATAAGTTTCCGTAAAACTTTTATCACCTTTAGAAAAACTCAATGATCCTACTAAAAAAAGAATGGCATTTAAAATAAGACAAATAATAAATATTGCTAAGCATATCGCTGCAATTTTGATACCTTTTTGCACACCTGTCATTTTATATCAATACTCCCAAATAAGGCTAAAGCATCAATATAAATAACTTTTTTAGTATCTTTACCCTTACTTTTATTACTAACACCACCAAATATTGGAGTAGATTTTACTTTAACTTCGACATCTTTAGGAACAATTATATCAATACCCCCAAAAATAGCACTAGCACTTATCACTGCTTCATCTTTAATTTTAGCCTTACTTAAATCAAGTACTACACTACCAAATACAGCATCTAAATTAGCATTTTCAAATACTTCATCTTTTTTAGTTACCATTTGTTCAGAGAATGTTGCTACAATACTTTCACCATGCCCCTTTTCTTTCTTGGCTTTAACTTTCTCTTTAACATTATTTTTAAATAAATTACCAAAGATCATATAAAGACCAATGATAACTAAAATAGCAGGAATAAATAATTTAAATATAAGATCAAATCTTAACCAACCCCAAGATGCGAGTAACAAGACAACACCAATAATTATACCAATAACATTACCAACTTTACTTTCATTAGTAGTATCAAACAAACCAATAAAACAAGGAACAATAATTATTAGAGTCCACCACCCATCAAAGAAGATATTAAAATCAATAATATCCAAAGTATTTAGAGCAACTACTACCCCAAGTACTACAAAAACTAACCCCCATAATATTCTATTTACTTTATCCATATGTTTCCTCCTCGTATATTTTTACTTCTATTTAACATTACATTTACTTTAAGTTAATAGCGCGACCCTCTTTTTATTCAAAAAGAAGAAAGGGTCTTTTCATTATATCAATTTATCTTTATCATATATTACATACGATATCTTCTTTAATTCTAATATACCTCTTACTTTATTTAATGATATATCAGGAAATCCACTACTATTACTACTTTCTCTAAACTTATACCCCATTATTTTACTAAGTATTCTTCCATTATCCCCATACCCATCATAAAATTTTATATAATCTTACACACTTTTCTTGACAAAACCATTATAAGTTTTAAAATATGTTAATAACTAATTTCCACGACCTCTGCGGTGGATACTGCCACCACAGAGGAAAAAGGCAGTTTCACTGCCTATGCTATAGCAACACGATACGGATCACCACTACTTCCTACTCCATCAACCAAAGCCACATTAGATTTTAGATAGAAGACAGGTCTGACCGCATAGCCGCGGTTACTCGTGAAGTCGTAGTTCACATAGCCGCCGTTATCCACGTAGAACACATAGTCGCTGTGCGAGGAATTCGGCGTTATTGTCCATTCGTGTGAATCTAAATATAACCAATTTGAATTTATAGCAGAACTATAATCATAACTTGCTCCACTACTACTAGAAAATGGATATGACCAATAATCCGGACTCGCAGCATAACCATAATCACTTGGGTACATCAAACCTATTGTTCCAACATCACTCGTTGGTCTACCACTATATACTGTTGTCCCTCTTTCATAACCATAAAATTGTTTGGGTGTTGCTTGTTCTGTTGAGGAGCCTCCTAAATACCATGTTGTATTTGTTTCTATTAGATTACTCCACTCACCTAAACTATTTAAATACGTACTATTCAAAGTGTTTTTTAAAGTTGATGTTTGCCAATTATTTATATCATTACTATCCCATGCATAATCACCATAAGATGTGCTTTTGATTAATTTTATTTGATCACCAAATACGCCAATTATGCGATACAAATTTTCATTTGGACATGTTGATTCATCACTACCAAAACAGACATAATTATTAGGATTTGCTCCGGCATATCTGT
>CALVVK010000030.1 GCA_944363825.1 uncultured Bacilli bacterium | reverse complement strand
AAATCTAATGTGGCTTTGGTTGATGGAGTAGGAAGTAGTGGTGATCCGTATCGTGTTGCTATAGCATAGGCAGTGAACTGCCTTTTTCCTCTGTGGTGGCAGTATCCACCGCAGAGGCCGTGGAAATTAGTTATCAACAAAACTAACTTTATAATCTAGGATATAACAGCAATTGTTATATCTTTTTTCTTTAAAAAAAGACACAAATAGTATATAATATAAATAAGAAATGAGGGATGATGGAAATGATAACAAAACCAAAAGGTACTTATGATTTATTAGGAGTAGATGCTAAGATAAGTACATATATTTCCCATGAGATCGAAGATATGATGGCTAATTATAATTATGAATTAATTAGAACGCCAATATTTGAGGCAACTGAATTATTTCATCGTAGTGTCGGGGAAAATACTGATATTGTAACTAAAGAAACATATGATTTTAAAGATCGAGGAGATAGAAGTATTACTTTAAGACCAGAAGGAACTGCGGGAGTAGTTCGTAGTTTAATTGAAAATAAATTATATGGTAATCGTAATGATACTATAAAACTTTATTATAATGGGACAATGTATCGTTATGAAAGACCCCAATCAGGAAGAAATAGAGAATTTACCCAATTTGGCATTGAAGCATTTAATTCCAGTGATCCGATGATTGATGCTGAGGTAATAAGTATTGGTTATTATTTACTTAATAATTTAGGAATTGAGGCAACAGTACATATTAATTCTCTAGGTGATGCTGAATCAAGAAAGAAATATACTGAAGCCTTAGTGGCGTATTTAAGACCACATATTAAGGAATTATGTAGTGATTGTCAAAAAAGAATTGATACTAATCCCCTTAGAATACTAGATTGTAAAGTCGATAAAGATAATGAAATACTTAAAAATACTCCTAAAATAAGTAATTATTTAAGTGATGAAAGTAAAGATAGATTTAAAAAACTTAAAAGTTATTTAGATATTTTAGAAGTAAATTATGAAATTAATGACAAAATTGTCCGGGGCTTAGATTATTATGATGAAAATGTCTGGGAATATATCGCCGATAGTGATCAAGTTACCCTTGGGGGTGGGGGTAGATACAATCACTTAGTAGAAAATCTTGGTGGTCCAAGTATTCCCGCCGTTGGCTTTGCCATGGGTATTGAAAGACTTATTTTAAATATTAAAGAAAATATCGACTTATCTAATTTAGAGCAAATGGTTGATGTCTATATTATGAGTGTTAATGAAGAAGAGAAAATGCATGCTTTAGAAATTGCTCAATATTTAAGACTAAATAATATAAGTTGTGAAATTAATAGTAATAATTTAAGTTTAAAATCCCAATTTAAAGTTGCTGATAATCTAAAGGCTAAATTTTTACTTATTTTAAATACCGATGATTTAAATAAAGGTTTAATTAATGTTAAAGATAATGCCACCAAAGAAGAAATGAAAGTCGATGAAGCAGAAATAGTTGACTGGATCATTGGTAATATTTAGGAGTATTTATGTGGATAAAAGATATATTAGATAAAAAAGATGAATTGTTAAATAAAGAAGTAAAGTTAAGTGGCTGGATTAGAAATCATCGGCCCCAAAAAGAGTTTGGTTTTATTGACTTTGCTGATGGTACTTGCTTTAAACATTTACAAGTTGTTTATGATACATCCCTAGATAATTTTAATGATATAAGTAAATTATTAGTTGGTTGCTCCCTCGAAATTGAAGGGATACTTACACCATCAAGTGGTAATCAAGATGTTGAAGTTAAAGCAAGTAAAATAACTATTTTAGGGAAATGTGGTGAAGATTATCCGATTCAACCTAAAAGGCATACTAAAGAATTTTTAAGAGAAAATGCTTATCTGCGGGCTCGAACTAATATGTTTCAAGCCGTATTCAAAATCAGATCTATGGCGGCTCAAGCAATTCATAAATACTTTGCGGATCATGGCTTTATCTATGTCAATACCCCAATAATTACGGCAAGTGATTGTGAAGGCGCTGGGGAAATGTTTCAAGTTACAACCCTTGATTTAGATAAGATTGCTAGCAGTGGTAAAGTTGATTATAGCAAAGATTTCTTTGGTAAAAAGGCTGGACTTACTGTATCTGGACAACTCGAAGGTGAAACATTTGCCATGGCTTTTTCCAAAATCTATACTTTTGGGCCAACATTCCGCGCCGAAAACTCGAATACTAAGACTCATATGTCCGAATTTTGGATGATTGAACCTGAGATAGCCTTCTGTGATATTAATGGTCTTATGGATCTAGAAGAAGATATGCTAAAATATGTTATTAAATTTTGTTTAGATAATGCTGGGGATGAATTAGCATTTTTAGATAAATTTGTTGAAAAAGGTTTAATTGAAAAATTAACTAAATTAGTAAATAGTGATTTTGTCCGAATTACCCACGAAGAAGTTATTACCTTACTTAAAAAAGTGGACCGAAAATGGGAGTTTGCACCTAATTATGGGGAAGATATTGCAAAAGAACATGAAAAATACATCACCGAATATTTTAACTCACCCGTATTTATTACTAATTGGCCAAAAGATATTAAAGCCTTCTATATGAAACAAAATCCGGATGGTAAGACAGTTGCGGCGGTTGACTTAGAAGTCCCTGGTGTTGGGGAATTAATGGGAGGAAGCCAAAGAGAAGATGATTATAACAAGTTAGTTAAAAGAATGCAAGAATTAGACATGAATCCTGATGATATGTATTGGTATGTCAATTTAAGGAAATATGGAACTTGCGTTCACTCCGGTTTTGGTTTAGGTTTTGAAAGATTAGTCATGTATTTAACTGGTATGGAAAATATTCGGGATGTCATACCTTATTACAGGACACCTGGTAATTGTGAATTTTAAGGAGGGTATATGAAAAAAATTATTGTGGTCGTTGGTATGTGTGGCGTTGGTAAATCTGTTATCAGCGACTATATCGAAAAAAAAGGGTACAAACGCATTTATTTTGGGGCTATAACATTCGATAAATTAAAGGAAGAAAATATTGCGGCTAACCCGGAAACAGAACGCATGATGCGGGAAAAATTAAGAGAAGTTTATGGCATGGGGGCTTTTGCTACTTTAAATTTACCTAAGATAAAGGAAGCATTAAAAACTAGTAACGTTTTAGTAGAAAGTCTATATTCCTGGGATGAATTAAAGATATTACAAGAAGAATTTACTAATATCGCCGTCATTGCGGTGATTGCTGATAAAAAACTCCGTTATCAAAGATTAAGCGAAAGATTAGTAAGACCATTTAGTGAGACCGAAGCAATCAAAAGAGATATAACCGAAATTGAAAATATTGCTAAAGCCGGACCAATTGCTTATGCTGATTATTTTATAGATAATAATGGCACCATTGAAGAATTATATGAACAAACAGATCGGGTTTTGAAAGTTATCGAAAATGAAGAATGAAAAAGAAAATGAAGCCATTGTTGAAGCCTTAGCAAGTGTAGCAATGGAAGACATGCAAGTTAGTAAGGAAGCAATCAATAATTGTGAGAAAAATAAAGATGATACTTTAGTGTTAAAAAAGGAGAAAAAAGACCATGGAAATTGATGAAATAGTGGCTAGATGGAATAGTTATTTTATTCCGGGAACTAATGTTTTAAAAAATAAACTAGGTATTACTAATAACGAAGAATTAAAACAAGCCGAGGCGGATATAACATTTACCAAACTAGCAGAATTATATGATAATCCTATCGCAGGCAATTTTGATTCCGAACATTTAAAGGCTATTCACCGTTATTTATTCGAAGATATCTATTCATTTGCTGGTGAAATAAGAGATGTCGATATGAAAAAAGATTTTTATTTCACTGCCCATCAGCAAATTGCCGATAATTTAAATACCGTTTTAGAAGAAATGCATAATGATTTTACCAAATGTAATTACTATCAAGATTATGTAACTTTTCTAGCCGAATTTTATTATGATATCCTAACAGTTCATCCCTTCCGCGAAGGAAACGGACGCACTACACGTGAATTTTTAAGGGAATTTGTCTTAAAATATCTGCCTGATTATAAATTAAGATGGTCAAAAATGGATAAAGATAAACTAAATGAAGGAATTAAATATGGTTTTGCTGGTAAAAGTTTATTAGAATTAGAAATGGCTAAAGGTTTAGTACCTCGGGATGAAACATTAAAAATTTAAGCCCTTGACAAGCATTTTAAATTAATGTAAAATTATACCGTATTAGATTTTTATGGAAAAACGAGTAATTTAATGAAACTTGAAAGAGAAGGTTAGTTGGTGGAAATACCGCAAGGATAGTTAAATGAAAAACAGTTTTTTAAAAAACATAAAACGCATAATTGCGATAAAATAACTTGAGCCTAGAAAAGTAAGGTGGCACCGCGGGATAACTCGCCCTTACATAATCTAGGCTTTTTATTTTAAGAAAGGTGAAGAAAATGAAAAAGTATAATAATGCTGAATTCAGTAAAAAAGATGTTGGCAACACAGTAACAGTTTATGGCTGGGTAAACAAAAGAAGAGATATGGGAGGAGTAATATTTGTTGATCTTCGAGATCGTTCAGGTATTTTACAAATTGTTTTTAACAGGGGATTCTTAAAGCAAGAATTTAAGGAGGCTGAAGCCTTAAAAAATGAATATTGCATCAAAGTAACTGGGGAAATTATTCTTCGTGATCCTGAAATGGTTAATCCTAAAATTGCCACTGGAGAAATTGAATTAATGGTTAGTGATTTAGAAGTTCTTAGTGAATGTCGAGAATTACCATTTAATGTTTACGATGATGATACTGATGTTAATGAAACAGTTGCTTTAAAATATCGTTATTTAGATTTAAGACGAGATAAACTAAAGAATAATATTATTCTAAGACATAATATTATTACTAAAGCTCGGGAGTATTTAAATAAAGAAGGCTTTTTAGAAATTGAAACCCCAATTCTTTGTAAAAGTACACCGGAAGGGGCTAGGGATTATTTAGTTCCATCCCGGATAAATAAGGGTTCATTTTATGCACTTCCGCAATCGCCTCAAATATTTAAACAAATTTTGATGGTCAGCGGCTTTGAGAAATATTACCAAATTGCCCGGTGTTTTCGGGATGAAGACTTAAGAAGTGATCGCCAACCAGAGTTTACCCAAATTGATTTAGAAATGTCCTTCGCCGAAAAAGAAGATGTTTTTAATGTTACGGAAGGCATGATTAAATATATCGTTAAAAGCATTAAAGGTATCGACTTACCTGATTTTCCAAGAATGACTTATCAAGAAGCCATGGATCGCTTTGGAAGTGATAAACCTGATACGAGATTTGCTTTAGAATTACTAGATTTAACTGAGATCTTAAAAGATACTAGTATGAATGTATTTCGCAAAAACATTGAGGCCGGTGGCATTGCTAAATGTTTGATTGTTAAGAATAATGGTGATAAATATTCAAGAACAGATGTCGAACATTTAACTGATTTTGTCAAGATTTATGGGGCTAAAGGTTTGGCTTGGTTAAAATATGATAATGACACATTTAATGGCGTTATTGCCAAGAATCTCGAAGATGAAAAACTCGAATGGATTAAAAAGACTTATAATGTTACCAATAATGATTTAATTTTAATTGTTGCTGATAAACCCAAAATCGTCTATGCGGCCCTTGGAGCATTACGTGCCAAGATTGGTAGGGAACTAAATTTAATTGATGAGAATAAATTGAATTTCTTATGGATTACCGATTTTCCTTTCTTTGAATATAGTGAGACGGAAAAAAGATGGAAAGCCCAACATAATCCTTTTACCATGGTTAAGGATATTACGACGATTGATGATCCTAAGAATTGTCTATCCCGCAGTTATGACTTAGTAGTTAACGGTTATGAACTAGCAAGTGGGGGTGTTAGAAATCACAATTATAAATACTTACAAAAGGTTTTAAAAGCCCTAGGTATTAGTGATGAGGAAGCAAACTTGCGCTTTGGTTTTATGCTAGAAGCATTCCAATATGGTGTTCCGCCGCATGCTGGTATTGCCCCCGGAGTTGAACGATTAGTTATGATTCTCGCTGGAACTAATGATATCAAAGATGTTTTGGCCTTTCCAAAGACGCAAACTGCGCAAGATTTAATGGATGGCGCTCCCGATGTTGTTTCTAAAAAACAATTAAAAGAATTAGGTATTAAAATAGATATTGCAAAGGATGATGAAAATGAGTAAATTTACCAAAGAAATGGTTGATAGTTATGCTGATAAATTACTTATTGGTTTAACTCCCGAAGAAAATGAATTGGTTCTTAAAGAATTTGATATAATCGATGAAAATATGCAAATAATTGCGAGTATCCCTAATATTAGTGAAGTTCCGCCGATGACTCATGCTTTAGACGATTTTGAATTTGTCTTGCGGGAAGATGTGGCCGAAGAATCTGTTCCGATTGAAGACTTACTTAAAAATTGTGATGCTTACGAAGGAAGAGAAATAGAAGTACCAAAGGTGGTGGGATAATGACGGAATTAGGTATTGAAAAACTGCATGAAATGTTAATTAATGGTGAAGTAACTAGTGCGGATTTAATTAAAGAATCTTTAGCAAAATCCCATGCGTTAAACAAGACTTGTAATGCATTTGTAACTATTATCGATGATGCCAAGCCTAGTGAAGTAACTGCTGATTTGCTATCAGGTATACCTTATGGCATTAAAGATAATTATTCGACCAAAGATATATTATCGACTGGATCTAGTAATACTTTAAAAGATTATGTTCCCTTTTTTGATGCCACGGCTGTTCTTAATTTAAAAAAGCATGGGGCTGTTGGTGTTAATAAAACTGCCATGGACGAATTTGGCATGGGGGGAACAGGAACAACAGCGCATACTGGTATTATTCGTAATCCTTGGGATCCATCCCGGATGTGTGCGGGTTCATCAAGTGGTTCAGCCGCAGCAGTTGCAGCGGGCGTTTACCCTTATGCTTTAGGTAGTGATACGGGTGATTCGATTCGAAAACCAGCGGCTTTCTGCGGCATAGTAGGCTACAAACCAACTTATGGTATGATATCTCGTTATGGTTTATTTCCTTTTGCTTCCAGTTTAGATCATTGTGGTGTCTTAACTCGCAGTGTCAAAGATGCCGCCATTGTTGTTGATGCGATGAAAGGAATTGACAAGCACGATCAAACCAGTTGGGATTCAAGTAATATTCATTTATATGATTCCCTTGATGGGCAAGTAAAGGGAAAAAAATTATTTTATATCAAAGAAATAGTTGATTTAAGTAATTATCCAGATGCCTCTAACGAGTTAAAAAGACATTTAGAAATATTTAAGGAAACGATTCAAAAGTTAGAAGATATCGGTGTTAGTGTTAGTGCAGTATCGGTTGACCCTGAACTATTAAATGCCATTCCAAGTGTTTACGTTTGTTTATCTTGTGCTGAGGCCACCAGTAACATGTCCAATCTGACGGGAATTATCTTTGGTCCGCGCGGTAAAGGGGATAATGTAATGGATTTGATGAAAGATCATCGGACTCATGGTTTTTCACCCCTAATTAAAAGAAGATTTGTTATTGGTTCTTATATCTTACAAAAAGAAAATCAAGAACGCTATTTTGTCAATGCCGCAAGGGTAAGACGCCTTATTGTTGATAAAATGAAAGAATTATTTACGCAATATGATGGTTTAATTCTTCCCGTATCAACAGGTGTTGCTCCTTATATCGATGGCTCAAAAGATGAACTAAATAGTGATAATACAGCGGTATTAGAAGAACATTTACAAATTGGTAATTTTGGTGGTTTTCCATCGATAACTATCCCGAATGGATTTATCGATAACCTACCAGTAGGTGTTAATATCACCGGTAATTGTTATGATGATGCCAATATTTTAAATATTGCTTATGCCCTGGAGGCAACAATGCCTTATCAAGGCCAAATCGCAGGAGGTCAAAATGAGTAAATATAAAGCCGTAATTGGGCTAGAAATGCACTGTGAGTTAAAAAGTAATGCTAAAGTCTTCTCTAGTGCCCGTAATTCTTATAGTGAAATTGCCAATTCTAATGTGGTGGCAGTCGATATGGCTTTCCCGGGAACACTTCCAGTTGTAAATGTTGAATGTGTTCGTAAAGCCTTAATGATGAGTATGGTCCTAAATTGTAAACAACCAGAATATATGTATTTTGATCGGAAAAACTATTACTATCCGGACTTACCTAAGGGTTATCAAATTACGCAAATGCATGATCCCGTCGGCGTTGATGGCCATATTACCATTGAATGTGATGGTTATGATAAAGAAGTTTTAATCCATGATATTCACTTAGAAGAGGATGCGGCGAGCCTAGATCATCTTTATGATGTATCCCTAATCGATTATAATCGGGCCGGGGTTCCCCTTTTAGAATTAGTTACGGAACCATGTCTAAATTCCGCGGAAGAAGCCGTAGCCTTCTTAGAAACCATGCGCCGTATTTATCAATATTGTGATGTATCAGAGGCTGATACTAAAAAAGGACAAATAAGATGTGATGTCAATGTTTCTATAATGGATTCTGATGCCAAAGAACTGGGAACTAAGGTTGAGATTAAAAATATCAATTCTTTTGGTAATGTATATGATGCTATTATTTACGAAATAAACCGCCAATCGGAATTAAAGGATGCTGGTCGTTACAACGAAGTTGTCCAAGAAACCCGGAGATTTGATGAAGAAAGTGGCACAACCATCCACATGCGGAGTAAAGTTGATGCTATTGACTATAAGTATTTTGTTGAACCGAATTTACCAAAATATAAAATTACCCAATCGTGGTTAGAGGAAATAAGAAAAAGTATTCCGACATTACCCCGCGAAAGAAAAAATAAATATATTACGGAATTTGGTCTATCCGAATATGATGCCAATATCATTGTGAAAGAAAAGGACTATGCCGATTACTTTGAAGAATGTGTCAGCCTCGGAATGGATGCCAAAACGGCTGCTAATTGGCTAACTGTCCAAATAATTGCTTACTTAAGTAAACATGATTTAACATTAAAAGAATTTTATTTAAAACCCCGTTTCTTAAAAGAATTAATTGATGAACAAGTAAAGGGAACTATTTCTTCGAAACAAGCCAAAGAAATATTCTATAAGTCTTTAGAAGATAATAAAGAACCAAAGAGTTATATCAGTAAAGATATGGCCCAAATAACTGATCGGGGAGAACTGGAAAAAATCATTACAACCATATTAAATAATAATCAAGCGCAAATTACGGAATACAAAAATGGTAAAACTAATTTATTTGATTATTTTGTTGGGCAAGTAATGAAAGAAACCCGGGGTAAAGCCAATCCCGTAATTACGAAAGAAATATTAAAAGACAAGTTAGATAATTAATTTCTTGTCTTTTTTCGTGGTTTAAATTCATCACCTTTAGTTTGTCGATATTTTTTTAAAGCCTCTTTAATTAAATGCTCTATTTCTTTATTTACACTTCGGGAATGAACTTCCGCCATTTCTTTTAATTCTTCCATTAATTCTTCATCAATTCGCAATGGATAAGGATTATACGTCTTCATATCACACCTACCAACTTCTCTTAGAAAATGATACCAACTTGATAGCAAATTTACTAGTAGTCAAGATGATATCATTTTGATAACATTTTCTCTATATATTATGTAAAAATTGGAAATTTCTATGCATTTTAGTCTAAAAAAAATAGGAATACTAACGTACTCCTATTGTGCATTATTCATCAACCATAGGTCTAAAAAAAAGTTAATCAACATTTCGACACAGAATTTTTTATACTACCATAATAAACATTGACCGCACAAATTACGTAAAGTAAAATGGAGTTGATGAATAATGTACTATATATAATAACGTATTTACGCATCTTTAGCAAGCCTTTATGTTAAAAAACTTTTACTTTTTGGGCTATCAATGCTATAATTTAGATAACATAAGGAGTTGGTAAAAATGTTTGGCAAAATAGTTTATATTGGTGATAGTGAAGCCCATGTTGAAAATTTGCAAAAAGAGGCTAGTGAAGCCGATTTAATGAATGTCAATGTCATATTTGAAGAAAATAATCAAAGAATACTTGGGGAAGTATTTGAACTAGGAAGTGACATAATAAAGATTCGCTTTTTAGGAGAATATATTAATAATCGCTATGTTAATGGGGTTTTAAGAAAGCCAATGTTAACAAGTAAAATTCGGATGATTAATAGTGAGGAATTAATGGAATTAGTGGGAACATATAATGAATCAAGTTTTATTCTTGGGGAAAGTGCCATTTATAAAGGTTTTAATATTTGTCCGAATATTAATAGTTTATTTTCTAACCACTTAGCCATTTTTGGTAATTCGGGTTCTGGTAAGTCTTGTGGTGTTGCTAGAATAATTCAAAATATATTTAATAATAAATATGCTGTGCAATACAATGCTAATTTATTTATCTTTGATTCTTTTGGGGAATATAAAAATGCTTTTGGTAAATTAAATGAAATAAATGCTAATTATAGTTATAAGTTTATTACTACTAATCCCACTGAAGAAAATGATATTCCGCTAAGTATCCCGGTTAGTTTATTAAAATTGGACGATATGGCGCTATTACTGCAAGCATCTAATCATGCGCAGTTGCCAATTATTGAACACACGATTAAACTAGCCAAGATATTTTCCACTGATTCTGAAGAATCCCGCGCCTACAAAAATCATTTAATTGCCAAAGCCTTGTTGGCGGTATTATTTAGTAATGAAACTGTTGCTAGCAAAAAGAATGAAATATTTACCATTATTGAAGTATGTAATACTCCGGAATTTAATTTTGATTCCGTAATTCCTGGTTTAGGTTATACTAGAACATTTAGTGAATGTTTCGAAATAGATTCTAACGGTAATTTTGGGGAATCCGTCCTTATTACTAATTATATTTTAGGTAAAATTAATGATGATCTCGATGCCATTAGTGCTCCTGCAACGGCCAGTTATTCGTTGAAAGATTTTGCTAAAGCCATGGAATTTACCTTAATTAGTGAAGGATTTCAGCACAATCAAAACTTACATGATGATGCTGTAATATTACGAGTTAGACTTAATTCTATTATCAATAGTAAAATAAATAACTTTTTTTCCGATAAATATATTCCAATTGCTGATTACATTCAAAGTTTAATTATGTTAGGTAATAAAAAAGCCCAAATAATTAATATTAATTTAGAAGATGTGGATGATACATTCGCCAAAGTTTTTGTTAAAATAATATCTCGTTTAATATTTGATTTTTCTAAAGCCAGTACCAATCGGGCCACCATGCCATTTCACTTGTTTTTAGAAGAAGCTCACCGCTATATCCAAAAAGATAATGATACCTTCTTAATTGGTTATAATATATTTGACCGAATTGCCAAAGAAGGGCGGAAATATGGCGTAATTCTTGATATCATTAGTCAAAGACCAGTTGAAATATCGGATACCGTTATTGCTCAGTGTAATAATTTCCTAATATTTAAAATGACTCACCCTTTAGATATTAAATATATTGGGGAAATGCTACCAAATATTTCTGCTGATATTTTAGATAAACAAAAAGTTTTACAACCCGGAAATTGTGTCTGCTTCGGAGGAGCCTTTAAAATCCCGATGATCGTCAAGATGGAAATGCCTAATCCGATGCCATTTAGTAGTAACTGTGATGTTTCTGGCTGTTGGAAATTAAGTGTTAATGACTTACCACAAGAAACCCCAGAAGTCCTAGATAATCTTAATAATAATAGTGTCATAATTGGCTAACTTGACCAAAAATAACCCCTAAATTTGCTAAATAATGTATTTTGTGCTATAATAATGAACATACTTCATGTAAGGAGAGTATAATAAATTAAATGAAAAATTATATAAAAAATAATAAAAAGGGGTTATTTTTAAGTTCATTGGGGGTGATGTTATTAATAGTTATGTTACTATTATATCACCAGCATATCAATCAAAAGTTCTTAGTTAGTACAATAAGTACTTTTGATACCAAAACCAATGTTGCTGAATCTAAAAAAGTCTTAAGTGAAGAGGAATTAGTAAATATTTATTTAAATAGCAATCGGGATGTTATCGACTTTTTTGCTAATGTATTCCAAATAGATACTGATGTTTTAATTGAGCAATTAAAACTCGATTATGCCCAAATTGATTTATTAAATACGGAAAATTTAGAATATAATTTAAGTGAGTATTTACTCGATTTAGAAGATAGAGAAGAAGATTTATTTGATAATAGTCTTAATCCTTGTCAAGATGATAAAGAATACATGCTCGCTTTATTAATGTATTTTAGTAATATTTATGACAATGTTGATTTTTCCATTGCTGCTGCCATTGCGGAGATCGAATCCGGCTACCGGTCGAGTAGTATGTTAAAGAAAAATAATATTTTCGGAGGTATGTCTAAAGGTTCCCTAATTCGTTATAAAAATATTGAATATGGAATTCTAAGATACGTCAAATTACTTAGTAGTGGTTATTTTGGTAAAGGCCTAACCACTGTTGAGGCAATCGGCCGGGTTTATAATCCAACATTTAATGAAAACGGGGAAAAGATTGCTAAACCAAGTTGGGTTGCTAATGTAACTAAAGCCATCAGTAATTATAGTGATATGGATCAAAGCATTGACATCGCTGAAGTAAAATCTTTAAAAAACATTAAAAATAAGCTTGAATTAAATTCAAAGTTCCCGTAAAAGGTGTAAAATAAGATTAAAAGAGAAAATTCCCATATTTATGGGGATTTTTCTTAAAAAAGCAAAAAAGATAATGCAAAAATTATAAAAATGTGGTAGTATATATGTCGCAAGGAAAATTTGTTCCATGCGAAAAAGTGTTGTGGCTTAGTCATTTTTTAAACTAAGTTCCCGCAACATTGATATTTAAATATATAGATTGTTGGCTTATTTGCCAACGAAAGCAGAGTTGTAAAACATTGCTTTCGTTGAACTTTTTAAAGATTATCCTTAATAAGGTCAATTAAAAACTTTATTTCAGATATCATGGAAGTATTCATTAGTTTATCAGCAAT
>CALVVK010000029.1 GCA_944363825.1 uncultured Bacilli bacterium | reverse complement strand
TAAAAATGACAAATAAACCAACAAGATATATTTTAACCAAAAAACAACTATAAATCAAATTTTATGACTAACTTCCCACTACACTTGTAGCGGGAAGTTACAATTTAATTCTAGGAATTTAGAAAAAATGCTTGAAATATTAAAATAGATATGATATTATGTAGTAGCAATAGGGGAATATTTTTATTCCGATTGCATAGAATTCGTCTCCTTCGATAAATTTTTAAATAATCACTCTTTTAATTTTAATGTTGACAAGAAAAAAAGATCGTAATGATCTTTTTTTGTTTTAAGGTACAACTTTAAAGATGGTTGGTATTCCCCTAGTTCGATGGCTTAGAGTTGAGTCAATTGGATCATTAATAAGTTCATTATTAACAACCATGGCACTAGATGTACCCCCATCTAAATTGGCGGCGTTAATTGCCCCATAGCGTTCCATAATTTCGGCGAGATCCCTAATTGATGCGCCCTTAGTGCGAAATTCATTGGAATCAACGACGAGCATTAAGACTATGCCATCACTTCTTTGGCCAATGGCAGTGCGGGCCGCATAGCCCCATCCCCCATTACCACGGATATCAGCCATTTGGCCGTTCACTATCAAAAATGGTCCCATTGTTACTCCATCGCGAATGCCAGCATTTAAGGCATCTTCAGTGGTAGCATTTGCTAATAATACTAATTTATTATCTTGATCGAAGCCAATTAAACCGCCATTATTGGAACTATATGCATAATCCGTGATAATCTTGCCATCAGCAATTGTAATACCTAATGGATTAGCCCCATTACTATTGTAATTAGGATCGTAAAAACCTCCCCCATTGATGGCTAAGACTGCGCCTTGTTCTTCGGCCATATCATAAATATATTGGCCACTTCGTCCCAACCATTTAGATACTCCCACTCTTATCTTACTAGCATCATATACTACGGCAAGGTAAGCATCACAACCATTAACTTCAAATTCAATTATTTTATATAACTGGCCTTCATCATGTTCTAAAACGGCTCTTTCATACTCATTAGCATATACTTCAGTCTTATCAAAAGTAATAAGGGAAGGATCCGTTGATTCATTACTATCAACCACATAATTTTCCCCTAAAACACTATTAATGGTATCTTCGGAATAAAACCACTGACAATAATATTGATGATTCATCGTTGCCATGGCTGTTGTTATTAACCAAGTCCGAAAGGTATCATTTGGGCCATACAAAATAAATAAAAAAGATGAACAACCAAGGGCATAAATACCAATCAGACTAGAAAAAACAATTACTTTTACTTTCTTAAAACTTGGTAAATAACGGAATCTAACTAGTAAAAAGATACTATAAATTAATAGTAATATCGCCAGTATTAAAATAGTTAATATGATACGCCAGATTAAATCAGTAACTAAATAATTAGAATTTAGACCAATAATAAAGAAAACTAAACTAGTAAATATAATAAAAATACTTATTAATAATAAAATTATCCCCTTTTTCTTCGTATTCATAAAATCACCACATCTTTTTAATTTTAGCATTTTTTACTAATAGAAGCAATATACTCTTTAACTTGGTTGACAGTTTTAGAAAAATCAGCATAATTAACAGTAAACCATTTAATTGGCATTTTATTATTAAACCAAGTATATTGTCTTTTAGCATAATGTCTACTATTTTTCTTTATTAAATCTATTACTTCTTCTAAACTATATTCCTTATTTAAATAACCAATTACTTCTTTATAACCAATGGCTCTTTTTAATATTGGAGAATAAGGATATTTTTCATTTAAATTACTTACTTCTTTTACTAAACCTGCCTTAAACATGGCATCTACTCGTTTATTTATTATATTATATAAATTAGGGCGATCAGTAGTTAGACCAATAAATAATACATCTTTATATAATAATTTTGGTTCTACTAATGTTGTAACTTTTTTATTTAATAATCTAATTAATCTAACGCGATTATTTTTAGCAATATTAGTATTAGGATCTTTTTCCTTAGCCAGTTTATATAACTCTTCATTAGATAAATTATCATAAGTTTTATTATTTTCATCATCATAAAAACGATAATCCATTAACGCCGCATTAATGTAAAGACCAGTGCCACCGCAGAATATAATGTTACGATTTTGATATTCTTTTAAAATACTTCTGGCATCTTGTTGATAATCTTTAACCGTATACACTTCACTTGGTTTTTTGATATCTAACAAAAAATGGGGAATTCCCGCTTTTTCTTCTTCTCTTATTTTATTAGAGCCAATATTAAGTTCCTCATATATTTGCACAGCATCAGCATTAATAATAATACCATCTAGATATTTAGCAATTTCAATACTCATTTGGGTTTTCCCAACACCAGTTGGACCAGTAATTACAACTATCACGAAAATCACCTTTATGTATTATAGCAAATATAGTGCAATAAGTAAATTTGTGATATAATTTTGGTGTGATGCACATGGAAAATAATTTTTTAAAACATAACAATATAATAATTGAAGAAGTAAATAATACTACTGCTAGAGTTAGATTAGATATTACAGATAATTCCCTAAACCCTTATAAAATTGTCCACGGTGGTTTAATTTTTGCCCTAGGAGATACTGTTATGGGGGCAATAGTGCGTTTTAATGGACGGAATGCTGTTACTGCCGATGCTAGTATCAATTTTTTAAGACCGGGGACTGGTAAATATTTAATTGCTAAGGGTGAATTTATCAAAGCCGGTAAAAACATAAGTGTTTTAAGGGCCAATATCTATAATGAGGAAGATAAATTAATTGCTACTATGAATGGAACTTACTTTTTGGGAGATTAATCATGGAAATAGTTGGTATTATTTGTGAATATAACCCTTTTCATAATGGGCATATTTATCACTTAAAAAAGATCAAAGAATTATATCCCGATTCCTTGATTATTTTAGTCTTAAATGGTTATTTTTTAGAACGGGGGGAAATATCAATATTAACTAAAGAAGAAAAAGTAAGAATTGCTTTAGAACATGACATCGATTTAGTTTTAGAATTACCCTTTATTTATGGTACCCAATCAGCAGATACCTTTGCAAATATAAGTATCAAAATATTAAATAATTTTCAAGTAAATACATTAGTTTTTGGTAGTGAATGTAATGATATCAATATATTAAAGAATATTGCTAATAAACAAAATGATTCTAATTATAATAACTTAGTTAAAACATACTTAGATGAAGGAATTAATTACCCTACTGCTCTAGCCAAAGCCTTAAATATCGATTTTGAATTTTTACCTAATGACTTATTGGGTATCTCTTATGTTAAAGCCATAATTAATAATAATTATAAAATAAAACCTATAACTATTAAAAGAACTAATAATTATCATGATCTATTAAGTAATGATACTATTATTAGTGCTAGTAATATTAGAATGAAAATTCATAATCAAGAAGATATAAGTAACTATGTACCTAGTATTATATTAAATAACTTAGTAGATATAAATTATCAAGCATATTTTAAATTACTAAAATATAAAATAAATACTGATCCTAACTTACATGAATACTTAGATGTATCAGAAGGTATTCAAAATCGTTTACAAAAATATATTAATATTTCTAATAATATAGATGAATTTAGAAATTATATAAAAACTAAACGATATACTTATAATAAGTTAAATAGAATGTTTATTCATATATTAACATCTTTAAAACATGATCTATTACATGATATAGAATATATTAAGGTACTTGGATTTAATAAGAAAGGTTCTGATTATTTAAATACTTTAGATAATTTAGATATACCTACTAAAGTAGATAAAAGTTCTATTCAGTATCAATATGAAATAAAGGCTAGTATTATTTATGATTTAATTAATAACACTAATACTTATCAATTTGAACAAAGAAACAAACCAGTCATTAAAGACTAGTTTGTTTTTTAGTTGTTATATTTTGACTAGTTTTGTCGAAACACTTGCAATAATAAAACATCGGCTTATAATAGAAAATTGTTACCCGTGAGTGGGAGCGTCTACTTTGCTTTAACTGGAGGCTGGCTTCAAGGGGTTTATCCTTTGAGAGTTCAGGGTGAAAGAGCGGTGAGGTCATGAACGATAATGAATTTTATTTAGTAATGATAATCATTATACTCGGCTTAATTGCTGATATAAACGAAAAAAGGCGCTAAAATAGCGCTGAATTAAGTAGGTGCTACAACCACTCTGGGTAACACTTACATTTATATTATATGATATTTTATAGAAAATTACAATATTTTTTAGCAACTAATTTTTGACAAAATATTTTAGTTAATTCCTAGGCGATATTATCTGTTTGAACAGATAATATTATTGGACAGATAAGCGATAAGGATCTGTCGAAGTTCCTGTTCCATCCGTCAAAATTACATTGGATTTTAGGTAGAAAGTAGGACGAGTGGCGTAGTTGTTGTTGACGTCACTATAGCTCACCTTACCAGTATCACTCACATAGACCGCATTGCCCGTATAATTCGAACTACGAGAAATTGTCCATTCGTAAGAACCTAAATGTAGCCAATTTGAACTAATTGATGGTTCATAATTATATAATTCCGTCGTCCAATATGTTGGGCTTGTTGCATAACCATATTCATTGATATACATTAAACCGATTTTTGCACTATATTTTGTACTTGAACTACTACTTCCTAGTTCTGTTGTATAATATTGTTTTACTGTAGACGTCGTACTATATGCCGTTCCGCCAACTTTCCAAGATGTCGTTTCGATCATATCACTCCATGTTGTTCCTAATTCATTTAAATATGTTCCATTTAGTATTTCTGTATTTAATGTACTAATATTCCATCTATTACTCTGATTAGAACTTGAGCCACTCCAAGGATAGTTTACCAAACTTGTATTTTTGATTAGTTTTACCTGATCCTCAAACACTCCAATAATCCTATATAAATTATCACTTGAGCATATTTCAGCATTTGAGCCAAAACACACATAATTATCCGGGTTAGCACCTGCATAACGATAAGAATTATCCCCTGCTTCTTCAGAAGCATTAATATAATCTCCTACTTCGTCATGGTAATATAATCCATTATTCCCATCAGTTCCAGTATAAATTATATTATATATTCAGCAAATAATGACATAGTATCTGTTGATTCACTGATGTTATATATTGCACTTTGATAACCGGCATTATCTATTGCATATACTCTAAATGTATATTCTGTTCCTGCATCTAAATCATCAAATATATGTGTATTACTTGTACTTTCAACAAAATCTTCATCGCCAAATGCATAGTAATAATTAGTTATTGGGTTTTCACTTGTTTCTTCAACATTTAATGTAATACTATCAGTAGTTATATTACTGGTTGTTACATTACTAATACTTATCGGTGCATTTTCTTGCATTATTAATGTTGCCTCAAAACTTTTTTCCGTATTGGCATTTTGATCACTATTTAGATTAACAAATGTTACGGTTATGTTCCATTCTTGCGTTGTGGTACCGGTTGTTGTTATTTCATAGTTATCGGCAAGCATTATTAATCCCGTTTTGGTTGTAATATCAAAACCTTCTACACCACCAACTGTTACTGAGGTAAGGCCATCAATATTGGTTACAGGATTACCTAGAGGATCAGTTATACTTAAAAACAATTCAGTTTGATTATCATCTGTTGTATATTCAAAATTATTACTTGTAATATTTAAATAGACATACTAATTTCTTGTGGCATTATTGGTGTAATTATTGGCAGTTAAAATGGCACTAGCAGTAGTACTACTTGCTAAACTACCCATACCTTGAGTAAAATTTTCTTCCGTTGCTCTTATGTAAATGGGATTACCAATACTAAATGATAAATTATCAGTCGTATTAGAACTAACATTAGCACTAACATTTTGGCTATCACTACTAGTTGCTTGGAAGTAAGCATATGTTGCTCCTATGACGACAATTATCAATGTTATTACTCCAACAATTGATAATATTAATACATCTTTCTCTTTAACTTTTTGCATATTTTAAATATCAAAATTTGACAAATAACTACTATAAATTAAAATTCATTAAGTATGTCTAATAGTTCCGTAATTGATATCGGTCTATTACCAGCAAAATGATAAAATATATTATTATGAACAAATATAATATCTTTCCTTAGTGGAATATTTTTGGTGGGAAGAATATTATAATATCCATAAGTATTTTGGCAAATAAAATTCGGTATTTTCCGGTTCATAATTAGATGTTAATCTTCCTAATTTACTCATTATTTCTTCTTTTGTTTCTGATGATGCTACTGATGTAATAAAGGAAATTAAAACACCAAAAAGTTACATTTTTTTAATATAACATAAAAATAAGTAGTTGTTTATATTTTAATACCAATACCAAGTAATAGCACTATCTATTTCACTACTTGCATCAGCAAATTGACCAGTATTTTGATTAGCAATTCTATTTTGCAGACTGGAATTATCATAAATATAACCATTTGATATAACAAAGTTATCAATATTATAAATACTATTAACCCACTCTTCCCAAGTCATACCATCTTCAAAATAATAAGTGGTACCATCAATACTAAATGATATTAAGTCCGGAATTGATAGTCTAAACGGACTAGTAGATGAGCCATCTCCGCCAGAATATATTACCCAAGGGTATAGGTAAAAGGTAGGACGTACACCACCGTAGTCGTCGCGGACGAGGCTACTGACGTCGAAGCCGGTTATTCTGCCTGAATCATTAATGAAGAAAGCATAGGTCGTACCGTTCGAAAGACGGGAAATGGTCCATTCATACAAGCCTAAATATAGCCAGTTATTTGATGTATTTGTTGAATTATTATAATTATATAACGTTGTTGTCCAGTTCGCTGGACTTGACGCATATCCATAATCACTGACATACATTAACCCTATTTTGGCACTGTACGTGGTACTTGAACTACTACTTCCCAATTCCGTTGTACAATATTGTTTTACTGTATTTGTTTGACTATATGGCATTCCTCCTACTTTCCAAATATGTGTTTCTATCATATGATTCCATGTTGTTCCGAGTCCATTTAGATATGTCCTATTTAATGTTCCTGTATTTAATGTACTATTACTCCATATATTACTCTGATTAGAACTATATCCACTCCAATAATAATTTCCCAAACTTGTATTTTTTATCAACTTAACTTGATCCTCAAATACGCCAATAATTCTGTATAAATTACCATTTGGACATGCTTCGCCATCACTACCAAAGCAGACATAGTTATTGGGATTGGCTCCGGCATATCTGTAGGAATTATCCTCTGCTTCCTCTGCGGCATTGGTGTAACTTCCTACTCCATCATGATAATATATTCCTTCGTTACCGTCTCCTGTATAAACTGTATTTTTAATATAATTTGCCAAATATAAGACAGATGATGTTGACTCATTTAATGCATAAACATTTGAACTTATTCCATTAGAATCTACGGCATAAACACGGAAATTATATTCTGTTCCGGTATTTAAGTTATTAAATGTGTAAGTATTACTTTCACTTTCTTCATAACTTAAGCCATTATCCATACTAAAATAATAATTAGTTATTGGACTATCAAAAGTAGTTGCTTCTACTGTTAAAGTTATACTACTATTTGTTATGTTACTGGCTGTTACATTAGTAATTGAAACTGTTGTATATCGATCAAAATACACATAGCACTTATCGGCACTTCCTGATGCCATTACTACTCGGTTAGTCTCACTATCCCAGGAAAGGGTGCCGCCCCGTTCACACGCTGACATCTCCGCATTAAATATGTATCCTTCCGTTGGCCATTCATTACTAGTTGCTACTTCATATTCATTTGAGTTAATATCTCTTTCTAACATCATCGTTAAAGCATTATTTTTATTGGCTGCAATATATTCGTTGTTGGTGATAACTTCATCAGAAAAATTAGTATTCATCAGAAAATAGCAACTAAAAAAGCCAAGAATAAACATACTAATAATAATTAATTTATTTGTTTTCATAGCAACCTCGCACACGTATTATGAGTATGCAACATTAATATACCCGTTTTATGAGTAAATGTCAATACCAATTTAACGTGTACGATAAAATTAGGACAGGGTGAAAAAATATGAACAGAATTAGGGAAATGCGGGAAGATAAAGATTTGTTACAAAAAGATCTAGCCAAAATATTAAATATATCCCAACAACAATATTCACGTTATGAAAGTGGTGAAAATGAATTATCATATGAGGGATTAATTCAACTAGCGAAATTTTATAATACTAGTATTGATTATATTCTTTATTTAACAGATGAGAGAACACCTTATCCTAAAAGTGTAATAGCAAATGAAAAAAATAAATAATAATCCAAAACTATTATTTATTTTTTTAATACATCTGTATTTAAATTACTTACAATAAATGTTGTTGCTTCGATTAAAGATGGAAATAAAGTATCATATAAGCAATGAACACCGGGCTTAATCTCCGCGTAGTAGATGGGACTTAAGTTATGTTTATCATGATAAGTCTTTAATTCTTTAAATATGGCATTTTGATCCCTCGCGGGTACTAGTGTATCTTCTAGGCCTTGAATACAAAAGATTGGTATATCGAGATTATTTAATCGACCATAAAAATATTTTTTTATCTTGGTTATTTCTTCTATAGTTTTAGGTCCTTCAACGGCATTACCCATCCGATGTTGTTTTCCTGCTGCTATTATGGCAAGTTTATTTTTGGTAAAGTCATCACTCGGGTGAAAGAAGGAGTAATCAAAAGTAAATAAGGGTGAAAATAAAGTTAGAGATTTTACTATGTTAGGATTATCTAGGGCATAAAGAGTAGATACTAAGCCTCCCATACAAGTGCCTACTAAATGAATAGCAGAAAATTGATACAATGTCTGCATTTGTTCAATCACTTCGCTAAGGTCATCTTGCATTTTAATAAATGACATATCTTTTAAAATAGGTCTTTTTAATAGTTCTTGTAATAATACTTTTTTACTATCTCCTAAAGGAAGGGAAGCAACTATTTTTTTTAAAGTATCTTTGTCTTTTTTTAATAAGGAATTAATAATATTACTGATAATACTATTATCAAAATCACTAATTTTTTTTAGGGCTACTAGCATTTTAGGTATATCAATATTTTTACCACTTTCACCATGATTTCTTTGATCAATTAATAAAATCATAGCATCTTCTTTTAATTCAGCAGTTAAATATTCATAGTTACCCCGATTATTATAATAAATTATTTTTCGAGCATCGGGAGTATTAATTACTTTTTCTACTCCCCTTTCTAAGTGATTATATCCCCCGCTATGAAGCATAATGATTAGATTAGAAGATGTTTTATTACCCAGCAATGTTCCCTTAATTAATAAACCATCAGACATAGTAAATTCAATATTTGTTTTCATAAGTAATATATTAGCATTAAATACTTAATAAATCAATTATATTTACTGACAGTATCAATAACATATTTTTTAGTAGATTCAAAATCTAAATTTAAGACTACTCCCAACTCGGTATATAAATATTTTTCCGCTTGTAAAAAATAAGAATTATCTTTATCACTAATCTTTTTATTATTATTTTTACGGTTTAAATTACGTAAATAAGTAGTTTTAATAACGGTAATTAAATCTTCATAAGTCCCCCGTTTCATTAATTCTTTATAAGTATTTTCAATTAAACGATCACTACTATCAATTGTATTTATCGCTGGAATACTTTTTAATAATTTATTAATATCTTCTTTTTCAATTAAATCCCGTAACACTTTAGAATCAGTGGGAATTTTCATCTTTAATGATGGATCATCAAGGGGTTCTAATATATAATAATTATCCTTTATAGCCAATATTTTACAAGTTTGTTTATGACAAACAAGATACTCACCAATTTTTTTCAATTATTTCCTCCTTAAAAAAAGTTGCTATAAAACTGGACTTACGCCATATTTCATAGCAACTCGTTTCAATATTATTTTAGCAAATTTTTGAATTTTTTTCTAATGATTTTTTTAAACTTGCATCAATTCTTGTTCTTTAACTTTTATTTCTTCATCGACAATTTTATTATACTTAGTAATTAATTCTTGAATTTCTTCTAAGTACATTTTTTCTTCATCTTCCGGATATTCTTCCTTCTTTATATTATTATTAGCATCTTGTCTTATATTTCTTAAAGCAACTTTAGCCTCTTCGCCGATAGATTTGGCTTGCTTGACATATTCTCTGCGGCGATCTTCGGTTAGATCAGGAATTGTTAAAATAATCATTTCCCCATTATTAGTGGGAGCAATTCCTAAATTGGCTTCATTAATTGCTCTTTCAATATCTTTTAACGTACTTTTGTCATAGGGTTTAATAAATAATTGTTTCGCTTCCGGAACAGTTATATTGGCAACACTTCCAATTGGGGTTGGGGTGCCATAAAAATTCACCATAATGCCATTAAGCATGGCGGGATTTGCTCTTCCTGCTCTGATATTTAATAATTTGTTTTTTAGACTTTCAATGGTTTGCTCCATCTTTTTCTCTGCTGAGTCCATTATTATTCACCTTCCTTTATTAATTCTATACTATCATTATAATTAATTCTATTCGATTTTACAATAAAATTAATTACTAATTCCCCAGTTCTACTAATACTTAATGATTTGACAGTACCATATTCACCACTGGCAATATCCGAAATAGTCCCTTCAATATCAATAACTTGCGTATCCCCATCTAATACTTGGGTATTATTAAGTCTTTCTCTTACTTGGGTTAAAATATCATCTTCGGTAATATTAAATTCTTGTAATAGCGTATCTTCGGAGATAATTTCGCCGGTATTGCGATCAATAACATAACCTTTGATATTATCAATTCGACTGCCATTAAGACAGTTATAAGTAAAATCATTAATAACTAAACTGATATAATCCCCAAAAACGGTATCTTCATATTCCCGGTATGGGAAACTATAAAGATTTTCTTCATTAGTACATACCGAACCTTCTGGTATGTCCGCATCAGGAATTAAAACTTGTTCTTGGGAAAAAGATGCTAATTCTTCCGTCAAGGAAGTGTTGATGGCCTCAAAACCTTTAATATTAATTACGACATCTTCCTTTACTATATGCTCTTCATGTAAAATATCTGTCGAATTTTCATAATATATATAATCTTTAGTAGCATCAATCCGAATTTCTTTAACTTCCGTTATACCATTACCATTATTATTACTTTCGCTTGAATAATTATTTAACATATAATCCATTAGGAAGTAACCACCAACTACAAATAATAACAAGATTATTATAAAAATAACTAAACCAACAACATTTTTTGTATTATCCATCTTTTACCTCAACTTTCGATATACTTTCTAAAAACATTATAAAGTTCGTTCATCTTTTGTTCTTCATTAAACGAATTCCAATATTCACTTGGGGCAATATTGCCAACAACAAATGATGTTTCCGTATCGAATAACAAAACTTCATCATTACTTACCACTAGTAAGGATGGCGCATAGATTTCGGCAGTCCCATAATCATTATATGTTACATAATCTCTTAATCTTTCAACAATTGTTTCATATGTTCCATTATTATCTTGTCGATTATTGATAAAGTCATAATAATATATCTTATCAATACCTACTTCCATGGCTACTTTATTTACAATATTAGCATAATAATTTACCCATTCATTATCGGTCCCAAATAAGACTATGCCCTTGGTTCCGCCCGCCACCATTAAGGCATCAGTAGCATTAATATATTCAAATATATTATCTTCACTAACTAAACTAAAAGTTGCAGCAAATTTCTCATTATCTGGTAAGTCCGTATTATAATCAATGGTTCCCAAATAAATAAAAGCAATAATTAAGATAATGAATATTATAAAATATATTAGCATTTGCCATTTATTTTTAAATAATTTATCATTTTTTACATAGATTTTTTTCATGAAAAACATCCACCATACTTATTATAGCATTAAAACTAGGCTTTATTAAAGATAAAACAATAAATTATGTCAAAAAAAGTCAACCAATCGGCTGACTTAGTTACCTTTCACTTGATTCATTACTTCTTCAGCAAAGTTATCGCATCTCTTTTCCATACCTTCACCAACTTCATAACGAATCATACTTTTTATTTCTCCACCATTGTTAGTTACATATTTTTCTACTGATATATCGCCATCTTTAATGAATGCTTGTTCTGATAAACAAATTTCTTTATAGAACTTTTTGATTCTGCCTGCGACCATTTTTTCGGCGATATCCGCTGGTTTTCCTTCATTCATCGCTTGTTCCTTTAAGACTGCTTTTTCATTATCTAAGACATCTGCAGGAACTTCACTTGGGAATGTATAAAGCGGTTTCATTGCTGCCGCTTGCATAGCAACATCTTTGGCAACATCACTATTTGCCCCTTTGATAACTGTTAAGGCCGCAATCTTGCCTCCCATATGGATATATGAACCAAAAAACTCATCAGCAGTTTTATTAACAATTGCAAATCTGCGTAGCGATAATTTTTCACCGATTTTAGCAGTTTTATTAACGATCAATTCATTAATTGTGCCATCGGGAGTCATAAGTTCTTTTGCTTCATCCACAGTTGTGGCATTACTTTTTAATAAAGTTGCGCCGATAGTATCGATCATACTAATGAATTCTTCATTTTTACTAACAAAATCAGTTTCACTATTTACTTCTAAGATAACGGCTTTATCGCCATCAATGTAAATATTGGCTAAACCTTCAGCAGCAATCCGCGCTTCTTTCTTGGCTGACTTAGCAATCCCTTTTTCGCGTAACCAATTGACAGCACTTTCCATATCACCATTAGTTTCCGCCAAGGCTTTTTTACAATCCATCATGCCCGCTCCAGTAAGTTCGCGCAAATCTTTGACCATACTTGCAGTGATTTCCATAATATCCTCCTTATTTACTTAATATTTCGATTAATTCATCTTTTTTCATTGTTGAATAACCTTTAATTTTCTTTTCTTTAGCCATCTTTTTTAATTCAGTTAAAGTTTTGGCTTCTAATTCATCAACATGAACCATTTCTTTTAATTCTTCTAAAACTGTTTCATCAACTTTAACTTCTTCGGTTACTTCTTCACTTTTTTCTTTATTAGTCTCTTTTTTAGCTGCATCACCCTTTTCATCTTCGGATACATAATCAACTAATTCAAGACCATTTGCTTCACAAATCGCATTAGTAAGAACTCCAAGCATTACTTTAATTGATCTTACTGCATCATCATTTCCTGGAATAACATAATCGACATCATCAGGATCACAATTAGTATCAACAATACCAAAAACCGGAATCCTTAATTTGCGGGCTTCCTTAATCGCATTAATTTCTTTCTTAGGATCAACAATAATTAATGCTTGGGGAAGTTTTTCCATATTTCTAATACCACATAAAACGCGGTTTAACTTATCATATTCCTTTTTAAGTCCAATTACTTCTTTTTTAGGTAAAAGATCAAAAGTACCATTCTTTTCCATTTCTTCAATTTCTTCAAGTCTTTTAACTCTTCTTCTAATGGTCCGGAAGTTAGTAAGGGTTCCTCCTAACCATCTTTCGGTTACATAATAAGAATTACTCCTAGTGGCTTCTTCAACACAAACTTCAGCGGCTTGCTTTCTGGTTCCCACAAATAAGAACTTACCACCATTCTCCGCAATTGTCTTAATTTCCGCGTAAGCCTCTTCAAGACAGGCCTTAGTCTTTTCTAAATCAATGATATAAATATCATCGCGTGAAGTAAAAATATACTCCTTCATTTTTGGATTCCATCTCTTGGTTTGATGCCCGAAATGAACTCCCGCTTCTAAAAGATAACTCATAGAAACTACTGCCATAAATAATTTCCCTCCTTCGTTTTAACTTCTCAATACTTCAACTTATTTTTACACCACTA
>CALVVK010000028.1 GCA_944363825.1 uncultured Bacilli bacterium | reverse complement strand
CGCAAGTGTAAAAAATAAAAAAACTAGGATTTATGGGACCTAGATCAAGATTTTTTGTTACAAGTGTCAAAGATGGGGATCAAGAATTAGCAGGCAGATACAAAAGTCATTGTTTTTATAATCCGGATCCAGGAGTGTGTCAAGAACTACATTAACTTGCAAAAATTTCTAATTATTGTATAATTATTATTAATAGGTGAGCAATATGTTTAATACATACTTTTTACTATTTATAATATATTCAATAATTGGTTGGTTAGGGGAAATAGGTTTAGCCTTATTTGAACATCACAAATTTATTAATCGCGGCTTTTTAATTGGACCTTATTGTCCAATTTATGGGGCCGGTTGTATATTTTTAGTATTATTGCTTTCTAAATATTCTGATGATGTTTTAGTTTTATTTGCTTTATCAATTCTTATATGTTCCGTATTAGAATATGTAACTAGTTGGTTAATGGAAAAAATATTTAAATTACGTTGGTGGGATTATAGTAATATGAAATTTAATATTAATGGACGTATTTGCTTAGAAACTATGATTCCTTTTGGTATTTTTGGAACAATTGTTGTAAAATATGTTAATCCTTTTTTAGTTAATATTATAAATTCTATTAATCCTAGTACTTTAAATATTATTGTTATTATCGTAATGAGTTTATTTGTTATTGATCTATTAGTTTCATTTAATGTGGTATTTAATTTAAAAAGTATAACTAGAAATGTAACTAAAGATTCAACTGAGGAAATTAAGAAAGCAATTCATAAATTTATTCATAATAATGTATTTATGTATGAAAGAATAGTTAAAGCATTTCCTAATATGTCGAAGATAATTAAAAATCAAAAGGAAAAAGTAAAAAAATATATCGATAGTAAAAATAAAACTAAAAAAAGCAAGAAGTGACTTGCTTTTTCTATGGTAATAATAATTTTTGGCCAACCATGAGAACAGTGGTTGATAAATTGTTTAAGTCGGTAATGGCAGATACAGTTGTGCCAAATTCTTGAGCAATGCTATAAAGACTATCACCTTTTTTAACGGTGTATGTAATATTGTTGCTTGTATTATTAGGTATTTTTAAAGTTTGGCCAATACTTAAGGTATTACTTGTTAAATTATTTAAATTTTTAATTGCATCAACAGTTGTATTATATTTGTTTGCTATCGCATAAAGAGTATTACCACTTTTAACGGTATAAGTTGTAGCATTTGAAGTTGTACTGCTTGGTATTTTTAGGGTTTGCCCAATACTTAAGGTATTACTACTTAAATTATTTAGTGCTTTAATTGCATCAACAGTTGTATTATATTTGTTCGCTATCGCATAAAGGGTATCACCACTTTTAACGGTATAAGTATTAGTTTCCGTTGTTGTGTTGCTAGGTATTTTTAATATTTGACCAATTGCTAGGGCATCAGTTGTTAAATTGTTGATAGATTTTAAGTTATCAACAGTAGTATTAAATTTACTCGCTATTCCATAAAGAGTATCGCCTTTAACAACTACATATTCATTTGTAGTAACATCCGTTTCTTTAGTTGGAATATATAAATTTTGCCCAATACTAAGTAAATTGCTTGTTAAGTTGTTGGCTTGTTTTAATTCATCAACCGTGATGCCAAATTTTTTCGAAATACTCCATAAGGAATCGCCACTTTTAACGGTGTAATAATTAGAATCGGCGGGGGCTTGGTAAGTACCTCCAGCATATTCGACGATGGCTTTAGTTACAGCCTCAGCGAGATCTTCCCAGTTGTTTTTGATTTGGGAAACATCATCCCCAGTGGAATCCGCAAAACCATATTCGACGATTACAGTTTCATTATTCGGCGTATCTCGCATTATATAATAATAATCTTTTGCAGGATTACTCGGTAATCGTCTTTGATAGTATTTACGGACATTTTGACCAGCAGTTTCTAGTTCTTTAGCAATTTTTGAAGAAAAAGTATCAGAATTTCTTAAGGCATAAATTACCTCAGCCCCATCACCACCACCAGCATTAATGTGATTAGAAACAACGATGACATCGCTGCCATTGCCATAAAAACTTTGGATTCTTCCTGGCCTTGAATTACTATCCAATGTTTCATCACTATCCCGCGATAGTTCATTAGGAATTCCCATTTCATCTAAACGATTGTGAATATATTCACTAATTTTTAAAGTATATTCTTTTTCTGTTATGCCATTAGCAATAGTTCCGGGATCATCTCCCCCATGTCCCGCATCAATTACCACTTTTTTTAACGCTCTATCCATGTATATCACCTAGAATATTATATGGATAATTTTAAATTTTGTTATTGAAACTAAAACAGTTCTTTAACAATTAAATCTTGGGAATGTAAGTTATTATTTTTACCTAACAATGAATTTTCATAAAATTTAATTAAGTAACTATTATCTTCTTTTATATTTAAATAATTATTAAAATAATTACTTCTTACTAAAGCGTTTCTAAAATAAACTGATTTATCTTTAAACAAAGTATTATCAACATTATAACCTAAATAAATTAAATACTTTTCAATAAATAAAGCCGTAGTTTTGGATATTGATAGTGATAATTGTTATGTTACTTATGAGGAGGTATTTACTCATAAAAAATATAAAATAATAGATATATCCTGTGCTACTATAAATAATTTTAATTATCAAAAACAAAATATTTATATATATAATAGACTTATAACTTATGATGGTATAACTTTTGGTACAGGTATTCATTTAAATATCGATTCTAGTAATAATAAATTAATTGATTTTATTAATAATCATGATTATATTAATTCTAGTGACTTATATAGATGTATGTATTTATATGATTTATTTAGGGAAGGGAAGTAATGATGGAAGATTATATAATATTAAGAGTAAATGTCGATTATCCTAAATTGTTATTAAATGATAAAGAAATAGACTATGATGACTATGAGTTATTAGGAATATATACTACTAATATTGAATTAATTGATAAAAAAACTAATAAGACTATTGGCTATTTAATAGGTAAATATATTGATCTTGATTATATATATAATAATGAAATATCTGTTTTGGATGTATTTGATTTAGAAGGAGATATTTTTGGTATTTATGAAACTTTATTTGAAGATGGAATATTAAAAGAAGAATATGAAACAATATTTGGTAATATCTTTTATATTCATCGTATTTATATTAATAAAGAATATCGTAATAAAGGCTATGCTAAAATGTTATTAAATAATTTGAATAATATAATTACTAATATTTTAAAATATAATGTTGGTATTATTGTGGTTTATCCTAGTGCTTTTGAAGATAATGATCAATTTATTAAAGATAGGAATATAAATAATAAACTAATTTCATTATATGAAAGTTGTGGTTTTAATAAAATAGATGATAGTAATTATTTTATTAAAATTGTAAATAATTTATACTAATTGTTTTCATTTTATGTTATACTTTTGTTAGATGAATTGGGTGATATCTGTGAAGAAAAGTATTATGTTTATATTTGTTATGCTTTTTATGTTTTGTGTTGGGTGTTTGGGGGTTAAGGCAGCTGGCGAATGTGAATATCTTGATCGTGATGGTAATTTGGCAATTCGTTTTGATTATATACCGAGTGGAACTTTATTAACAAATTATACTGATATTTCAGATTTATTAAATATTGAAATATTAAATGTCGATTATAAGGGATCTTTTCAAAATATAACTATAAATTTTTTATACGGTTCGCAATATGCTTATGTGGTTAGTTCAAATAATTATTGTCCAAATTATTTGACTATGGAAACTACGGAAATAAAAATTTCTCCTACCTCGCCAGATTCATATAGTGGTTTTAATTATACTCATAATATTGTGGCTTATAATGAGAATGTTGCATTAGATAATTATAATTTTTATTATCGAAAAGACTTGACTCCTCCAAAATATATTGTTAAAACAGTGAGTTATACTTTAGATGCTGGTACTGATAGTGAACATAAACAAGATTATGTAAATGTTATCGGAGAAGTCGGACATACGATTTATAGTTTAACAACCTATTCTGACAATACTTATAGAATATGTGTTTCAAATGCTCCATATGAGACTCCGATAGATGGGGTTTATGTTGGTTATTGGGAAGGTGAATCAACAGAACATTGTATGAATTTCAATACTCTTACAAATGTTCCGACAGTTACTGTGAATAACATTGATTTTACTGTTAGTTCAAGCGCTGCTCAAAGATTATTTGATGAGAATGTTTCTAACTATTATTTTAGAAAAAGAGGAGATGTGATTGAATTAGGACTTTGGGAAACTAGTAGTTCTAGTGGTACAAATCAAGGTCCTCAAGATTTTGAAGGGAATTTAGGTGTTACACCAGTAACGTTTTGTGAAGAAGAAGGTGTTCAAAAGACTTTTCAAGTAATAGGGTATATATTATTTGTTGCTAAAATTATAATTCCGTTAATATTAATTATACTTGGTTCAATAGATTTTGCTAAAGCAACAATATCAAGTGATGAAAAGGCCCCAAAAGATGCTATAATGGCTTTGACTAGAAGAATAATTATTGCTATCATAATATTCTTGATACCAACAATATTAAATTTCTTGTTATCACTAGTTAATGGGGCAAGTGAGGCGTTTAATGATTCTAATTTTACCGACTGTACTAATTGTTTATTTGATCCTTTTGGAAATGAATGTCAACCAGGTAATCCACTCATGGAATAAATGATGTTTTATCCATATTTTGCATGGTGAAATATGTTGCGTTGTAAATAAAACTTTGGTATAATTTATTTGATAAATTGCTATTTATCAAAAATATTAAAGTTGAAGGACGGAAGTGATTGTATGACATATATTAAAAATATTTTAATTGTTAGTTGTGCAATACTTTTGTCTTTTTTTAGTTTAACAAAAGTAGCAGAAGCCAGTGTGTTTGAAGATTATCAATTATTTGCTGGGGAAGTTTCTGATGGAATTTGTGGGACTGAAGGTTTTGAATGCCAATCTATTTTTGGTAATCCAACGGATATTGATTGTCCCGCTTATTGGATGCAATGGGTATTAGATGTCATGAAATATATTGCTATTGCAGCATTATTAATATTAAGCACTGTTGATTTTATAAAAGCGTTAGTTGCTAATGATAAAGATGCCTTAAAAAAGGCAGGAGTTACTACAGCCAAAAGATTTATATTTTGTGTTCTAATTTTTTTCTTACCGATATTAGTTGATTTTATTATGGAATTATTTGGTGCTTATGGCACTTGTGGAATGGGATAGGTGATACTTTATGCAATTTATTTGGCAAGTATTATTGATGATTGATGGTGTAATATATGACTTAATATATTATGTATTTCAAATCTTTTTCTTTTTAGCGAGAATAAATATATTTGGTGAAGATAGTTATAATGATATAGTAAGAAGAATATATATTATTTTAGGTATTTTTATGCTATTTGTTTTAGCATATTCTTTACTGCGGGCTGTTGTTAGTCCTGATGATTTTGCTAAGGGAGAAAATTCTTTTCCAAATTTAGTAAAAAATGTTGTTATATCAATTGTTATTATTATGGTTTTACCAACAGTATTTTCGGTTGCTTTTAATTTTCAAAATGCTGTTTTAAACAATGATACTATTCCTAGACTGATTCTAGGTGATGAAAATCAAGATACTGTTGATGAAAATAATTTGAATTTGCAGGGCAGATATATAGTTTATGAGTTGTTTAATGCATTTTTTTCTGTAAATGGTGAATATTGTGTGACTGAATTAGGGACTACAGAGTTTTCTATAGATGAATGTAGAGGTAGCATTATTGGTAATGGTTCACTTTTTCTAAGAAACGGAGATCCATTAACAGATTATGATGAAATAATTTATGCAGGAAGTTCTTTTACGTATTATTCATCATATAGTGAAGCAGTTGCTGCAAGAGAAATTAACTATTTATTTCCAATTTCAACAGTTGCTGGTGTATTTTTCTTGTATGTGTTATTGAATTTTACTTTTGATATGGCAGTCAGAGTAATTAAATTGGCTTTTTATCAATTAATTGCACCAATTCCTGTGATATGTCGAATATTGCCTGGAGGAAATATGAAAGATGTATTTTCTAAGTGGGTAAAACAAATAATTAGTGTTTTTGTTGAAGTCTTTATTCGAGTCGGGATTTTAGCAATTTGTATTTATTTGATGAGAATAGTAATTAATTTATTTAGTGATACTGGTGCATATAATCCTTATAGATATTTTGATGATCCACTATTAGGCTTTATTACTTTCGCGTTATTAATAATGGGTATTGTAGTATTCATGCGTCAAGCACCAAAATTATTGGGAGAATTATTGAATTTAGATACTGGTGGCATGAAGTTAGGTTTAATGGACAAACTTGCCATGGGTGGTGGATTATTTGCTGCCACTGCTGTTGGAGGAACTGCTTTATCATTAGGTAGAAATGCTGTATCTGCTGTTCAAAGAATAAGAAAAACGAATGCTGAAACTAAAGGAATGGAGGCTAAAGATAGAAGAAAGGCTTTAGCTAAATCTGCTTTTGGTGGGGCTGCTTCTATTTTTGGTGGCGCAGGAGCTGGATTATTACATGGTGTTAAGAAAGGTAAAGGGGCTAAAAATTTTGGGGATGTAAGAGGAGGTATTGTTTCGACTGCTGATGAAATAACAGAAAATAGAGTAAAACGTGATGCTAAAGCGGCAAGATATAAGGCTGCAGGTTTAAATCCACTTGAAGGTCGAGTAAGCGATGCTTTAGATTCAGCAAAAGCAATGTTGGGTATTAATGACATTGCGGCATATGTAGCGGACAATGAGGCTATTGATGATATTTCTAGTAAGAAAAAGGCTGTTCGAACTTCTGTTGAAGATCTTATTGATAGTGAAGCAAATAAATCTTCTTCAAGTTTTGAATATGGCAATTATTCTGCTACAAAAGTAAGAGAAAAATTGTTGGCAATTCAAGATGCTCGTGCGGGCAAGTTAACAGATGCAAATGGAAAATTAATTTCAGTTTCTCAAGCCCAAAGTGATTATGATAAATATCGTTATGAGTTTTCTCAAATTCTACAAAATGTTGCATTGTCGGATGAGAAATATAATGCATTAGATGATAAAACAATGGCTAAATTAGCCGATGCTCAATCAAAAGGTAGGGAATTGAAGATTACTTTGTCTCGTAATTTAGATAAGGATTATGTTCGAGATAGTGGATTTACTATAGAAAATGTTATGGGTGATTTGGACGTATCTAGTGGCCCACTTGATAAAATTGGTGATAAAATGGATCTTAAACGAGCACAAAATAATAATTATATAGCAGAATATGAACGGCAACAACGCGAACGTGATAAAGAAAAGAAAGGATAGAAAGGAATGAATAATAGTTATTTAATACCAGCAAATTCAAAGAAATCACAATTAATATTAGGGTTTTTTACACCAGTGGATTTGATTTTGTTTGGTTCTGGTTGTGCACTTACAATAATATTATTGATGTTTGTACGTAATGCTAATTTAGCACAAATGATTATGATTTTAATGCCGGCGCTTATTACAGGATTTCTAGTAACACCCGTGCTATATTATCATAATGTATTACAATTTATTATCAATGTTGTAACGTATATCTTTAATCCACGAAGATATTATTGGAAAGGTTGGTGTGTGCGAGATGGCGAAGAATAGTGGCGTTAGTTATGCTGAAGATTGGTTACCAATAAGACAAATAATGAATGGGATGATCCAACTTGATGATGGATCATATGTAACAGGTGTTAAAATAACTCCGAAAAATATATTTATTATGGATACTGGTAGTCAAAATAGTGCGATATATAATTTAAGAAATTTTTATAATAGTATTGATTTTGAATTTTGGTTACTTATTGCAGATCGGCCAGTTGATATAGATGTTTATGTATCACAATTACAATTAATGTATAATAATGCACCAAATAATGCAATAAAGAAATTAATATTACAAGATATTAATAAAGCCAATTTATTTACTAGTGTTGAATATAATGTCGTTGATACTGAATACTATATTTTATTTAAAGAAAAGAGATTAGAAATCGTTCAAAAGAAACTACATAATTTAATAAGTGGTTTGGCTAGTGCTGGATTACAGTCAACTCAAGCAAGTAATAATGATTTAAGAGTACTTTTAGATAACTTCTTAAATGGTGGCGAACAAACTAATTTTGGGGCGGTGATGTAAAATGGCAAAATTAAAAAGTGAAGTTGCTCCGAAAGGGATGGAGTTTAAACCAACAGAATTTATAATTGGTGGTAAATATGCAACGATTATGACAGTTATTGCTTTCCCAAGAAATATTGCTCCTGGTTATTTATCAGATATGACTAATATTAATGGGGTTAAAATTGCAATAAAACATATACCAATTGAATTTTCGGTATTACAAAAAATGCTTAATAAAGAAATTGCGGATTTAAAGGTTCGATATCAAAGTGAAAAAGATAAAACTTTTCAAGAGAGAATTAGACAAGATTATGAATCTTTGGAACAATTTATTCAAATGCTGGCCGCAACCCAAGCAAGAATATTTGATTTTCAAATGCATTTATTAATAACTGCGGATAATAAAGAGGAATTAGAACTAAGAAAAATTCAAGTTAGAAGTTATTTGGAAGCCTTAGGAATGCGGGCTGTGTCATTGATGTTTGAACAAGAAAAAGCGTTAAAATCAATTTTACCAATATTTCCACCACAAGATATTGAACAAAGAATAGGGACACCTATTCCATCAGTAACTATTGCAGCCATGTATCCATTTATTTTTGATAGTATTAAAGATCCAGGACCTGCAACATTACTGGGAGTAGATATCTCTGGTGGGGTAATATTATTTAATCAATTTTTATACCAAATTAGAAAAGAAAATAATCGAAATAATGCTAATATAATCTTACTTGGTATGTCTGGTAGTGGTAAGTCAACCGCCGCCAAGGTGTTACTGAGAACTCATATTAGAAATGGTTATAAAATTGTTTGTGTTGACCCTGAAGGGGAATTAGAAGATATGACATATTCCCTTGGAGGAGATTTTCTTGACCTAGGTAAAGGTGGAGATTTCGGAATGATTAACCCATTAGAAATAGTAATTGATGCTGATGAAGAGGAAATTGCCGAAGGCTTAGGTTATACAGTTTTAACTAGAACATTACAACAAGTTAAAGCATTTATGAAATATTATTCACCAAGTATTGAAGATGATGTTTTAACAATGTTTAGTGAAGTATTACAAGATACTTATAAAAGATATAAAATAGATTATGATACGGATTTTACTAAACTAACAAGTGCTGATTATCCAACATTTGATGATGTTTATGCCACAATTAAAGGTCGGCTTTTGTCAATGACCGATGCTACTCATGAACGGGATGTAATGGAGAGACTTGAATTAAAAATAAGACCATTAGTAAAAGAACTTAGATATTATTTTACAGGGCATACAACATTAAAAATTGAAAGTGACTTTATTGTCTTTAATATAAAGGAACTTATGAATAGTGATGAAAATATTAAGAATGCTTTATTCTTTAATATTTTGAAATATGCTTGGGGTCTATGTTTGGATAAAAATGTTAATACTGTTATGATGGTAGATGAAGCCCATGTATTACTGGCTGGTCATAACGAATTAGGGGCTGAATTCTTAGCCCAAATCCAAAGAAGAAGTAGAAAGTACAATACTGGTACAATTATTATTACGCAACAACCAACAGACTTTGCAGCACCAAATATTATTACCCATGGTAAAGCAATATTTGATAATGCTTCATATTACTTAGTTATGGGACTTCGGAAGCAAGCAGTTGATGATCTAGCGAAATTAATTGATTTAAATGAAGCGGAAAAAGAATCGATTAAGTATTATGATCAAGGTGATGCATTATTTGTCTGTGGTAATAAACGGATGCGTATTCAAGTAGTTGTTACACAAGAAGAGTTAGATTCATTTGGATCTGGTGGGGGATATTAATTTAGGTGATTTAATTGAATAGAAAAAGAGGAGTAAATAATAACAATAATAATAAATTACTTTATGATCCTAATCAAAGACAACAAAAACGATTAGGTGCTTTTTCTATGGGTGAAAATAATAGTACTGAAGAAGAACAAAATACTAATACGAAAACTAGTGCTAATACTAATACAAATGAAAATAGCAATAATGAACTTAATAATAATCAAAATGAATTAGAAAATAAAAAAGAGGATACCAATAATACAACTGAACAAAGTGATAACGAAAGTGGCGAAGATGAAAATAAAACTTTATTAGGGGGTAAGAGAACTGTTGCTGGACGGGTTGCTGCTAAAGTATTAATGTTTTTATTGGCTAATCCTGTTACGTGGTTATTTTTAGGAGTATTTTTCTTAATTTTAATTATTGTAGTTATCCTTGGTGGGGGTGCTGATACTAGTAGTAGTAATGGTAACCTTATGGGACTTTATGGTTATCCTTATTATGAGCTGAATAATTATTGTGAGAAAGTTACAGTATATCGGGAAGTCGATGGGAAAATTCAAGAAACAGGTGAATTGGATTTTGAAACAGAATATATTCCGGGAGTTGTTCAGGCTGAAGTTGGTAATTTAACTGGTGCTCCGGAATTATATGAGGCTGCTGCAATAGTGGCTAGAACTTATGCTTTGGCTAGAATTAATCGTACTGGTGAATGTCGACTTCAAGGTAGTTCTCGTTTTCAAGCGTTTACTTATGATGAAGATGTTCTTGCAGAAGTTACGCAAGAAGATCATCCAATAATGCAAGCCGTAATGGCAACATATGGGCTTATTGCAGTTCGAAATGGAAATATTTTAACTACAACATATGATGCTGCATGTTATATGGGAGAACAAGGCAGCAATTATATTGTCGGATATGGTAATGATTTTTATGATGGTTATTCGCCGCAGTTGCAATATATTCCTAAGTCTTGGGCTGATAATACTGGTTTTACTGGTTATATACGTGATAGTAAAGCGGAAAGCGAAGAGTTTTGTTGGAATACAAATGGTCATGGCGGTGGAATGAGTCAATACGGGGCTTATTATTTAGCAAGTGAAGAAAATTATACCGCTGAAGCAATAATTAACTATTATTATAATAGTCCAGAGTTATATTCTATTTATGAAACAGTAAGTAATAATTATACTATATCAACTAGTAGTGGTTTGAATGATATTTTAACAATGTCATTACGAGATTTTTTTGCTTCTAAAGGAACAAGCGTTGAAGAGTTTAACGATTATATTTTGGGTGAAGTCTTAAATGCTGGAATTGGCACACGTGATGCTGCTGTTATATCAGCAGTGGCCATGGTTGGTGGACTTTATCAATATTATGATGTAAGACTTCCTTATACTTATGGTGGTAATCATGGTAATACACCTATGTATCATAATGGTGTTAATATTAATTTATCATCAACTTCCTTTTATGGTGTAGATCCAAATTGGGGTAGTGTCATTACTAGTGCAAGTGGTGGTGAATTTGTTTCTAGTATTGGGACAACTTATCCGCGTTATGGCCCTGATTGCTCTGGTTTTATTACACTGATTTTACGAAATGCCGGTTTTAATGCCGGAGCGGCTAGTTCTGGTACGCAGGGTAATTATGGAACAAAACGACGTTTAACTGAAAATGGTGAACCAACTGGTCAACCTGGGGACTTAATGTGGCATGAAGGACATATCATGATGATTGTTGGTGTCGATAGGGAAGCACAAGTGTATTATATTGCTCATGCTTCGGGTAAGAAAGATGGCGTAAAAATTAATTCAGTACCTTTTAGCAAATCGAGTGAATATGTTGTTGATATGACTGAGTGGTATGCTAATAATGCATTGAATGTAACAGAAGAAGAATTTATTGAAATATTTAGAAATGGATATGTTGATGGTTATACAAATGAATATAATGCGGATATTCCAGTTTCAAGTGATATATTATTTGTGGGAGATTCTAGAACTGTTGGCATGTGTTTAAATAATGCTTTGTGTGATGATACATCATTATGTGAAACTAGAACTTGCCTTGCTCGTAGTGGTGCAGGTATTAACTGGTTTAGTAGTCAGATTTCTGAAATTGAGAGTAGTTATAGTACCAATATTGTTATAAATATGGGTGTTAATGATATTGCTGGTAATACAAATGCAACTAGTGTTGCTTTAGATTACTATGATTTATTTGAACAATTAGCAGAAGATAATCCTAATAAGAACATTTATATAATGTCTGTTAATCCAGTTGATGAAGGTGAAAATGTTAGTAATACTAATATTAGAGAATTTAATGTAGCAATACAAACCTATATTAATAATAGTAGATTAAATAACTTATTTTATCTAGATACAAATAATGATTTAATTTTTACAACAACGGATGGACTACATTATGATAATGCAACTTATCGCAGAATATATAGATATGTATTGGGAAGGGTTGGTTAGATGAAAAAAATTATATTACTTAGTTTATTTGTTTTGTTACTTAGTGGTTGTAGTGCCGAGTATAATGTGTATATTAGTGATGATGTAGAAGAAGAGATAGTGTTTAATAATTATAATTATACAGAAGTAACACCGGCATATATTGATGAACAGGGAGCAAGTGATTTAAATGAGGAAATCGAAGGTGTTGATTATTATGATATAAATTATCGGAATAATAATACCTATGTTACGTATACTTTTCCTTTAAGAGAATATGATAGGTCAACTGCTGTTAATACCTGTTTGGAAGCATTTAGAATAACAGAGGATAATGGAGAGTATTTAATTAATACTTCTAGTTATAATTCATGTATGGGGTATTATGAAAGTATTGATAGTATTACTGTTAATGTAACTTTGGATACTAATTTATACAATTATATTGATAGTAATGCTGATAGATATGAAAATGGGGTACTTACTTGGTATATAACTAGGGATAATTATCAAAATAAGTATGTACAAATAAGATATGAAGAAATAGAAGAGGATGAACCAATTATTGATGATGAAGATGAACAAGATGAATCACCAGTTGAAAATTGGATAAATGAACATTTGGGCTTGGTGTTTGTCCTTGTTTTTGGAGTGTTAGCCTTAGTTATAATTATTATTGTTGTAGTTAAAAAGAATAGACTTTAAAGGGGCAATTTGGTAAAATATTAGAAAGAGGGATGAAAGATAATGAAATTCAAAGTTGAACCTAAGGATTTTTTATTGTTTTGTATATATAGTATTTTACTTTTATATCTTTGTTGTATTGCTGTTTTAAATATATCATCATTGGCTCAAGAAGGAACATTTTATGGCTTAGTCCCTTTTAAAGCCTTCACGGGTGCCTATTTACCGGTGACACTTATTTTGTTTTTTGGATCATTGATTGCCATTTTTTCTAGTGTATCTTCTTATATATTTAAGAAAGAAAAGAAAAGTAAAGGAATTGGTTTGTCTTTTAAAGAAAAATCTAGTGATGGGTATTCGAAATGGGCGAAAGATAAGGATATCAAGAATCAAGAAGACGTTGTTAAAGTTAATCCCCTAAGTGATACTTTGGATGCGGCCGGTATTCCTTTAATTAATAATGGTAAAGAAATTTGGGTTGATAATGGGGAATATCATAACTTAGTTATTGGTTCTACTGGTAGTGGTAAGACGCAAACTATTGTTAAACCAATGGTTAATTTACTTGCTAAAAAGGGCGAAAGTATGATTATCACGGACCCTAAAGGTGAAATTTATAAATATAGTGCTTCTTATTTGAAGGAAAGAGGATATAGAATAATTGTTCTTAATTTCCGTGAGCCGCAACGGGGTAATTCTTGGAATCCTTTGACACTTCCATATAAATATTATACTGGTGGTAATCAAGATAAAGCAATTGAATTATTAAATGACGTTGCTTTAAATATTTTGTATGATCCAAGTAATAAGTCCGAATCAGATTTCTGGGAAAAATCTGCTGCTGACTATTTCTCAGGTTTGGCTTTAGGTTTATTTGAAGATGCTAAGGAAAGAGAAGTTAATTTAAATAGTATCAATTATATGATTGCTGTTGGGGAAG
>CALVVK010000027.1 GCA_944363825.1 uncultured Bacilli bacterium | reverse complement strand
GACAACAATTCTCTCTAAATTATGTCTATTCCCTACTTCAAAGTCATTAGGATCATGCGCTGGCGTAATCTTAACAATACCTGTTCCAAATTCTGGATCAGCATGTTCATCTCCGATGATTGGAATTAATCTATTGACAATTGGAAGCCTTACCATCTTACCAATTAGCTTATTATAACGATTATCTTGCGGATTTACAGCAACTGCTGTGTCTCCAAATAAGGTTTCAGGACGAGTTGTTGCAACGCACAAATAATCATCAGTTCCAGCAATATAGTATTTAATATGATAGAATGCTCCCTTTATTTCTTTATAAATTACTTCTTCATTAGATAAGGCTGTCATCGCCGCAGGATCCCAGTTAATTATTCTTTCTCCACGATAAATAAGGCCTTCTTCATAAAGTTTTTTGAAAACATAAATAACAGCTTTATTAAGTCCCTCATCAAGGGTAAATCTTTCTTTCGAATAACATAAAGATAAACCTAACTTCGCCCATTGTTTATGAATATTGTCGGCATATTCATCTTTCCAATCCCAAGCATATTTTAGCCATTCTTCCCGAGTTAAACTCCTTGGATTAATACCCATATCTTTAAGTTTGGCATCAACTTTAGCTTGGGTAGCAATACCAGCATGATCCATCCCCGGAAGCCACATAGCATTATAGCCTTGCATTCTTTTAAAACGAATTAAAATATCTTGCAAAGTAGTATCCCAAGCATGACCTAAATGTAGTTTTCCTGTAACATTTGGTGGGGGAATAACTATCGCATAAGGTGGTAAGCCATCTCTTTCTTCAAAATAATTATTTTGAAGCCAATTCTCATATTTTCCTTCTTCAACAGATTTATGATCATATTTTTTATCTAACATATTATTCATCCTTTCCAAAAATAAAAAAGGATGATACCAAGGAGTCATAAATGACGGTACCATCCTTTATTTAACTTAATTATTTTAAGGCATCTCTGCCGTATTTCTCCATTTGCAACCTTCAAATAACCTTAATTTTAGTTTCCACCAACCACTAAATCTCTTTAAATAAGTATTATTTTACTCCTCAAATTTCATTGAAATACAAATATATTTTAACAAAAAAACCTAAATTAGACAATAGTTTGATACAAATTTCCATCAAGCATAATATCAACCCCACTACTTGTTTGATTAAAATATAGGGAAGTATATGTTGGTAACGTAATTCTATTTATAGCAGCACTATTACAATCAGTATAAACAGATAAACTATTATCACTATTTATTACTAAAATATACTCACTAGTAGCATATACTCGTCTTTTAGTAATACCACTTAAATATTCGTTATTATCATAATCATATATATGATAACCATTATTATAAGTTATATAATAAAGATCATTAAAATCTACTACTTCTTCTGCAAAAGCCGCATAGTCACTAGTTCCATCATTTTTTAATATATACCAATAATTATTATTCATTGCAATATATTTCGAAGTATCCAATTTACCATCAATAAGGTGACTTGGTAGGGCAATATACTCATAATTATAAGATATAATTGGCACCAATGCATCATTGGTAACTGATACTACCCCCCAACGATTTTCATTCCTGGCAATTAACACTTGTTCCGTATGCTCAACATTATAATTCTTTAGTGCGTAAAAATAACTTAAAGATCTACCAATAGTAATACTATAAACATAATCCAAATTATTCTGCCGATATAATCCCACATTAACATTTAACACTGTCGGTAGTTCTAATGTACCATCCGCAAAATAATTAGTATGATAAGCCGTATCATCAATTATTGAGGTGCTTCTTGAGCAATCAACACAATCATAAGTTGCTAGCAATTCATTGTTGTAATAAAAATATAGTTTATTATTATAGATAAAATCATGATTAGGATTATCATCAACAACTACAGGCCCTTCTTCTTGTAATTTATTATTTTGATAAATCCCCAAGATAGATGCCGGAAGGAATATAGCGAGCAAAACTATAATAGTTATTAAAGTTTTCTTATCTTGCATAACTCCTCCCTTATCCTAGATTAATCTCTATTACTTGATTACTTCCATTATAAGTGTAAGTTAAAACTAAAACATTACCATTTAAACCATATCGAAGTTCACTACCATAATCATTACCATCGATATAAATATTTAAACTACTTGCTAAATCAACATTACCCCGAGCATAAGTATATACTCCAACCTTATTATCATCACTAACCGTAATATAATAAGTATCTTCCATGGCAATATATTTATATTCCCCACTTACAATACTACCACTTAAATTATAGATTAAATAATTATCACTCGACTTAACTAAAATATAATTCCCTTTATAATCTACTATTTCATTAGTTGTTTCAATATTTTCCGTTATTTCTTCTCCATTAGTTTCAAACAAATGATAAGTTCCATCACTTATTTGAAATAATAAATTATTTCCTAATGTTTTAACTGAATTATTAGTAAATGATTCCGTATCATCTTCATTATATTTATAACTAAATGATATTACCCCAGTCACATTACTAGATCCAATATTAATTAACCCATAAGAATCACTAGTATTCTTGGCCAAGACTATAGTTCCTGCCGATTCCACAAAATTAACTACTCCATCATTACTATAATATCTCGTATCAACTTCTTTATAAGTTGCTAATTTTTTACTATTTCGTAAATCATACATAACTATATTATCATTAGTATTTGGCGTTTGGGAATCATTTATAAAGACAAATCTCTCATTATAAATTGGAATATAACCTAATTCAGGATCATCTTCTTCTTGAAAGATATTACTTTCTCTAGCAATAAAACAATTTTCTAAATGCGTAGTACTATCAGTTACATTATTAGCATAACTACAAGCATAAGACCCAATTTCCTCAGTCTTCTCGGCATCACTATAAAAATATAATACCCCTTCAAAATAACTATAATATTCTTGATTTTTATTGAATAAACCTTCATTTAAATTAATATCTTTATATTCATCATCATAATTAATTCGCATTACATTATCAGTTATTGTAACATTAAAAGCCTCTTCAATATTGGTTTGGACTAATTCATCATTAAATGTTATCACCGTATTATAAGAATTACTACTTATTCTAATACCAGTCATATTCATTGGGGCAACTTCCCTATCAAAAACATATAATCTTCGATTATCGGCAGCAATTATGTAAGAATCAACAAAGCGAATATAATCATATTCATTTTCATTTTGTCTAATACCTTCATAATTATAAATATAGTATGAACCATCGATTTCAACACTTATATTATTAGCATCAAAATTCTTTATTTCCCCTGGAATATTACTACTTGCTTCTTCGCCTTCCAAATCCACCAGGCGGTAATTATTGTTATTCGCCGTAACTAAATAACTAGATTCTAATATATAACCAATGTAATCATAATCAAAATCAAGTAAATTATCAATACTATCTTCAGTAAAAGTAAGAACACCATAATTATCTTCTAGATCTTTAACAATCACTTTATCAGTACTTACTTCTTTAACTAAAGCATACTCTTCACTACTATCATTTTTTATATCATAAAGAATAACATTACCATCTTTTCTAGTAGTATTATCATATATAAATACATAATTATCTAAAATAATATCACTTCTAAAATCTACTGGAATACCACTTTGATAAACGTGTCTATCAACATCAAAATCATCTTCATTACTGTAATATGCCACATAACATAATTCTTCATCTTTATTAGTACATTCATATTCACCAAGTTCATTTTTATCTTCATCAATAAATATTAATTTACCATCTTCATAACGATAATTATCTTTTTCCAGTATTACCATTGGTTCTTCTGGTCTACTTGGAGTTTCCTCATCATTTTTAAATACCAAGAAATATAATACCACGATTAAAATAATAAGTAATACTACACAAATACTAACTATAATTATTATTTTCGTCTTTTTAGGCAACTCTTTCCATTTACTAGGTTTCTTTTCTTTCTTCTTTTTATTACCTTCATCAACTACTTCTGGTATATCATATTGAGTATTAGTTATCTCTTCATTTTCATCAATTTCCACAATTTCATTTTGCTTTTCCCCTTGCTTTTCTTCCTCATTTTTCTTTATTTCATTGAGTATATCGTCTTCTAACATTTTATACCTCCGTTTATTCTAGAAAAATTATAGCATATTTTGACATAATTTAAAAGGGCATAATTATTTTAATCCAAAACATATTTATGTAATAGAAAAAACTATAATTCTTCAGCAAATATTAAGCAAGGGCAACGCGGTAAGGATTAGTAGATGAGCCATCACCTGAGATTATGCCTACATTGGATTTTAGATAAAAGGAAGGCCGGACGCTGCTGCCGCTAGTCACATTGCCGCCGAAAGTACAACCGGAATAAAGTACACCAAACACCATGTCCGTACTATTTGAAATACGGGAAATTGTCCATTCATATGCACCTAAATATAACCAGTTATTTGATGTATTTGTTGAATTATTATAACTTTCTAAATTTGTTGTCCAGTTTGCTGGACTGGCGGCGTATCCATAATCACTCACATACATTAATCCTATTTTCGCACTATATGTTGTATTTGCGGCTGGACTTACTATTTCATTTATAAATGTATTTTTTACTGTTTGCTCTTCTATATTGCTCGACATGTTTCCTCCTACTTTCCAGGTTGTCGTTTCTATCATCTCATTCCATGTTGTTCCTAAACCATTTAAATATGTTCCATTTAATGTTCCTGTATTTAATGTACTATTACTCCATACATTACTTCTATTTGAAATTGACCCACTCCAATAATAACCTCCTATACTTGTGTTTTTTATCAATTTTACTTGCGAACCAAATACTCCTATAATGCGGTACAAGTTGTCATTTGGACAGGTCGCTGCATCACTACCAAAACAAACATAATTATTTGGATTTGCTCCTGCATATCTGTAGGAATTATCTCCCGCTTCTTGTGCAGCATTGGTGTATGAGCCTAATCCGTCATGGTAATATAAGCCATTATTACCATCTCCTGTATACACTGTATTTTTGATATAATCCGCCAAGTACACTGTTGATAATGTTGATTCGCTCAATGTGTAGATGTTGGAACTTACGCCATTACTATCTACTGCATAAACTTTAAAATTATATTCTGTTCCAGTGCTTAAATTACTAAATGTATATGTATTACTGCTACTTTCCTCATAATTTACTCCATCATTGCTACTAAAGTAATATGTGGCTATTGAATTTTCTCCGGCTGTTGCTTCCACTGTTAACGTAATACTACTATTCGTTATATTACTTGCTGTTACATTTGTTATTCTAACTGCTGTATACCGATCAAAGTACACATAGCACTTATCGGCACTTCCTGATGCCATCAGCACTCGGTTATTTTCACTATCCCAGGAAAGTGTCCCGCCCCGCTCACATGCGGACATTTCCGCATTAAATATATATCTCTCCGTTGGCCACTCATTTGACATTGCTACTTCATATTCATTAGAATCCACATCTGTTTCTAACATCATGGTTAAAGCATTATTTCTAGGGATAGCCTCACTTGCTAAAACAGAATTAGAAACTTTATCATTCATCATAAAATAACAACAAATAAAACCGAATATAAAACAACTAAAAACAATTAATATATATTTTTTCATAACTACCTCATATATACGCAATACGTATTTTACATTCAAATTATATACGTAAAACGCATATATGTCAATACGTAACACGTATTTTGGGTACAATAAATTTGGTGATTAATTTTGAATATAGAACGTATTAGAGAAATAAGAGAAGACAATGATTATAAACAAGCAGATATTGCTAAAATATTGAAAGTTACGCAAGCCCAATATTGTCGTTATGAAATTGGAGTTAATTCCATACCAATAGAAAAATTAGCCATGCTGGCTAAACTATACAATACATCAATTGACTATTTAGTAGGTCTAACTGATGAAAGAAAACCTTATCCCAAATCAATATTAAAGAAATAGAAAATATCGAGCAACTTTAAGACTCGATATTTTTAATTATTATTTTTAAAATTTTGATACCAATTATTTAATTTATCTTTAGCACTATTAAACAATTTACTACCGGCATCCCCAATAAAATTTAAAGCATTTTTTGTATAATATACCAATTCATCTTTAGCCTCTATTATCGAATTGTAATTATCTTCCCCCAGTTTTTCTCTAGCAAATTCACTTAAGTTATTTGCTCCCTTTTTAATTAATACACTGGCTTTATTAAATGCCCTACTAGCAACATCACTAATAGTCTCTTTATAACCCGGTATTTTAGCCTCAATTGCCTCATCAATTCTACTTGCTAAATCTAGCACCAATTTTTTTCCATCTTGAGTTAATTCCGAAAAAGTAATACCTTCAATTTCCCCATCATAAAAGAAGAAATCAACAATCATAATAAATGTTCCCTTGGCTTTATCAGCAAAAGTTTCATCATTACTACTGGCATTAACTTGCCTTAAAGTATTTTCTAAAGAATTTATAACAACTTGATCATTACTAGAATAATTGGTATCATCTTTAGCATTATTACTACTACTATTATTACTAGTACTAGTATCAGTAGTATTATTTATAACATTATTTGTTACTGTATTATCCGGAATTTTATTAGTACTAGAAGAATCTTCTATCTCTGTTTTATTTTCTTTTAATTCTATTTCTTCTCCCACTACTTCAATATTATTACTATCACTCACTTCGGTATTACTAGCAACAATATCTCTTTTAGTATATACTTCTTTTTTATTTACATTTAAACCTAGCAATAAACCTAGGCCAAGTAAAACAATTCCCCCAACAACTAAGGGTAAATAAGAATTTTTAACATATTTCATTTAATCACTCCACATAATATTATACTATAATTAGGCTATTTAGTAAATTACTCGTTAAGAAAAAGCAGATTTTACTCTGCCTTAGTTTTCTTCTTAGAATTTTTTCTAAATTTATAAAACCAAATTAGAAATCCTACAAATATAATTATCAAAACTATTACAACAATGTGCGAATATCTATCGAAGATGCCAAGAATTGATTCCCAGTTTTCCCCTACACGGTTACCTAAAACAATTAAAACGGTATTCCAAATTGCAGAACCAACTATTGTATAAATTAAAAATTTAAGCATTGGCATTTCACTCATACCCGCCGGAATAGAGATTAAACTACGCACAATAGGGACAAAACGACAGAAAAATACGGTAATATTTCCTTTATTATCAAACCACTCATCGGCTTTATCGATATCCTTTTCTTTTAGCCTTAATACTTTACCAACTTTACCCGAAACTATGCGTTTTAAACGTTCCTTATTAAAAATTTTACCAATATAATATAAGACAATGGCTCCGAGTAGGGATCCTAATGTCGCGGCGATAATCATGAAAACAATATTTAAAGATGTATTAGTTGTCATAAAACCACCGAATAGTAAAATTACTTCTGAAGGAATCGGTGGAAATATATTTTCAATAGCAATTAAAGCAAATACTCCTAAATAACCAAATTTATCCATCATTGATAATATAAATTCTTGCATTTTACCAACTCCAATCAATATGATTTTACCATTTAATAGACTAGATAGCAAGTTTTATGCCTTTACTTTACATATCGTTCTAATATTAATATTGTCTCAACATGATAAGTATAACTAAACATATCTAAAACATAACTTTTCTTTATAGCATATGCTTCTTCTAATAATTTATAATCCCTAACTAAAGTCGCCGGATCACAAGATACATAAATAATATTTTGGGGCTTAACATCTAAAATTGTTTCAACCAATTCCTTACTTAAACCACTGCGCGGCGGATCAACAATTAACTTATTAAAATTAATATTTAAGTTAGGCAATTTACTAGCATCACCTAGTAAAAAAGTAACATTGGATATATCATTAATTAAAGCATTATATTGCGCATCTTCGACGGCATTTTCAACAATTTCAATCCCGAAAACTCGCTCGGCAACTAAAGCAGCATTTAAACTTAAAGTTCCCACTCCTGAATACAAATCTACGACTTTATCACCGGGATTAATATTGTTTTTAATAATGGCAAATAACTGACTAGCAACATAGGGATTAACTTGAAAAAAGGCATCATATGACACTTTATACTGGATACCATTTATTTCTTCCATGAAATAATCCGCACCATAAACTAATTTATTATTGATAATAATTCCTCGTAAATTTAAATGTTTCTTCAAAAAATCACTAGCAATATTTAACTGATCTTTACTAGTTATAATGATTAATATCTCCCCTTTTTGATTACATCTTATTACGATATTACCGTTTTTTATATTAAAACTACTGAGTAATTTTAAACATTTATTAAGAGCCTTATCACTAATTAAACATTCAGTAATATTAACCAAATTATTAGACATAACTTGATAAAAACCTATTTGGCCATCAATAATTTTCAAACTAATTTTATTGCGATAATTATAAGGCTTAGGATTAGTTATAACTTGTGGATTAATACTAACTCCTTTTTTTAGAAACAAATTCTTGACTTTTGTCACTTTATATTTAATTGTGTCCTCATAAGGTAAAGGTTGTAATGTGCAGCCCCCGCAATCTGCAAAAAAAGGACAAGGTGCTGGAATCCGTTGTTCCGAAAATTTTAGGTACCTAACAACTTCAGCTTCCTTATATTTTTTATGTTGTTTAGTTATTTTAGCATCAACTATATCTCCCGGAATTGTACTCGGCACAAATGTAATAATGCCATCGACATAACCAATACCGCGTCCCAAATCATCCAAGCGCTCAATTTTTATTTCCATATAACCTCACCAACTTCTTTTCCTGATATTTATTTTTAATTAATTTACCTATTTCAACTCCTAGCAATGTCGGTATACAAAAAAGAATACTAGGAAAAAATACGCCATTATACCCCCGATAGGCAATCACTAACCGCGATAATAAAAGATCAAAATCTGTTAAAAAATATCTAATTGACCAAAATAAAATTACGGATACTAGAATATATAAAACTAACTTAACTAAGAAAGAAAACACTACTAAAATTAAATAAATATGGGCCTTATAAGTAGTTAAACTAACTATTAGTGCTAATAAAAACTCCGTTAGCATAAATAATAACAACGCCAAATCAGCATCGCCCTGCACCACCCATGCCTCATCAATATAAACTTCGGCGATATTAAAATTTCTCAATAAAATGGGTAAGCCAAACATCAAGAAAAAATAGGAAACCCAAATAATAATTAGATCAATTCGATGTCTTTTTTTATTACCATAATTAGTTTCTTCTAACATAATTCTACTCCTAAATTAATTATAACTTAATACTTATAAATAATAAAGAATAAATACCAAAAATTAGCAAATATTATAAATGGTGATATTAATGAATAAAATAGTGGCAAGATTACAAAAAGAGTTTAGTAAAACACCAGATTTAATAATTAAAGAAATTCCCCTTAATCTCTTTAATACTATTTATATCCTTTATTTAGAAACGGTAAGTGGTAGTAATAAAGTAAATGATTATATTTTAAAAAATTTAATTGCTAGTAAAGATAATATTAATAAACATAACTTAAAATCTTTTCTAGCCGGACCAAATACTAAGGAAATTAAGAATGCTGATGAAATTGAATATTTTATTACTAATGGTTTTACCATAATTATTTTAAAAGATATAATTTATGCGGTTGAAACCAGAGCCGATATTAATCGTAGTGTCTCAACTGCTGATGTTGAAACCTCAATTAATGGTCCTAAAGATTCATTTACCGAAAATTATCAAATAAATTTAGGTCTTATCAAAAGAAGATTAAAATCCCACAATTTAAAAATTGAAAATCGTGTTTTAGGGCGGAGAACTAGTACCCAAGTCGGTTTACTATATTTTGATGATATTGTCGATGCTTCCCTAGTCGAAGAAGTCTTACAAAAAATAGAAGCAATAGATATCGATGGCATAATTGATTCTAGTTCTGTCGGATTTTTAATTGATGGGGAGAATAATCATGTTTTTCCCACCTTTTTACAAACGGAAAGACCGGATATGGTGGCGACTGCTCTTCTAGAAGGCAAAATGGCCATAGTTATTGATACAACTCCTTATTGTTTAATCATTCCCGCATTCTTCATCGATTTTATTAATCCCAATATTGATAATTACTCTAAAAGTAAAAATATTAATTTTATCAAAATTTTAAGATTATTTGCTTATTTTTTATCAATGATTGCTCCTGCCCTTTATATTGCCGTCATGAATTATAATCAAGAAACAATTCCCACGAACTTACTCGTCGATTTTGCTATTCAACGTAACGGTGTTCCTTTTCCCACCATTATTGAAACTATCTTAATGCTCGCTGTGTGTGAAATACTTCGCGAAAGTGACCTACGGTTTCCTTCCAATTACGGCTCCGCCATCTCTATTTTAGGAGCCATAGTGTTAGGTGAAGCATCAGTTTCCGCCGGCATTGCTTCTCCGATTACCATAATCGTAATTGCCATAACATTTATCTCGAGTTTAACATTTAGTAATGTCGAAATCAATGCTTCCCTCCGTTTTTTTAGATTTATCTTTATTCTCGCCGCTGGCTTCTTCGGCCTTTACGGCATAACTTTAGTTTTATTATTCTTCTTAGTTTATACAACGAATATTACTAGTTTTTCTAAACCATACTTTGCTCCCTTAGCCCCATTCAATAAAGAATACTTCCATAATACTGTCTATAAAACACCATTAAAAAAAGATACTAAACGTAGTACTTTATTTACCCATAAAAACATGCGTAAGCAAAAAGATAAGGAGGATACATGAAAAAAATAATTTTAATCATTTCCCTATTTATGTTAACTGGTTGTTATGATTATCAAGAAATTAATGATCTAGCAATTATCTCCGCCATTGGTATTGATTACAAAGATGATGAATATATTATTACATTAGAAGTTTTGAATGACCAAATTGACAAAGACGCTGGAAAACTTAAAACAATTACAAAAACTGGTAGTGATAAGTCGCTTGCTAAAGCCTTAGAAAGTGCCGCCGATTTACTCTCTGATAATGCCAATTACACCCATGTCAAATTAATGATCCTAGGAGAAAATATCATCGATGGAAGATTTGATACCATAATCGACTTTTTCATGCGCAGCACTTATTTCCGAGAAAATTTCTATGTCATATCCGCCCTAGATACCGAACCGGAAAAAATACTAGAAAATACTACCACTGATGCTCCCGTTGCTAGCAGTGCGATAATCAATTTACTAGAAAGCATCAATTACTCTAGCAACAGTAGTGTTTTAAAAACATTTGACCAAATTGTTGAAGAAATACTAGCCTTTGGTAAAGATACTTGTTTTTCCAATATTACTTTAGATGATGAACAATTTAAAATTGATGGTCTAAGTATATTTGATAAATATGAATTTAAAGACAAATTAGATAATAATTACGCAACTATTTATAATATTTTAACCGGTAATTTTTATCGTCCTATTATCTCCAAAGATTATGATAATAAATACTTTTCTATTGCTATTTCCGCCGGTAAAACAAGTTTTGATATCGATACTAACAGTATTAAAATAACAGGAACTTTAACAGGAAAAATAATGGATAATGAACCAAATTTTCCTATAAGAGAATTAGATACCTTAGAAAAATTAAATAATGATTTTAAAAAATTAATTAATGAATACTTAAGTGATTTCATTGCTATTTTACAAGAAAATAAAAGTGATATTCTCTTCTTTGGGGAATCTTACTATCAAAAAACCCGCATTAAAGAAGAAAACTTTTGGGTTAATTTAGATATTGCCAGTGATGTATCTTTCTACATTAATAAAAAAGGCTTAATTTATGAGGTGCAAGATGAAAACTAATAAAGGAATATTATCATACTTTTTATCCCGTAGTCTTTTTCTCGGGGGAGGAATTTCAACATTATTTTTATATAGCAGTAAAGATGCCTATATCGCTATAATTTTGGGGACAATATTAGGAATTGGTATTGTTTATATCATCTCGAAAGCAAATATAAATACTTCTTTAAATGAAATACTTAAAAAAAATAACTTTTTTAATATTTTAATTCGTTTATGTTTTATTCTTTATATCCTATTTTTAATATTTATTGTTTTAACAATTTTAGCAACCTTTCTGTACTCTTATTTTCTCCCATTTACTCCATCCCTTATTTCTTGTCTACCTTTTGTCTTTATTGCAACATTCTTAAATACTAAAAATATTAATAAGTTAGTTTATGTGGCTCAAATATTATTTGTCTTAAGTATTACCTTAATAGTTTTAAAAACTGCATTACTAACCAATGAATTTGATTTTTCTAATCTCTTACCTATTTTTAGCACGCATGCTACTTCCTTATTTAAAACATCTTTGATCTTTGCTGTTCTATCAACTTCCCCATTTTTAGTATTAATTGATGAAAAAATAGAATTTAAACAAAATTTAAAATATTATTTAATCAGTATGTTAACTATAGTTATTGTTGTAATATCTATAACTATAGTTTTAGGAGAAATGGTAAATATCTATAGTTATCCTGAATATTCAGTTTTAAGAAAAATTAGTTTATTTAAATTTATCGAAAACATCGAAAATTTTGTTTCCGCCGGTTGGTTTTTTGATATTTTTATCTGTCTATCAGTCTGTTCCCTTAAATTAAAACAATTGCTCAATGTTAAAAGAAACTTAATTCCTTTTATAATTGTTTTTGTTATTCTTTGGCTAGTCAGTGAATTTGTCGCCAATAATTTTTTGAATTCAATAGCCATTTATAAAGTTTTCCCCCTAATTCTTGGCATAGCAATGGCTGTTTTAATAATTCTAATTTTGATAAAAAAAATAATACTTAAAAAAAGTATTATATCCAACGCGAAATATAGATTACCCGAGTAGTATATTCCTCATAATTATCAAATATTTTCAAAATTGATTTAATTATTTCTTTTAGAATATCACTAGCATCTTTTTTAATGCGAATATTAAGAATTTGCTTTTGCATTTCTTTCCGGAATAAATAATCATCAATATATTTACTAATTACATGGTCAAGTTGCTTAACAGATTCGACATCATCTAGGTTATTGACATCGATTTTAAAAATATATTTTTGATATAACTTAATTAATTTATCACTGATTTTATCATCTTCATAAGGGGTAAAATTCAGTATTTTATAAAAATTAGGACAATATTTTAAAATTTGTTTGTTGGTATCCATAACATCACCTTCTATCATTAAATTAATATTACTACAAATAAGGTATTTTGTAAATACCCAAAAAGTGATATAATTTTATAAAGGAGATAATAAATGGCGACGAGAAGAAAGTTAAAAAAACAAGTTTATTATGTTATCGGGATAGTAATTTTAATAATTGCTTTAGGAATATTTGGCATAGTAAAATATAAAGAGTATAAATATCAGCAAACTAATGAATATAAATTATTAGAACATGGGTATAATGATAGTGAAGTAGCAAGAATTCTTGAGGAATTTAGTGATCAAGAATATATTGATTATTTACTTAATAATGAAAAAAATAGTAATATTGTTAGTTTATTAGATGAAAAATATTATTTAGCCAAAAATTTCTATAGTTATGTCGACTATATGAATGAAAATAGTGATTTAGATTTAAGTAGTATCATCAGAAATATTAATATCCATTTAGATAAAGATTTTTATGAAGTAGCATATGATACTGATACATCTTTAGATACGGCCATGTTAGTTAACAAATACTATTTGCTTAGTAGTGATTATGCTCCGGACGATTTAGTTACGGTGCCTCAGACCTATTCTTGGGGCGATGCGGGATCACAACAAGTGCGGGAAGTTGCCTACACAGCGTTCTTGGATATGTGGAATGCCGCGGAGAAAGAAGGATATTATTTAATGATTAATTCATCATATCGTTCTTATGCCGATCAAGAAACAGTCTATAATAACTACAAAAATTCCAGTGGTGAACGCTATGCTGATAGTATCGCCGCAAGGCCTGGATCAAGTGAACACCAAACTGGACTAGCGATCGATGTTTTCAGCAGAACTAATACTAATCGTAATACTTTTACCGATAGTGCTGAGGCTATTTGGCTCGCCGAAAACTCTTATAAATTTGGTTTTATTTTAAGATATCCCGAAGATAAAGTGGATATTACTGGTTATAGTTACGAGTCATGGCATTTTCGCTATGTTGGGGAAGATATCGCCACTTATATTTATGAAAACGACATAACCTTAGAAGAATATTATGCTTATTTTTTAGAAGATTGATTTATTTTCAATCTTTTTAAATGCATTT
>CALVVK010000026.1 GCA_944363825.1 uncultured Bacilli bacterium | reverse complement strand
TTTTCTTGTTTTGCAAGCGGACATTTTGTTTTAAAAACAAAGTTAAAAAAGCGGACATTTTGTTTAAAAAGTCACACTATATGTTGTACTTGAACTACTACTTCCTAATTCCGTTGTATAATATTGTTTTACTGTATTTGTACTCCATGCCATACCTCCTACTTTCCAAGTTGTTGTTTCTATCATATCACTCCATTTAGAATTTATATTGTTTAAATAATTTATATAATTTGTATTTAAATTTCCTGTATTTAATGCACTACTACTCCATGTAATACTGATGGAATTCCATCTATAAGTGCCAATTAATGATGTATTTACCATTCCTTTATAATAACTTGTTGAATATCCCGCTTCGGCAGAAGTTTCAAAATACTCTCCATTTGTTCCCAATTGTTCTGTTGTCGCATAATCATATTTTATTAACTTAACTTGTTCTCCAAATACTCCTATTATTCTGTATAAATTATCATTTGGACATGTTGCCTCATTTGAACCAAAACAAACATAATTATTTGGATTAGCCCCTGCATATCTGTAAGAATTATCCCCTGCTTCTTGATCTGCATTAGTATAACTTCCTACTCCATCATGCAAATATAATCCGTTATTACCATCGCCAGTATACAAGGTATTTTTGATATAATCTGCAAAATATACAGCAGAAGTAGTTGATTCACTTAATGAATATGTATTAGATCTTATTCCATTCACATCAACTGCATAAACTCGAAAATTATACTCTGTTCCAGTACTTAAATTATTAAAAGTATAAGTATTTGTAGAACTACTAACATAACTATTACCATTATCTGAACTAAAATAATAAGTAGTAATACTATTTTCCCCTTCAGTAACATCAACTGTTAATGTAATACTGCTATTAGTTATATTACTTGTTGTTACATTATTAATGACTGCCGAGTTATATCTATCAAAGTACACATAGCATTTGTCCGAATCTAATGATTCCATCACGACTTTATTGGTTTCATTATTCCAAGATAATGTACCACCTCTCTCACAACCTGACATACTAGCATTAAATATATAACCGGACTCTGGCCAGTCATTACTTGTTGCTGCCTTATACTCATTAGAATCAATATCAGTTTCTAACATCATTGTTAGGGCATTACTTTCAATAGTATTATTAGCAGATAACATTAATTCATTATTGCCTTTTTCTAATATAATAACTGCAATAACTAAAGTTAAACAAAATAAAATTAAAATAATCAAAATTATTTTATAAACATTGATATTTTTAATCATATTTTTATCACTCCTCTACTCTATATAGTATTATATCACATAATTCACCGAACTGGTGAATTATTTTCATCGAACAAGTGATAAATTTATCTTGTAATAAAAGGAGTAATTTAAAATATGAATAAAAACGATGAAAATTATATTTATTATCTTGTTGGACAAAACATTAAAAAACAAAGAAAATTAAAAAATTTAACTATCACCAAACTGGCAATATTATGTAACTATAGTGAAGGCTTTATTAAAAATATTGAAAGTCCTAAATATAAACAAACATTTAGTTTGGGAACACTTTGGACATTTGCTAATGCCTTAAATATTGATATTAGAGAATTATTCGCCCCATTAGAAAAAGACTAGTCATAGTCTTTTTTAAAATAAACTTAATTGTGCAGATTCGGGCATGCCTTCAAATATGCCAAGTTCTCTTAAGTTATTGATAGTTGTTTGATTAACTTTACCCCTGGTTTGAAAATCATCGACACAGAAGAATGGTTTTTTCTCTCTTTCTTCCACTATTTTATTAGCAACACTTTCACCTAAACCATCGACAGCCATAAATGGCATGTATAATGCTTTATTTTCTTCATCGATATAAAATGTTTTGGCTAAAGATTTTTCAATGTTAATATTTTTAAATTGGAAACCCCGAGCAAGCATTTCTAATGCTACTGCTAGGGTATCTGCAACAGCATTTTCCTTGGCAGTCGCTGAATAACCTTTTTCTTTTATTTCGATTAATCTTCTTTTGATGCCTTCATAACCTCCAAGCATGGCTTTAATATCAAAATCACTTCTTCTGATACTAAAGAAAGCCGAATAGTAATATAGAGGATAATAAATTTTAAACCAAGCCACCCGATAAGCCATCATAACATAAGCACAAGCATGGGCTTTTGGAAACATATACTCAATCTTCCGACAGCATTCAATAAACCATTCGGGAACACTATGTTCGCGCATTAAAGCAGCATGTTCTAACCAATTTTCGGGTTCTTTTTTGGCTTTACCTTTCCTTACAAATTCACTTATCTTGAAGGCTTTGGAAGAATCAAGGCCATAATTAATTAAACTGACCATGATATCATCACGACAACCAACAACTTCACTAAATGATGCAACATTATTAACAATTAAATCACGCACATTACCTTGCCAAACATTGGTACCATGGGATAGACCTGCAATTTTAACGAGATCTGCAAAGTGGGTTGGTTTGATTTCTAAAAGCATGTTAATGGCAAAATTAGTACCAAATTCGGGAATACCAAGGGTACCAGTTTTACATAAGATATCATCTTCACTTACTCCAAGGACTTTGGGTGAAGTAAATAAACTAATGACATTTTTATCATCAAAAGGGATATCTAAAATATTTACTTTAGTTGTATCACCTAAGTATTTAAGCATTGTTGGATCATCGTGACCGAGAATATCTAGTTTTAAGACATTGTCATGAATAGCGTGGAAGTCAAAATGGGTTGTATACCAGGTACTATCAGGTTCATCCGCCGGGTATTGATAAGGAGTAAAATCAAAAACATCCATATATTGAGGAATTACAATAATACCACCGGGATGTTGCCCCGTAGTACGTTTAACACCGGTACATCCTAAAGCCAGCCTTTCTATTTCGTTATTATTTAAAATGATATTTTTGTCTTCGCAATATCCCCGGACAAAACCGATGGCAGTTTTATCAGCAACAGTGGAAATTGTCCCGGCACGATAAGCATGATCTTCACCGAATAAAACTTTGACATGATTATGCGCTGCCGCTTGGTTTTCACCGGAGAAATTAAGATCGATATCAGGAACCTTTTCCGCTTTAAAGCCTAGGAAGGTTGCAAATGGCATGTCTTGGCCTTCTTTTTTTAGTTTTTCCCCACAAACACATTCTCGATCAGGCATATCATAGCCACTGGAATAAAGATTGGCTAATGATTCTCCTGCTTCATCTTCAAAATAAGATTTCTTACATTTCGGACAAACATAATGGGGAGGTAGACCATTAACTTCAGTTATACCCATCATGGTCGCAACAAGGGATGAACCAACGGAACCCCTTGAGCCAACAAAGTAACCATCTTCATTACTTTTTTTAACTAATTTTTCGGCGATTAAATAAATAACATCAAAGCCTCCACCAATAATCCCATTTAATTCTGCTTCTAAGCGTTCAGCAATATTATTGGGAAGAGGATCGCCATAAATTTCATGGGCTTTATTATAAACCATTTCTTTAGTAATTTCGGCAGAATTTTCTAAAAGGGGCGTATATAACTTATCATGAATGATTTGTAATTCTTCCACCATATCGGCAATTTTATTAGGATTAGTAATAACTACTTCTTTTTGTAAATCCGGATCTAAAAAGGAAAATTGTTCGAGCATTTCAGTAGTTGTCATAAAATACATATTAGGTATTTCAATATCACTATGATTAAGGGGATGAATCTTACCATTAGTCTTTTGATGAATAATAATTTTGCGATAAATTAAATCATCAGGTCGCAGATTATGGACATCACCAGTGGCAACGGGAATCTTCCCTATTCTCTTGGCAAGTTTAACTAATCTCGAAATATAACCATTATATTCCATTATACTATGAAATCTTTTATTCATCCCAATTAGATGACTACAACTTGTGGCAGGATTAACCTCTATGTAGTCATAAAAATTTATTAAATCAATTAATTCATCATCATTCATACCAAAACCTTTATCAAATACTTCCCCATTAATACAACCACTACCAATAAGTAATCCTTCCCTTAATTCAATTAAATCAGTCCTTGGAATTTTTGGTTCTTTTCCTTTATATAAATATTTAGTATTGGCTAAACTAATTATTTTAAATAGATTTTTTAAACCAACTTTATTCTTAGCAATCAAAGTTAAATGAATGGGACGGGCAAATTTAATAGCATTTTCAATATCCGCAATATTTTCTAAGTCAATAGTTGTTTTAATATTTTGACTCTTTAATTCTAGCAACATGCGATAAAAACACTTACTAGTTCCTTCACAGTCATAATCAGCCCGGTGATGTTTATCTTCATCCCAATTGACTTCTAAATTCTTAACTAAAGTCGATAGTTTATGATTACGCCATTCCGGATACATATTACGAGCCATGCCCATTGTATCGATAACAGTGTTATTGAATTCTCCCAAATTATATTTTTGGACGGCATTACTAACAAATGAGATATCAAATTGGGCATTATGAGCAACCAAGGGTAAGTCCCCAATAAATTCTAAAAAACGACGCGTGACATTTTCTTCACTATCCTTACCTTGAAGCATTTCATCAGTGATATTAGTTAACTCAGTAATAAATGGGGGTAAAGGTTTAGGACAAGCAATTAATTCATCGAACCGTTCAATGATTTCATCATTTTTTACCTTAACGGCCCCAATTTCAATCATTTGATCAGCTCCAACACTTAAACCAGTTGTTTCAGTATCGAATACGACATATTCTTGATCAAATAAATTATATTCTTTATTTTTAAAAACAATGTTGGCTTTAACATCAACGACATTAAGTTCTACTCCATATAAGGCTTTAAATTTATCTTTATCATCACGGCCCTTATTAATTTTTAAAACAGTATTATAAACATCGGGATACGCTTGCAGACAGTTATGATCGGTAATAGCAACTGCCCGGTGCCCTAGTTTATCGGCAAACTTAACTAAACTTTTGGCATCAATTACCCCATCCATCATACTCATCATTGTATGGGCATGTAATTCCACCCTTTTTTCCGGTTCTTTATCAACTACTTTAATATCTTTCGAAGGAATAGATTCAATATTTTTAACATTAAAAACCATTTGTTTAATATAAGTATCCATTTCAATGTTACCATGAACCCGATACCAAGCGCCTTCATTTAACTTCTTATTAATTTCCGTGAATTCTTCTTCATCAAAACGAACTAATTTCATCAAATAACTATCAGTTTTATCACTAACTTTCATATTAATAATAAATATTGGTCCTTTTTTCCCAGTTCTTTCAACTACTTCTTTTTTAAATATATAAACCTCAACTATAATATTACGCATTTCTCCCAAAATATTATTAAGTTGGGTAACTTTACCTTCTTTATGAACCCCAAAAATAATGGGACTATCATCTTCTTTAACGGCCACATTAATCCGGTCTTGTTCAATTTCTTCTTGAATTTGTAATCTTTCTTCTTCACTAATAGTTATCTCAATTTTTAAATTACCTAAACCATATCTATTAAGTTGATTAATAAGACCTTTACTTTCAAATAATAAGTCATTTTTTTCAAATTCATTTAATACATGAAAATATAAAGTATCATTCATAATTTCGACATCTAATTTTTTTAGTCCAATTAAGGAAGGACGTCTGATGATTACTTCATCAATAAAATAATCTAAATAGGCTTTAATATCTTCAAAAGTTACATTATCATAAATTAATCTTACTTCACATTTATTCTTACCATTAATGCCATTACTAGCACATAAAAATAATTGATTAACATAATCTAGAGGGATAACATCTTTGTTTTTTAAATATACAATAAAACTTTGGGTTTCTTTTTTTAAAACCACTTTTAAAACACTGGCTTCATTGAATCCTTCCCCAGTAAAACCAATACTATCAAAAAATCTTTTTAATTCACTATTCATGTAACCCACCTAACTTAACTCTTTTATATTATTAACTATAATTTGGATTTTGTCAAACCTTCTTTGAACTTCTCCATAAACTTCGATTACGGCGCCAGTTTTAATGCTAGCAAAACGGGCAAAAGTGGTGGGAAATATGGTAAAATCTGCCATACCAGTTTCATCACTTCCCACGACAAAGGCCATATCTTCATTATTTTTAGTTTTTATTTTACTAATTTTTTCAATATATATAATACATTTAATTCGTTTAAATAGATAATTTTTTAAATTATTTAACTTGATTATATTTGGATCATTATATTTACTAGCAGGATGATTAGTTATGTAAAAACCATAACTATTTACCTCATCTATCCTTAAAGTATCACTATTATATTCGGGATACTCGATTAATTTGGGTTTAGATATCATTGTAGTCGCATCCGCAATGGCCCCATAATTTAGGGCGGATTCAATATTATTAACGAGGGTTTGATGATTCAAAGTAAAACAGTCCATGGCCCCAGCCCGGATTAAATTTTCCATAATGGCTGGAGTCATAAAATCCCTAGTTTTCGCGGCGAAATCAAAGATATCAGTATAGCCATTTCCTTGCAAGTCAATAATTTTTTTGGCTAATTCCCGCGGAATATTTTTAATAATCCGAAGAGGCAATACAAGTTTTCGATTTTCGATATAATAATCTAAGTATGGACTATTAATACTTGGTTTTACTAACTTTATTCCCCGACCTTTTAAATAAGTAAATAAACTAGCAAATTCTTTACTACTACTCGCTTCATTTAAGCCAACAATTAAAAATTCCTCAGTATAATAGGTTTTTAAATAGGCCATTTGATAAGCAACAAGGGCATAGGCAACCGAATGGGACTTATTAAACCCATAACCGGCGAACTTGGCAATTAAATTATAAATGGTTAGAGCAATATTTTCACTATAGCCTTTACTCATGGCCTTTTTTAGGAATTTATCTCGTTCGGCGATTAAGGTACCCTCTTTTTTCTTGGCAATCGCCCGTCTTATAATATCGGCTTCTTGATAGGAATAGCCCGCAATTTTACCTAATATGGCGATTACTTGTTCTTGATAAATTAAAATACCATAAGTATCCCTCAAAATACTTTCTAAATCGGGATGCAGATAAGTAACGGGTTCTAGACCTTTTTTTCTTTTAATGAAGGCCGGGGCTTGTTCCCTACTGCCTGGTCTACCAAGGGCAACCGCTGCAATTAAATCATTAAATGAATTAGGTTGTAATTTCCCAAGTAAATTTTTCATCGCTGGTGTTTCAAATTGAAATATCCCATCCGTTTTAGCCTCAATAAATAATTCATAGACTTTCGGATCATTTAAATCGATGGCCTTTAAAACATTTTTTCCAATAACCTCCAGGATATCGGCGATCGTTGTTAAATTTTTAAGACCTAAAAAGTCCATTTTAAATAAACCAATATTTTCTAAATAATCCATGGCAACCCCCGTTATAAGTTCGCCATTACTATAATGAATTGGGATAATTTCATCTAAATCAACACTAGATATTACCACACCTGATGCATGAGTTGAGATATTACGCTTTAAACCTTCCAAATGGAGGGAAACTTTATACACTTTTTGTAATTCTTTATAACTTCTTAAATAACTTTTTACTAAATTATTACTTAAATTATCTTTTAAAGTTTTACTAGCATCAATTACATGAACAAATTTATCGATTAAATCTGGATTCACTTGTAGTATCTTCCCTACTTCCCGAAGAACTAATTTACTTTTAAAAGTATTAAAAGTTAAACCTAAAGCCACTTTATTTACTCCATATTTATTCTTGACATAATCGATTACTTCACCGCGTTTTGTAGCATCAAAATCAATATCGATATCAGGCATAGTTACCCGGGCAGGGTTTAAAAATCGTTCAAATAATAGATTATATTTAATCGGGTCAATATCGGTTATACCAATCGAGAAACTAACTAAGGAACCTGCTGCTGATCCCCGGCCTGGCCCCACTAAAATATTATTTTTCTTGGCAAATAAAACATAATCATAGACAATTAAAAAGTAATCGACATAACCCATTTCTTTAATAATATTAAGTTCATGATCTAATCTTTTTAAATAGATCTCACTAACATTACCATTTAATCTTTTAGTTATACCTTTTAAAGATAGATTCTTAAGAAATAAAAAAGGATCGATATTAGGATTATATTGGGGTATATAACGATTATGATAAGGTATTTCTAAATTTATTAAATTAACTATTTCATTTATTTTATCTTCATCTATAATATCTAATACTTGATAATAATTATTATGATAATCAATTCTTTCTTCTTTTCTTAAATCATCTAAATAATTTAGATACTTAACATCTTCTAGTTTTAAGGCTCTAATATCATTTACATAAACTATATTTTTCGTTATTATTAAGGCGTTATTAGCCTCAAAATTATTACTAAACCCAAGATAAAGATAATTATAAAAACTAAGATAGGGCCATAATTCTTTACTTTTATAAGGAACTATTACTAATAAGTCACTACAATACTTTTCTAAATCGATTATCGCCAAGGTACGTTCTTCTTTAATTGTGTGAATTTTAAGTAAATTTTTATAGCCTTGATAATTAATGGCATATAAATATAATTCTAAATCATTTAAAGTAATGCATAAACCAATTATCGGTTTAATATTATTATTCCGACAACTATTATAAAAATCTAGAGAACCATATAAGTTATCATCACAAATAGCACAGGCTTTAATATTATTAGCAAGTAAAAAGGTGATTAAATCACTAACTTTAATCAAACTATGTAATAATGTATATTCAGTTGTTATTTTTAATGGTGTATACATATTAATACCTCTTAGATTATTATATATCACAATTTAGTTTTATCCAACAAAATATTTGAAAAAAATTGACAAACATAGAATATAATGATAAAATTTTTAAGTATGAAAAGGAGGCATATTATGGCTACAAAAGTAACTACTAAAAAACCTTTAAGTGGTAATAGAAGATCACACGCTTTAAATGCAACTAAGATGATGCAAAAACCAAATTTACAAAAGAAAACTATTAATGGAGAAAAAGTAATCATAAGTGCTAGAGAAGCAAGAACATTAAGTAAGAAGGCTGCATAAATTGCAGTTTTTTATGTATAATTTTTTAATTTCTGAATATAATATAAGTATCAAAGCAATTGCTTTGATTGTATAAAAACGGCGAGATTATTTTTTCTCTCGCCATTTTTTTCTTTTAAATAATAATAAAAAGACAATTAAAATTACAATAAGACAAGAACCCGCAATTAAAGGAGCAACATATTCAGGTAGTTCTTCTTCCACTTCTAAGGGTTCAAGTAAATATTCATAATCGATGACTGGGGAAGTTATTTCTTTATAAACTAATAATGTGTAAGTGTTTATTTCTTCATCTTTAATAACTTGGATATAGACGGTATTTTCCCCTTCTTCTAAGCCTTCATTGTCAATAATATTAACAATATAGCCATCAGTAACAACATATTCTAATACTAAACTAGTAACATCTTCGGCAATATTTACCGAATAAATATTATTATAGGGATCAAATTCCAAAGATAATTCGCCATTTAATACTTTTAGATTCTCAAGCATAACCTTCACCATTAAATAGTTTATCCAAAATTATTTTAAATAATCGGCTAAATTATTTTAATTAATATTTCATTCATTACGTATATTTTACTAGGATTAATAAATAGATAACCTTTTTTCTTAATTAAGTCTTTATTTTGAAGCAGTGGTTTTATATTATAGACTTCTTCTAAGTCACAATTGTATTTTTCCTTAAACTTTGCTAAATTAATTCCCTCGATCTTGCGCAGTCCTAACATTATTTCATAATCCATTTTTTCTTTCTTACCCAGTATTTCTTTTTCGGCGACATAATTACCTAAAAGATATTCTTTTAAATTCTTGGTGTTTTGATATCTTATATCATCGATATACCCAGCAGCACCGAGGCCAAACCCATAATATTCTTCATTGTTCCAGTAAACTAAATTATGCTTACTTTCATAGCCAGGCAGAGCAAAATTACTGACTTCATAGTGCTTAAATTTCTTTAATTTCTTAATAATTAATTGAAACATTTCGTAATCGAGTTCTTCTTGGATGTACTGTTCTTCATTATTATTAATTTTCGTGTGTTCTTCGATGATTAAACTATAAGTACTTATATGGGTTATATCTAATTTTAAAAATAAATCGATATCTTTCTTTAAATCTTTTAATTTTTCCCCAGGAATAGCATACATTAAATCGACATTAATATTAGTAAATCCATATTCATGACATAGTTTGATTTTTTCTTTAGCCTCTGTAAACAAAGCACTACGTTCCATAAAGGCCAATTTTTTATCATTAAAAGATTCAATACCAATACTTAAACGATTAACTTGATAATATTTTAGTAAAACAAGTAATTCTTTAGTTATATCACTTAAATTACATTCAAAAGTAAATTCTTCTAATGCTTCAGTCTTAAAGACCGAAATTATCTTAAAAAGGCGGCGTAACTCCGGTATACTCAAGGCTGATGGGGTGCCACCGCCGATATAAATAGTTTTTATCTCATCGTCCATATAACGATCTTTTATTTCATTATTTAGGCCAGTGAGGTAGGCACCAACCCACTTTTCATTGTAAAGAAATTTGCAAAAATCACAGTAAGAACAAATATTTTTACAAAACGGAATATGAATATAAACGGACTTAGCCATTGGTATCCTCCAAGACTTTTAAGAATACTTCACTTGGTACTTCGACTGAGCCGATCATTTTCATCCTCTTTTTCCCTTCTTTTTGTTTTTCGAGTAATTTTCTTTTCCGGGATACATCACCACCGTAACATTTCGATAAGACATTTTTGCGCATCGCACTAATGTTTTCTCGGGCAATAATTTTGGAACCAATACTTGCTTGAATTGGGATTTGAAACATCTGGCGGGGAATTAATTCCCGAAGTTTATTAACGATGGCCCGACCTTTCGAGTAAGCAAAATCTTTATGGACAATGATGCTTAGAGCATCAACAACCTCTCCATTTAATAAAATATCCATCTTGACTAAATTACTTTCTTTATAACCACATAGTTCATAATCGAATGAAGCATAACCTTTCGTTGTACTTTTTAATTTATCATAAAAGTCATAGACTATTTCCGATAAAGGTAATTCATAATGGACATTTATTCTAGTGGCATCGATATATTCGATACTTTTATAAATTCCTCTTTTATTTTGACATAGTTCCATAATTGGTCCTACATATTCGGCGGGAGCAATAATATTGGTATAGATATAAGGTTCCGCAATTTTACTTATTTTGGACTTATCTGGCATTTTATTGGGAGAAGATACTTCGATTGTATCCCCAGTAGTTAGTGTTACCTTATAAATAACACTAGGACTGGTAGCAATAATATTGATACCAAATTCCCGTTCGATTCGGGAGATAATTATATCCATATGAAGTAAACCTAAAAAACCAATTCGAAAACCAAAACCTAAGGCCTCACTTACTTCAGGATCAAAACTTAGAGCAGCATCGTTAAGTTTTAGTTTTTCTAAAGCATCTTTTAACTCGTCATATTTGTTAGCCTCAACCGGATATATTCCCGAAAAGACCATCGGTTTCATCTTTTTATAACCCGCCAACGGGATACTGGATTCCCTATTTAAAGTTGTAATTGTATCCCCAACAGAAACGGTTGCAATATCCTTGATTGCGGCGGCGATAAAACCAACTTCCCCACTCTTAAGTTCATGGCATTCAACTTCTTTGGGATTATGAAAACCTAACATATTAACTTCAAAAGTACTACCCGTAGCCATTAGTTTTATTTTGTCATTTAGGGCAATTTTACCTTCAACAACTTTAACTAATAAAATTACTCCGCGGTAAGAATCAAAATAGGAATCGAATATTAAGGCCCTAGTTGGGCTTTCTAAATCAACTTTAGGAGGTTTAATCCTATCTATAACAGCATCCAGGATTGATCCTACTCCTTCCCCGGTTTTAGCACTACACAAAATAATATCTTCATCTTGAAAACCTAAGACTTGCCTTAACTCTTCTTTAACTTTCGGAATATTGGCATTAGGTAAATCAATTTTATTAATAACGGGAATTATCGTTAAGTCATTTTCTAAGGCTAAATAAAGGTTAGCCAAAGTTTGCGCCTCAATTCCTTGCGCGGCATCAACAACTAAGATGGCCCCTTCACATGCCGCTAAACTCCGGGATACTTCATAAGAAAAATCGACATGACCAGGAGTATCAATCAAATTCATCGTATATCCTTTATAAGTAAGCCGCACGGCATTAAGTTTAATTGTAATCCCCCGTTCCCGTTCTAAGTCCATGCTATCAAGTAATTGTTCTTTCATTTCTCTTTTGGAAACGGCCCCCGTAATTTCTAGTATGCGATCAGCCAAAGTACTTTTACCATGATCGATATGGGCAATAATTGAAAAATTTCTAATTTTGGGTTGTTCCATGGATATCACCTGCAACTATTATACACTAAATGACTTAAAAAAACAAAACTTTTAAAGCATCCCAAACACCACCGATACCTTCCGTTAAAACTTTTTGAATCGATTCGGAAAACTTATCACCTAAATCAGTAAAATTATTCGAATAGTCCTTAGAATCATTGGTAACATAAGTCTTAATATCGACTTTTTTTCCTTCTAAAACATCTTGTTCAAATTCTTTGATAGCATCATCTGTAAGGGCCACTTTATCACCAACTTGTGATTCATAATAACCACTGATAGAAGCAATATATAAACCTAAGAAGACAATAAAAGCAATGCCTAAAATTCGTAAAAACCAATTTTTTTTCTTTTTCATGATGTTGCCTCAAAATAATCATATAAACAGTCCGCAAAAACTTTGAGAGAATTGTTAACTTCTGCAATGTAATTATACTGGCCACCAACTTCAATTAAAATCATATTGGGACTAAAATCTTGATTATAAATACCATTGGCTCCGGCATTGTCTTTCTGTAAAACTCCTCTACTTAATTCAGGACTAAAAGCAACAATTCGTTCATTTAAAGCATTGGCTAGTTCCAAATTCGGCGCATAATTTTCATGTTTTAAGCCCACGACGAACATCAACTTAGCATATTTTTGTCCATCAATTTCGACCATAGTTCGCTCATAACTGCCCGCATCCCGATGGAGATCGATGAAAAAATTTAAACTGGGATTTTCTTTAGTTGCTTCTTCTAATAAAATGCGACTCGCTTTATAACTACTACCATATTTCCAACCATTAGTATTTAAAACATCAACAATACTGTTTTCTTCAACTATGGCGGAAATTCCTAAATCATTTAAATATTCTTTTAAAATATGACTGGCTAAATAAACGGTATTATTAATATTAAAGTCTTCAACAAAGTCACTGCGATAACTTTCAGTTTGATGGGAATTAAAAATATAAACAGTGGGGCTTTTATTTGTATCTTCTTTTTCTTCAATTTCGGAAATAACGGGAGTTGTTAAGTCAATATCATTAATACCCGTGTTAAAATCATCAATACCAAAAGAATATTTGAGTAAAAATTCGGTACTTGATAAGTTCGAAATATCACTCAAAGAAAATTTGGAAACAGCATCATTTACCAAATAATCTAAATAAGTATTATTATCGATACTGATACTTATGCGATCATATAATATTTTAAATGTTCCTGCAAAGGAAATAACAACTATTAAAACTAAAATAAAGACTTTTAAAATACCGGTTTGCCATCTTTTTCGACCTTTAAATTTAACTTTCATATGCATCACATAAATAATATACTATAAACATATTAAATAATATGTCGAAGGAAGGTAATTTAGCAAAAAATTTAACATATACTTGATAAATAGGACATTTTCTGTTAAAATTATTAGTGCAAGGAAGGAGTTTGAGTATGCCAAATATTAAAAGTTCAAAAAAGGCTGTAAAAGTTATTGCTAAGAAAACCGAAAATAATCATGAACTAAAAATGCGCGTTCAAAACCTTATCAAAAACTGCGAAAAGAAAATTGCTGCTAATGATAAAGAAGGAGCAGAACTATTAGTTAAAGATATTCAAAAATATAGTGATAAAGCAGTTAGCAAAGGTTTAATAAAGAAAAATACTGCTGATCGCCAAAAAGCAAGATTGACACAAAAAGTAAAAAATATGAAGTAACAATTGTTTACTTTATTTTTTTTTGATATTATTATGATAGGTGATCAAATGAAGAAGGTAATTATTCCCATTATTTGTTTATGTTTATTGATTTTAACTATTGTTTTTTTAAATCCTTTAACTGATCGAATTGCAGCCTTAATAAGTAATGAACCAAAATTAGTAATAAAAGATGGTAATGAATATGCTAAAGATAATGATTATTTATATGTCCAAAGAACAAGTGATTATATCCCCTATTCATTTCAGGATTTATTAAATATTTATTATAGTGTAATTAATAATGGTTGGGAACAATTTACTTTTTATTGTCCGAAAGAATATAGTGATTGTCTAAGTGATATTGCTACTATTAGTAAAGATGAATTAATTCTTACTCATTTGAATAATTATATTCATCCGTTTAATAGTTTTACTAATATTAAGACTAGTATCAATGAAAATGGCGAGATAAATTTAAAAATTGCTTATTTATATACGCCGGAAGAAAAAGAAGTAATTAATGCGCGAGTTGATGAAATACTGGCTAATATTTTAATTGATGATATGGATGATTATGATAAACTTAAAACTGTTCATGATTATATAGTTGATAATACGAAATATGATGTTGAAAGAAATGAAGAAAGTACTAGTGAATATAGTTCCTATACGGCATATGGACCATTGTTTGAAGGCTTTGCTACTTGTAATGGTTATACCGATTTGATGGCCATATTTTTGACTAAATTAGGATTTAATAATTTTAAAGTGGCTACTACTCCTGATGAAATATCTTATTCTTCGACTGGGCATATTTGGAATGCTGTCTATTTTGAAGATAATTGGGTTCATATCGACTTAACTTGGGATGATCCAGTTAGTAGTGATGGCGAAGATTATTTATTTCATACTTACTTTTTAGTTTCAACTGCTGCTATGCAAGAAGCCGATCAGGGGGAAACAGTAATTGAAGAACATAACTTTAATCCATTATTTTATTTAGAATTTAATTAATTTAGAAAAAATGCTTGAATTAAATTAAAAGTTCCCGAAAGTTTATGAATAAAAATTTAAAAAAGAAAATTCCCGAATTTATGGGGATT
>CALVVK010000025.1 GCA_944363825.1 uncultured Bacilli bacterium | reverse complement strand
ACCAACTTTCTACTATATATTAATTATACAGTATTTGTTGGTGCTTTTTCAATTATTTAAATTTTGCGAATTGAAGTAAATTTTGGAAATAGATACTTGATATAATGCAGATGGTGGAAATAATGGAAATCAAAGCGAATAAGTATAAAGCAAATGAAATACTTAAATTTATTAGACAAAATACTAATCTAACCCAAAAAGAATTTGCCAAAAAAATTAATAAGTCGGAAGACTGGCAATATTCCAATGAAGCCGGAAGGAGTCGCTATTTTTTTAATGATATCATAGATATCGCCAACAAATATAATTTAGAGATTATTATTAGAGATAAAGAAAAGAAGTAATTAGATGATTAGTTACTTCTTTTAATTTTCGCTATTATATAAAGATTTATATATTTTGTTTTTTCGCATTAATTCTTTATGTGTTCCCTTGGCTACTACTTTACCCTCATCTATTAAATAAATAAGATCGGCATCAATGATAGTAGAAAGACGATGGGCAATTATGACAATGGTATGATTTTCGACGAGATTATCAATTGCTTGTTTGATTTTACTTTGATTTTCATTATCTAAAGCACTAGTTGCTTCATCAAATAAAATAATTTTACTATCTTTAAGTAATGCTCTAGCAATAGCAAGTCTTTGTTTTTGACCGCCGCTTAGGTTAACTCCCCCTTCCCCAATTTTCGTATCATACTTATTAGGAAGACTCATAATATAGTCATCTATCTCGGCTAGTTTGCAGGCTTGTCTAATTTTTTTAAGGGATAAATAAGGATCTAAAATATGGAAGTTTTCCAAAATAGTTTTATTAAATATGAACGGATCTTGTCTAATTATGGCAATATTTTGATGAAAAGCATCTTCGGAAAAATTATTAATTGGATAGTTATCAATCAGAATTACACCTTGATCTACTTCAAAGTAACGTAGTAATAAATTAAATATGGTACTTTTGCCTTGGCCACTTTTACCGACGATAGCCACTTTTTGATGGCTTGGAATTGTTAAATTGAAATCTTTTAGGACATTACCTTCTTTTGGACTATAAGCAAATGTTACATTTTTAAATTCAATATTACCTACAATATCAGTTTTGTCTAAAGTACCAAAGGTAATATCTTGATATAATTTATTACCTAGAATTTCTTCGACTCTTTCAATAGCAACGCGCATTTTTTGAACCGAAGAACTTAAATTCATTACCCATTCAACTAGGAAAGTAAAACGATAGATATAATAAGTCATAGCGACAAAGAAACCAATATTACTTTTACCTAGAGCCATTAAAATAAGACAAGTGATAAAAACTATTGCTTCTAGACCATTACTTAAAGAATAAGTAATGCTATAATAATTTTCTTCATCAATCATTTGCTTTCTCGATTTTATAAATGTGGTATTAATAATTTTTTTGACAGTATTATTGATACTTTTTCTTATTCCTAAAGCCCTTATTTCTCTAATTCCCCGGATTGTTTCATTAACTTCCGCAACGGTATTATCTTTTTCTTTCGCTATTTCTTTTTGGGTTTCTTTAATAATCGGTAAAAATTTCTTAGAAAAAAGATAAAATAAACCGAAATAAAGAACTATTTCTAAAGCAACAATCCAAGAATTAAATAAAACATAGATAAAAATCAGGAAGGCCGTAAAAAGGGTGGTTATGACCCGTAAGAATTGTTGGAAAGTTTCGGTGATAGTTGAGGAATCATTTACTACTCGGTTGATAAGTTCACCGCTCGTTTTTTCTTCGAATGCTTTGGCTGGTAGCAAACCAACTTTATAGTAGACATCATAACTGATGCGCTCCATGGTATTACTACAGGCTTTTTTAATACTGATTTTACCTAAACGATCAAATATTAAATTATCAAGTAATGCTAGTAATAAATAAAGGATTAATGTTAATACTGCAATAAAGAAATGGTTTTCAGTAGCAGACTCAGTTGCAAAGCCAATTAAATAACCATAAATAACTCCGAGAAGAGAACTTATAAAGATAAAAATAAAAGATTTAATAAGAAGTTTCTTTTCCTGACGAAAATACTTCTTAAAAAATCTAATAATTTCTTTTCTAGTCATCCTACTCACCCTTTTTTATCTTTTCTTTTAAATCAAATAGATAATTTAAAGCCATTAATGGTGTCATATTCATGATATCTAATTTCTCTATTTCCTTTTTTATTATATCATCTTTTGGCTTTTCTGGAAAGAAGTCCATACTTAATTGAACTTTTTCTTCATGTTTTTTATTTTTCGCATTTGTCTCATAATCGTGCAATATTTCTGTCGCGCGATCTAAGAGTTCTTTAGGCATATGGGCAAGTCTTGCCACATGAATACCATAACTTTTATCAACTGCCCCACTTTTAACTTTATGTAAGAAAGTTATTTCTTCCCCATTTTCAACCGCACTAACATGAACATTTTTTATATTTTTAAATTTTTTATCTAGGACAGTTAACTCATGATAGTGGGTAGAAAATAAAGTGAAGGCTTTAATATTTTTACTAATATATTCTAATATGGCTTGGGCTAGACTCATCCCGTCATAGGTGGCTGTTCCTCTGCCTAATTCATCGAATAAAATTAAACTATTACTAGTGGCATTACAAATAGCATTTCTTGCCTCTTTCATTTCGACCATAAAAGTAGATTCCCCACTGACTAAGTCATCACTTGCCCCAATTCTTGTGAATATCTTATCAATAATTGGTAAATTAGCACTTGATGCCGGGATGAAAGAACCAATCTGCGCCATAATAACAATAATTGCTAACTGCCTCATATAAGTGGATTTACCACTCATATTAGGGCCTGTAATTAATAGCGTGTTAATTCCATTTTCCATGATGCAATCATTAGGAACATATTCTTCCTTGCTGACAACTTCCACAACAGGATGCCGACCATCTTTGATATTGATGCTGCCATTATCGTTAAGACTTGGTTTAACTAAATTATATTCTTCGCTACAGACTGCTAGTGATATTATACAGTCTAATTCACTTATAGCATCGGCAGTTTTATTTAAAGATGGTACGGCTAATTTTATTTTTTCTCTTATTTCACAAAATAAATTATATTCTAAGTCAATAATATTTTCTTCGGCATTTAAGATTAACGATTCTTTTTCTTTTAACTCAGGGGAAATATAGCGCTCACAATTAGTTAAAGTTTGTTTACGGTACCAATTAAATTCTTCTTTAACTTGATTTTTTTGACCATTAGGAACCTCAATAAAATAACCAAAAACTTTATTAAAACCAACTTTTAAATTTTTTATGCCAGTTTCTTCCCGGATTTTAGCCTCAAAACTAGCCACAAAATCTTTACCACCACTACGAATACTCCTTAGTTCATCTAATTCTTGGTTATAACCAGTTTTGATAATATAACCTTCCCGAATACTAACGGGAGGATCTTCAGCTATTGCCTTATTTAGTAATTCATATATTTCCGTATGAGTATCAATATTATAAGCAAAACCTAATTTATTACTTATTTCTTGAATTTTAGGCAAGACCACTAAACTGTTTTTTAGTTGTAATAAGTCCCTAGCATTTAAACTGCCATTTATAACTTTACCGGCTAGTCTTTCAATATCATAAACTTCATATAAAAGATCCCGTAGTTCATCTTTTAAAATAAATTCATTATTTAGTTTTTCAATCTTGGCATAACGACTTTCAATAATACTCCGATTTTTTAAAGGGTTTAATATCCAACTTTTTAATTTACGACTGCCCATGGCGGTTTTACACTTATCTAAAAGCCACACTAAAGAATAGGTTCTTTCTTTCAAACGAATTGTTTCCACCAACTCTAAATTTCGCACAGTATGAACATCCATTTCGACATAATCAGCGCGCTTGATAATTTCTAAATGATTGATATGACTTAAGTCTTTCAATTGCCGAACACTTAAATAATAAAATAAATGCTCTACCCCACTACGAATCCGAATATCACTTATGGTATTTAAAAAATCGGTATATTTATCTTTTAAAAAATACTCATTAATTGTTACTTCAATATTATAAGTATTTTTAAGTAAATCGATTAAAGTTGTATTTAAATTATCTAATAAAACTACTTCCTTTATATTATAATTAAGTATTTCATTTAACAAGGTATCTTGATTATTTTCGATACTAAGATTCGCAAGATAACTGGTCGAAATATCTAAAATAGTGATATTAATCATATCTTGGAAAAATAATATGCCCGCAATATAAGATGAATCGCGTTCATTAAGCAAGTCATTATCGGCGATTGTTCCTTTACTTATGACATCAACTATTCCCCGTTTTACCATCCGATTTCCGGTAGTTTTTGGATCTTCCAACTGTTCACAAATTGCAACTCGGTATCCTTTATTGACTAATTTTTCAATATAAGACTTAACATTATTGTGGGGAACACCACACATGGGAACCCGTTCATCTAAACCAGCAACTCGGCCAGTTAATGTTAATTCTAATTCACGGGATGCCAAAAGAGCATCATCAAAAAACATTTCATAAAAGTCTCCCAAACGGTAAAAAACTAATTCTTCGGGATACTGATCTTTAATCTCCATATATTGAGCCATCATTGGACTTAATTTACTTCTATCTACTTCACTACGTTTCATACTACAAAACTCCTAGAAAGTATTATAGCACGGTTTTTAAATTATTTACAATTTATTTTTTTCTTATTTTCTAATATAAAGACATCTATATGATATTCAATTGCTGTATCAGGAATCGGAATTTCGATTTTTTCATTAATTATATTGACAGTGATAATTTCCTTATTTTCTTTTATTTCTATTTCAATCAAATCAGTAACAAGTTGATATTCCGGGTGCGCTTTAGTTTCTTTGATGTAGTATTTTCCTGGCAATAAATCATTTATAATGGCTTTCCCTGTTACATCTGTTTCAACAATTTCTAATACATTCATGTTTTGATCATATAAAGTAAATTCGGTATTAGAAATATAATTATTATTAGAATCAGTCTTAATTATTTCAATACTTCCTTTGGGCTGATAGTTAATTATTTCCACAGTTTGGGTAGTAGTGTAATTATCAATTGTTAATTCGATATTATAAACTTCTTCACTAAGTAGATAATTATCGATAGTGGCTAATTCTTTTATTTGATATTGACCTAATAATAAATTAGAAAATAATACTTCGCCATTTTCATCCGTTTCTTTGATATCAACAAGGCTGCCATCTGCTTGATAAAGACCAAATAATACCCCGGTGAGTTTAGTGTTATCTTCATTCATCTTTATTATCTTTACTTCCCCAGTCACCGGTTCATTAAAAAATTCGACGGTTACAAGATTAGAATCTGTTACTTCAAAATAAATTGGTTCCTTATTTATTTCATAGCCGGGGATTATTTGCTTATCATCCTCGATTATTTTATATTTTCCTAAACCTAGGGCATTATTAGTTTCACAAATTCCTTCACTATTAGTTAAACAATCTAAAACTAATTCATCATTTTCGTTATAGATCAAAAACTTAATATCCGCAATGGGGATGATTTCTTTAGAAACTAAATCTTTTTTAATTATTTGGAGGGGTGCCCCGGTAATATTGATGGTTATAGTTTTAGTAATGGCATCTTGATATCCTGGTGCCAAAACATTTTGACTTTCCTCATTATAATAAATGATTGGTGCTGCACTATAATTATTGTTATTTTTTTGCAAATTTATTTCATAACTTCCCAGTTTATTACCACTAACTACTAATTCGTTACCTTCAATCGTTACTAAATCATTGGCTTCTATACTAAATTCTGCTAAAACATTATTTTTATCGGCAAATCTTGTTTCTGTCCCCAATAAAACGTTAATATCTTCAAATTCTGGTGTAAGATTATGCTTGGCAACCAAGTCTTCTATTTCTTTTATTTCTTCGGCAAATAAGTCCGGATTATTGGCACTACCTAAAGAATCCGTAAAATAAAACTCGGCTGCGGGATCAATAATGCGCCAGATCATGACTTGGGTAATATAATACCAATAATCGGCGGTATGAGAATCATACTGATAACCATAATAGGCAATTAACGAAATTTTTTGCCAATCCTCTTCACTAACCCCCAAAATTTCCGGATAATTACTTGTTACTCCCGCATAAGTATGATTGTTTATCAAAGATACAAATGGTTCGATACAATAGACAAAATGATTATCACTTCTCCGACGAATAAATAATCCTTGTTTTACTGTTTCTTCCCCAGTGCTAGAAATCTTTCTAATGTAAACATCAGGTATTCTTTCCCCAATATAAATTTTTTCTTCGCTAGCATGCACATCTAAAAGCCCCATTAAAAATACGATTACCACAAAAAACTTTTTTATTGTCAAAACCTCCCTTCATTTTTTTGGTATCTCAAATTAAAATTATGGCATTTCGAAAACCTCCCTTCACTATATATATACACGCCGAACCCCCCGATTTCCTTTTTTTTAACTAAAAGTTCTCAAAAAAAGACCAAGATTTTAAAATCTTAGTCTAATTTTTAGTACGAAATGCTTTAAATAACCTACTCCAGACTTTATCACTAAAATAATTTAAAATACCGGACTTATAAACTTTTAGCCCAAATTTTAATAAAATAAAGATAAATAATATTAATATCAAGACTGATAAGAGCATATCAAATATCGTAATTTGACCTAAAACAAATAATGTTGGAGAAATAAAGACGGATAGGAATGGAATATAAGAGATTATGCGAATAAATATGGAACCATCAAACATCGCCGCCATGACGGCTAGATAATAACCCGCAATTGAAAGTAACATTATTGGGGTTTGAAGTTGATTAAAATCTTCGATATTAACTGTCATAGATGCAAGTATTCCGGCGACAATTGCATAACTTAAGAATGATAATATTATTAGAATTATTGTAACAGGAATAACTAAAAATATTGTGTTACCCATTTGGCCAAAAACCGAGAATATACTAGCAAAATCGAATGTTGAACTAAGGGATGCTCCACCAAGGGCAATACTTACCACATAGGCAATAACACAGTATAATATTAATAAAATGCTTTGTAAAATTACAAATATATTACTGGCTAGAACTTTACTTAATAAATGAACCTTAGGGGAAACATTAGAAATAATGATTTCCATACTTCTTGTGGTTTTTTCTTCACAGACTTCCCCACCAACCATTTGGACTAAAAAGATAATTAGCATGAAAAATGGTAATATTAAAGTAGGAAAAACACTACTCATAATCATATCCATATTTTCATCTGTTGTTGCACTATCATTTATAATAGTTCGCTCAACGGTAATACTGGCTGAGATGTTCGCTAAAACCTCAGGATCAATATCTGATGCAATCATGCCAATAGTACTTTTCGTACTATTTAATGCTTGTAAAATTATTTGATAAGTTAAATTATCTACTTTATCTAAACTAATTAATTCACTTGTCAAATATTCAGTTGGTGAAGAATTTAAAACAATAAGTAATTCCGCACTTGCTAAATTATTTTTGAGAGTTTCGATATCCTCATTAGATTTACTTATACTATAATCTTCATTATCCGCAAAATTAGTTAAATTACTAGCAAATATTTCATAAGCATTAGCATTATCAACTACAATTATATTAGTTTTAGCATCAAAATCACCACCGAAAAATTCAATAATGGCTGAGATATTAAATAAAATAACAATAGCCACTAACAGAATTATATTGGTAATAATAAACCATTTGGACTTAACTTTTTTATTAAAACTTAATTTAGTTAGATACCAAAATTTCTTATTCATGAACTTCACCTACTTTAGCAATAAATATTTCATTTAAACTAGCATCAATTACATCGTATTTAGTAATATCTGCATCTTTTACGATATTAAAAACTTGGGATGCAACATCTTTGGTTGCAATACTTACCTTTAATTCATCCCGAATTTTTTCAACATTTATTACCCCTTTTACTTTTTTTAATGCAGCAATATCAATATTTTTCCCTTTAATTAAAATAGTTTTCTTAGCATAACTCTCTTTGATTTCTTGAAGACTACCATTTAATATGGCCTTACCTTTTACTAGTAATATTAATTTTTCACAGAAATCTTCAATATATTCCATTTGGTGTGAAGAAAATATTATTGAACACCCTTTTTCTTTTAAAGAATAAATTGCATCTTTGATTAATTTAACATTGATAGGATCTAAGCCTGTAAAAGGTTCATCTAAAATGAGTAATTTTGGTTCATGAATAATGGCTGAGATAAATTGAATCTTTTGCTGATTACCTTTCGACAATTCTTTAATCTTACGATTTTTATATTCTGGAATTTCAAAATATTTTAACCAATAATCTAGTTTTTCTTGAATATCTTTTTTATTCATTCCTTTTAAGGTCGCATAGAATTCGATTTGTTCTAAAACCGTTAGTTTAGTAAGTAAACTCCGCTCTTCAGTTACAAAACCAATTTTACTACTAAGATCATAATCGATTTTTTTCCCATCTAAAGTAACTTTCCCCGAATCGGGTTCTAAAAGTCCCATAATAATGCGAAAAGTTGTCGTCTTACCGGCCCCATTTTCGCCGAGCAAGCCAAAAATTTCGCCCTTAGCAACCGTAAAGGACAAATTATCGACTGCTACAATTTCGCCGTATCTTTTGGTGATACCTTCCACTTTTAACATATAAAAAACCTCCGCAGCAACATTATCTCATAAAAGTGGTGAAAAAAAAAGAGGGAATCCTCTTTAATAAAATGCTCCGCCCCAAATGATGGCAAGTAGAATGAATAATATTAAAACAATAAATGCATAATTGGCAGTAAATCCACTTCCACCACATGGGTCGCAGTCTTTTCTTGGACAACTCATTTTTTAACCTCCCTTTTATCTATTTAAATAAAAGCCCCTACTATAATTATTAAAAGAATAAATAATACTAAAATTATAGCAGCACCTAGGCCATTTCCACAATGATTCATAAACGATCCTCCTTTTATTTGTCTTTTCACTAGTATCTTATGGGAACTTTTAAGATGTGTGAGTGCTTTTTTCCGGGAAATAATAGTGATTTTCTTGTATTTAAACTAAAATCTTGCTATAATATTTTTGGAAAAGGAGAGATTATGAAGAAAAAAGTAATTGGATTATGTGCTATTTTGATTTTAACTAGTGGTTGTGGTAAAATTCCTACTTTGGAAAATGGCCAAGAAGCAATTGTTACCTTCGAAAATGGTGATATGATTAGTGTTGATGATTTTTATACGATGATTAAAGATACGTATGGATTGCAAACACTAATTAATATGATTGATACATATGTTTTGGAAACTGAATTTGCTGATTATTTGGAAACAGCCGAAGTACAAGCGGATTATTATGTTGATAGTTATATTGAAATGTATGGGGGGGAAGATGCCCTACTCCAACAAACTGGTTATCAATCCCTTGATGATGTTCGGGAAACGTTGTATTTGTCGATGTTACAAAGTCATGCTATTGAAGAATATGCAAAGATGCAAATAACTGATGAACAAATTCAAGAATATTATGATAATGATGTAATTGGAGATATGGAAATAAGTCATATTTTAGTAACACCAAATGTTGATGAAGATGCAACTGATGAAGAAACTGATGCTGCGGAAGAAGAAGCACAAGCAACTATTGAAGAAATTATTGCTAGACTTGATGAGGCTAGTGCTAATGGCGAAGATATTGCAACAGTTTTTGGTGAGTTGGCAGCAGAATATTCCGAAGATGAAGCCACCAAAGATGATAATGGTGAGTTAGGTCGAATTAATTATGGTAGTGATTTAGGTACGGAATATGATGAATTAATTGCGGCGGCGGCTGAACTTGAAGATGGTGAATATTCAACCGAAGTAATTACGACAGAATTAGGTTATCATGTTATATTAAAAACTGCCAGTTATGATAAAGAATCTCTTGATGATGTACGGGATGAAATTGTAGATACTTTAGCCCAAGAATACATCACTAATAATGATGATACGGCGATTAATGCCCTACAACATTACAGAAGAGAATATGGTATGGAAATCCAAGATAGCGAAATAAATAGACAATATTCAAATTATATCCAAAACTTATTATTACAACTACAAGAATCCAGTGATGAACAAAATTAAAAAAAGTGAGTCAATCACTTTTTTTAGTGGTAAAAATTTTCATCTATTAACTTGTTTATAGCATCAGAACTAAAACCTTTCCTATATAAACTATCTTTCAATTTATATTTTAAGGTATCGCCCTGATATTTTTGACTTAATTTACGATAAAGTTTTTCAAATTCTTTTTCTAATATTGGTGTATCTGAAGGATAAGTAAAATTATTTGTTGCTTCATTAATTAATTCTTCCGGATAACCTAAATTACTTAAATCATTTTTAATCTTAACTAATAAATAATTATTGGCTAAATTATGATTACTCTTAATTTTTTTAGCAATAATTTTATTTATCTTGGCAAGCCATCCATCAGTATCATAATTTATTAAATAGGCATCAATATCTTTAAAACCTAATTTTTCTAATTCATATTTTATTTTTTTAGGGCCTTTAAGGGTTAAATTAACTTGATCAGCAATATAACTTTTAATATAAAGTTCATCATTCAAATATTTTTGGTCAGTTAATTTTTTTATTACCCCACTTATTATTTCCTTAGAATAACCTAATTTTTTTAATTTATCATTTATTTCTTTTTGGGTTCGCAACTTGGCTTTAAGATAACTTAAGGCCCCATAATAAGCACTTAATTCCTTATTATATTCTAACATTTCTTTTAACTTTTTGTGATCAAATTCCTTATTTACTAGCAAATTATATTTAATAATAACATCATCATAAAAACTTAGTGAAGTATGATCACTAAGTAATATTTGATAAACATTGTTTTTTTGTTTTTTTATTTTTTCTATTTTCATATGTTTTCTTCCGATATATATTGGCAACAAGCCTCATCTAAGTCTTTGGCTAGATCTTCCATAGTCTTGTAATCTTTCGAACGACAACCAGAGGCAAATTTATGACCCCCGCCATTATATTTGCTAGCAACTTCATTAATTACTGGTCCCCTACTCCTAATATTGGCTTTATAAATATCATTTCGTTCATCATAAACAACGAACATCCAACAAATAAGTTCTTTAATGAAATAAAAGTCATTTACTTGATTGGAAACAATAGTTGATTCGACATTATATTTCTTTAAATCTTCCGCGGAAACATAAATAAAACCAAAATTATTTTCACTTATTTTTAAATGATTAATTATGAAGGCGCGAAATTTTTCTTCGATAAAACTCCGTTCATATAAATTATTGTATAAAGGGATAAAGTCAATATTACTAACTGTCAGTAATTCATAAACTGTTTTGAATGTTTCACGACTCGTATTTTGCAGTAAGAAACGATCACTATCGAAGACCATTCCAATATAGAGATTTTCGGCAATTTTTTGATCCATTACTAATTTGGTATTCATAATTAAATCAGCGATCATTTCACAGGTACTAGACATAGCCTCATCTGTCCAGTCGACATCTCCAATTATATCTTCCGCAGGATGGTGATCGATTTTCAAAATGGCTTGATACTTTAGGCCGGCGATTCCATCAACGCGAATGAAATTGGGAACATCGAGAACAATTAAGAGAGCATTTTCTAATTCATTAACATCTACTTTATCTAAATTACCTAAATATTTAAATTTATGAACGCCAGCACCCACGGCATAGACTTTTTTTTCGGGAAAAGTTAGTCTAATGGAATCCCTTAGAGCGATTTGACTGGCAATGGCATCCGGATCAGGACTAATGTGTCTCGCTAAAACAATTGTCTCGTAATCTTTAATTATCTTAACTATTTTTTTGTATAATTCTTTTTTAATTATACTCACCACTTTCTATTACTTATTCTTTAAAGCAAGTTCCATTGTATCAATGGCAATCATTAATTCTTCATTAGTTGGCACAACATAAACAGGGATTGTAGAATCACTTGCGGTGATTAATCTAAATTCGCCGCGGAAATCATTTTTGGCAGGATCAATCTTAACACCTAAAGAAGCAATGCGTTCAATGATCATTTCCCGCATGTGGCTACTGTTTTCCCCTACACCAGCGGTAAGACAGATTACATCAGCCCCACCAAGCAAGTTGTTGTACATCGCAATATAATTAGCAATTTTACTAGCATACATTTTTTGGGCTAATATTGCTCTTTCGTTACCTTCTTTTGCTGCTGCTTCAACATCACGAGAATCACTACTTATCCCACTTATACCAAGTAAACCACTCTTCTTATTTAAATCATTTGTAAGTTCACTTAAACTTTCCCCAGTTTTTTTACTAACATATTCTAAAATACTAGCATCAATATCCCCAGATCTAGTCCCCATCATAATACCAGCAAGGGGAGTAAAGCCCATTGATGTATCAACAACTCGACCAGAATCGATGGCTGTAACACTACCACCATTACCAATATGGCAAGAAATTATTTTTAAATCATCACGTTTTAAATATTCACTAATTGTTTTATTGATAAAGCGATGACTTGTGCCATGAAAACCATATTTTCTAACCTTATACTTTTCATACCATTCATAAGGTACGGGATATAAATATTCGGTTTTTTCCATGGTTGAATGAAAAGCCGTATCAAAAACGACAGTTTGCACCACATTTGGTAAAACACTCATAAATGCTTTCATGCCTGTAATACTACCAGGATTATGTAATGGCGCCAAATCGATGTTTTCTTCTAATTTAGCGATAACTTCGTCATTCAAAATAACTGTTTCGGTAAAATCAGGACCGCCATGAACTAAGCGATGACCAACTCCTTCAATTTCCGCAAAAGAACTAATAATTTTTAAATCGATTAATTCGCGCATTAACTCCTTTACGGCGGCAGCATGATCAGGTAATGCTACTTCTTTTCTAATTTTTTCACCATTATATTTAATGGTATAAAAACTATCACTAATACCTATTTTTTCAAATAAGCCACTAGCAATAGTAACTTGGGCTGGCATATCAATCAATGTAAATTTTAATGATGAACTACCAGCATTTACTGATAATATTTTCAATTTATTCACCTCTGTAATCTATTTTATCAGAAAGACATCATAAAGTCCATTAATTAAAGAAAAAAAGACATTTTTAGATGTCCTTATTACTTCCTGCGGCCCTTGATTAAGTCTTGATTAGTCTTGGTAACAATTTTATCATAATCAATAACACGCCGTAAGTTACTTTCTAAATTATAACCATAGGGATTATTAAATTCCATGGCTAATCTTTCTAAACGATTATGATTATCAACATCATATCCTTTGTAATAATAATTATTTGTTCTAAACATAATATCACCATTATTATTATGTTTAGCTTATGAAAAATTATAATATATCTTGGTATTTATTATTGTCTTCCGCTGTTATATTTAAAACGACATGGTTTTTAATAGCCTGATGAATTAGATCCTCATAAGGAATTAAGGCTTCGTATTCCAAGGCTTTTTTACTACTAGGATTAATTACAGGATGATCCGGAACAAAAACGGTGCAACAATCTTCATACGGCAAAGTACTAATGGCAAATGTCCCAATTTTTTGGGCTAGTTCAATAATTTCTAATTTATCAAAACAAGCAACAGGCCTGATAACAGGCATCTTTACTACTTCATTAATAACGCGCATGCTAGTTAAAGTTTGACTGGCTACTTGACCAATGGATTCGCCATTAAGGATGATATTACATTTATTATTATGAGCAATAATGGCACTAATGCGGTACATCATACGGCGCATTATCGTAATCAAATATTCATAATTAATATTTTTTAAAATACTTTCTTGAATTTCGGTAAAATTAATAATATGTAATTTAATATTACTATTATATTTAGCCAAAACTTGACATAACTTAATAACTTTTTCTTTAGCCATTTCACTAGTGTGCGGCGGACTTTCAAAATAAATTGCTTCAATTTTAATGCCCCGTTTGATGCCGAGGTAACCCGCAACTGGAGAATCGATACCACCACTTAGCATTAAAAGACCTTTTCCTTGAGTGCCAACTGGATAACCCCCTAGCCCTTTAATACTATTAAAATAGTAAAGTATTTCTTCTTTTCTAATTTCAATATGGACTAAAACTTCGGGATGATGAACATCAACACTAATATTATCTTTATTCTTTAAAATGTGTCCCCCAATTATTTTACTTACTTCTAAACTTTTTAAAGGATAACTCTTATCACTTCTTTTAGTTTCAACTTTAAAGGTTTTAAAATTTAAATCCCTAATTAATTCTAATATATCTTCTTTTATACTTGCAATATCTAATCTTTTACTTCGATAACCAATAATTATTTCATGGATACCAAAAATATTTTTTAATTTATTAATAACCTTATCTAAATTACTGGCTGATGTTTCAATAAACATGCGACCCCGATCAAAACTAATATTATGTTCATAATTTTCTAAAGAATTAGCAATATTTTTCTTTAATTGTTGTAAAAAGAAGTTAATATTATCTTTTTTAGTAGATAATTCTCCATATTTTATAATAATAACTTTATCCATAACCCTCACCTAATTGTACTTAATTTTTCATATTCTTCTTTAAAAACACTCAAAAATTTATTTACTTCCTCAGTAGTTGTTACATATGATAAACTAATTCTTATTGTATGTTTGGCTCTTTTAGCATCATTGTAAACGGCCATGATGCTTGTAGATACTTCCCCACTGGCACAAGCAGTATTAGTACTTAAATATATTTCATGTTTATCTAAGGCATGAATTAAAGTCTCAGGCATAACATTCATAACACTAATATTTAATATTTGAGGAATTGAATATTTCGTTTTATTTATTTTGATATTGGGATATTTTTCGAAAAAAGCAACAATTTTTTCGTTTAATAAACTAACAAATCTTTCTCTTTTTTCTAAGGTCTCACTTGCTAGTCTGATGGCTTTTGATAAGGCTGCAATCAAAGGAAGCGGTGGTGTCCCCGGTTTTAAATTATTGGTTTTACCACTACCATAAATAAGTGGAACAATTTTAACCATACTACTTTTATATAAAAGACCTATGCCTTTAGGACCAAAGATTTTATGAGCAGACATACTGGCAAGATCTACATCATGAAAATTGATCCCGACTTTACCAATGGCTTGCGTGATATCGGAATGGAAAATTGTAGCAATATTTTCCTTCTTTATTATTTGGCGAATCATTTTTAGTGGTTGTCTTATTCCAAGTTCGGAATTAACAGCACAAATACTAACTAAAATTGTATCTTCGCGAATTAAATTTTTTAAATCTTCAAAATCGATTAGCCCTTCACTATCATTGTTGACATAATCAATCGAAAAACCGATACTTTTTAAATAATCACAAATTGCATAAACAGATGGATGCTCTAATTTTGAGACAATAATGTGTTTTCCTTTTTTATGGTGAGCCATCGCAACACCAATAATGGCCATGTTATTAGCCTCAGTTGCCCCACTGGTATAAACAATTTCATTACTATTAACACCAAAAATGTCGGCGATTTGCTTCGTGGCACTTTCCAGTAATTGATAAGATTTTTGGCCCAACGAATGAATTGAATTGGCATTACCAATAAATTCTTTGGTAACTTTAGAAATCGTATCTAAAACTTCGTAAGA
>CALVVK010000024.1 GCA_944363825.1 uncultured Bacilli bacterium | reverse complement strand
TAATAAGAGAATTACAAATTGAAGAACATGAAAATAAAAATGATTTAAATAGAAAAGTTGATGATTTAGTTAATAGTACTAATGAATATTTATTAAATTATATAATGGGTAATAATAATTCCAGTAATTTTGTTTATATAGTTGGAGAAAGTATTGCCATTGAATTATTTATGATTTATTTAAAAGATCCGGAATATGCTTTATATTTACTTACTAAACTTATTAATATTGATTTAAGATTAAGTAAAGAAGAATATTTAGATAAAATAATTGATTTGGGGATTATGCCTTGTGATAATTTAAGTAGTTATGATGCACATGTTAAAAGAGGATTAATTCGTTAATCCTCTGCTTTTATTTGTTTCACTTCCAACTTTTGGGGTATTTCACTTCCAAGTTTTGAGGTAAATATTAAAAAAGAGAATTAAATCTCTTTTTAAAAAGGCATTTTTAAATTACCACTATTTATTTTTTTCATCATATCTTTCATTGTTTCAAATTGTTTTAGTAATCTATTTACTTCTTCAACACTGCGCCCACTACCTTTGGCAATTCTTTGTTTTCTAGTTGCTTTTAATATTTCGGGATGTCTTCGCTCTTCCTTAGTCATCGACTGGATGATGGCCTCAATATGGGCAAGATTTTTCGGATCGATTGATACATTATTAAGTCCCATTTTTCGGGCTTGTGGAAGCATTTTTAAAATATTTTCTAGGGGACCTAGTTTTTTTATTTGTTTTAATGTAGTTAAGAAATCTTCTAGGTCAAAGGTACCTTTTTTCATCTTGATTGCTTGTCTTTTAGCCTCATCCTCATCGATGACATCTTCAACTTTGGAAACAATTTCTAGGATATCTCCCATATCGAGGATTCTTTCGGCCATTCTTTCAGGGTAAAACTCGGACAAACCATCCATTTTTTCGGAATTACCAACAAACTTAATCGGAATATGTGTTAAGTGTCTAACTGATAAAGCCACCCCACCCTTAGTATTACCATCGAGTTTAGTCAAAATACAACCTGTTAATTCTAGAGAATTATTAAAACCGGTGATAACATTAATGGCATCTTGCCCCATTGATCCATCGATTACGAGTATCTTTTCGTGCGGATGAACTGTGGCATCGATATCTTTTAATTCTTGCATTAACGCTTCATCTATTTGGAGTCTTCCGGCGGTATCGATGATTATATAATCAAGATTATTTTCATGCGCATAATTAATACCGTCTTGAACTATTTCAACTACTTGTTTATCTTCACTAAATACAGGAACATTTAATTCCTTACCAATTGTTTTAAGTTGATCAATCGCTGCAGGACGGTAGATATCCGCCGCAATAAGAAGTGGTTTTTTATTATGTTTCTTCCTTAAATAATTAGCCAGTTTCCCAGCTGTTGTAGTCTTTCCACTACCTTGCAAGCCAACCAGCATTAAAATCGTCGGTTTTTTATTAACTTCTAGAGGAACATAATCACCACCAAGCAAGTCTACTAACTCATCTTTAACAATTTTTAGGAATAATTCATCAGGTTTTAGGCTCTTTTCTACCTCAGCATTTAATGCTTTTTCTTTAACAGAAGCCACAAATTCCTTAACTACTTGATAATTGACATCTGCTTCCAAAAGAGCCATTCTAATTTCCCGCATGGCATCAGCAATATTATCTTCCGTAATCTTACCTAACCCTCTAATATTTTTTAAGGCTTTACTTATTCTATCACCCATGTATTCAAACATAATAATCTCTCCTTTATTAATAAAATAACGTTAACTATATTATATAGCAAAAAAACTTTTTTGACTATTGTATACTAGCATAAATTTATAAATTTACTATTTAATTATAACCATTTAGTTTTACTTTTCACCTTTTTCTAACGAATATTACTCCATAATTACACTTTTTTCTAACGAATAATTCTTTAAAGTTGCACCTTTTTCTAATGAATAATATTTTTTTCACAATACCTGGAAATATGATATAATCTATATTGGTGATAATATATGGCTAAAGGTAAGAAAATAAAAAGAAGTTTTAAGTTAATATTAAGTATCATATTATTAATTATAATAGGTATAAGTTGTTATTTTATTTATGATAAAATATTAAACAAGACTACAGTATCTAGTGAGGTCGAAAAATTAATGCAAGAAAATAATATTTCTGATGATAATTATTCGAAAACTTTAGAGTATGTTTTACTTAATAACATTTATAACGAAAATTATTTAGAGGAATATAAAGATATTGAATTTAGGGATCAAGGTAATTTTGCTAATGTTTTAACAACCTTTTTACCTAAGGGATATAGTGGTAGTGAAATTAATTATATTTTTAATTTAAGTGATACTAATATTGAGAAATTAGAAAATATTGATTATATTGATATTAGTAATTATTATGAATATAAAAATTTTGATGTCAGTAAAATAGATCGTTATAATGATTATTATGAAGATAATAATTATAATTATGAAGATGTTGTAACTTATGTCAATATCAATTTGGATCTACCAGTTTATACGGATACTTTAGAAGTAGATGATCCTAATTCCATACTTGTTTTAGTTAATAAATACAACTATTTACCAAAGGGTTATGAACCAGATGACTTAGCCTATTTAGATGGTTATTATGGAAATAATGTTCCAGTTAGAGGAATTATTAAAGAACCGTTTTTAGAACTCCAAAAGGCTGCAGCAGAAGAAGCCGGAATTGATTTTATGCCAACAACCGCTTATCGGGGGTATAGTTTCCAAGCAACATTATACAATAATTATGTTGCTAGTGATGGAGTTGCTGCAGCAGATACATATTCGGCAAGACCAGGTTATTCGGAACATCAAACGGGGCTAGCCATCGACTTAAAAAATACGGCTTTAGGGGATGGCATAAGACTTACTGATGAAGATTATGAATGGCTTAGTAATAATGCTTATCGGTGGGGATTTATTATAAGATTTCCGGAAGATAAAACAGATATAACCGGATACCAATTTGAAAATTGGCACATTAGATATGTGGGTATGGATGCCGCTAAAATAATTTATGAAAATGATCTAACATTAGAAGAATATATTGATATGCATGTAACTGAATATTAAAACCATTTTGGATAAGCCAAAATGGTTTTCTAATTAATAAATTTTTTTATTATTATTTACCTTACTTAATATTTCTTTTAATAAATTTATATCTATAGGTTTAGGAATATAACCCATAAAGCCTAGACCTAAATACTTTTCTTTGGCCCCACTAACAACATCGGCGGTAAGAGCCACTACTGGGGTATTAAAACCTTTCATTTCTTTTAGTTTGGTAAATGTCTCTACCCCATCCATCTCCGGCATCATAATATCCATAAAAATAATATCATAAGTATTTTTGGCCACTTCATCTAAACATTCCTGCCCACTTAGGACAGTTTTGACTAGAACCCCTTGACGGGAAATTAATTTTTCAGCCACTTTTAAATTAATCAAATTATCATCTACTATTAATGCTATCATTTCTTACCTACTTTCTGTTGCAATTTTACTTTAAAAATTGAGCCTTTTTTTGATGAGTTCACAGTTATTGAACCTCCCATTATATCAACTAACTTTTTGGTAAGGGCTAAACCTAAGCCTAAACCTGATTTATCACTATCTTTATAATCTTCAGAACGAATAAAATTTTCAAATAAATGATTCTTGACATACTCATCCATACCTACACCAGTATCTTTAATTATGATTTCTAAATGGCATTTATCGTCTTTAACCAGAGATTTTACATTAATTGTAATACTACCTTTTTCGGTATATTTTATAGCATTATCAAGTAAATTAACTACTATTCTTTTTATTTTGGTAATATCCCCAATTAAATATTTAGGAGTAGCAATAACAATATTTAATTTTAAGTTTTTTTCTTTTAATTTAGTTTGAAATAATTTACCTAAATTATTAAATTCCCATTTTACTTCATATAACTTTTCATTGACATTCACTTCATCAATATCGACATTAGCAATATCTATTACATTGGAAAGCATAGTTAAAAGAGTATTAGATGCCACAATTATTTCTTTACTGTTTTCTTTGGCTTCTTTTAATGTTGCAGAACTTTCAATAAGCTCAGAAAAGCCCACGATAGCATTTAAAGGAGTTCTTATTTCATGCGATACACTGGTTAAAAACTCTGATTTGGCGCGGTTAGATTTTTCGGCTTGGTCTTTGGCTAAATTAAGTTCATTTAACATCTTTACATCAGGATTTTCAATTGTATAATACATCATTATAGTGATAAATGTTTGCGTAACAGTAATTAAAAGAATTCCGGGATTAATTTCTCGAACTATTAAATTAATTATAGCCCCAAGTATAAAGGTAAATAAAGGAATATATTTTTTGTAGCCAACTTCTTTTATATTTAAAATTAAACAAATTATCCAAATAACTATTAAATAAACATTAATTAAATATAAAAAGTTTGTAGCAATTCCATATGAATAAACATAGAAACCATCATAATAATAATTTAATGGTAAAATTATTAAACAAATAGCCCAAATAATGAGTAAAATATTTAAAATTATATTTAGTGACTTTTTATTATTTTGAATGAATAAAGATAATTTTTTCTTGTTATTAAAGGATATATAAAATATATATTTTGTGAATAAAAATATCCAAGTTAATATATATAATAAAAATAAACGGTTCACTATTTCATTTAATAGTGGTAAGTTTTCTTTAAAAGGAACAATTAAGATACAACTAAGTTCTAAGACAATACCTAAAAATGATGTAATAATTAAATTATTATATAATTTATTTTCTCGATTATTTATTCTTTGTTTAGAATAATACATAATTCCTGTTAATAATAAATAAAGAAAACTAATGATTAATATTGAAACGCCAATAATCACAAAATCAACTTCTCCTTTTTAATGTTCTTTTTAAATTACTTGTTTTATTTAATTCCTGTAAAGTTTTAAAATCTACTTTACCTACTGCTGTAAGTGGTAGCTTAGCAATAGTTTCATATTCTGCTTGTTCAGTATAATAACTAGGTAGTAAATGTTCACACATTTCTTTTATTTCTTTTAATATTTCTTTTTCTTGATGTTTGTATTCTTCATTTAAAACTATATATGTTTTAGCAAAACTGCCAATTCCATGAATATTATCTGGCACACCGATAGTTTTACAAGATAGCACAGCTTTATGGTGGTTAATAGCCTTCTCAATAACTGATGGATATATTTTAAAGCCATCATATCTTGTAATCATTTCTTTGATTCGGCCATCGACAAATAAAATGCCATCTTCATCAATAAAACCTAAGTCGCCGCTATGAACCCAAATAGAACCATCTTTATGTTTTTTTAATACGTTATTGGTAAGTTCCGGATTTTTAAAATAACCAAGCATTTGATTAGGAGTTTTAAAACATATTTCGCCCCGTTTATTATAAGAAAGTTCATTATCTAAAGTTTTTCCATTTTCTTCATCAAATTCAAATATTCCCACAGTACATCCCGGTAGAGGAATACCAACACTTCCTGGCTTATATGGTTCTAATTGCCGAACTGCAAATGCTGATGTAACCTCAGTTGATGCATATCCAGGATAAACGCCTTTACTAGCCCCATTTTCTTTTAAGAATGCTTCGCTTTCTAAAAATAGTTCAGGACTCATGGCATCGCCCCCAACAGCACTGCCCTTTAAATAATTTATACCTTCTTTGGCTATTAATTTACTACCATTTATTATTCGATAATGTGCTGGAACCCCAGCAAACCATTGGGGATGATATTTAACTAAATAATTAGGCATCTTCCTGGAATCTAATTTCGATATAATTGTTGCTTTCATCCCCGCAACTAGACTCATATGAAGCATCCCACTACCATAAGAAATCCAAGGAGGCATAATGAGTAAAAAACGGTCGTTCGGAGCAAAGCCAATTCCCGACTTTATATATTCATATGCCATAGCATTATAGTTATCATGAGATAAAACAACACCTTTTGGCATACCCGTAGTTCCACCGGTATGAACAATAGTCAATGGTTGATTTTCTTGGTAATTGGGCATCTTTAAAACATCTTGGGATTCAAATCCATTATATTTTATAAAACGTTTATCTTTTTTGGCTAATATATCACTATAAATACCTGTAACAAGGGAAATTCCTCCTAATACAAAAGGCATTTTAGTAGCACTATCTTTAAGAGAATAATTAACTATGGAAATAGCATTATTTTCAATTGCTTCTTTTAATTTTGGGGTAAAAATATCCGTATTAATAACAATTTTTGATTCGGCTTCTTTTATATATTTTTTTATACCATCAGCACTAGTCCTGGGATCAATTAAATTACTTACAGCATTTAATCTTCCTAATGCATACCAATCGTATACAAATTCGGGACTCATTAACATAGAAAAAGTAACAATATCATTTGCTTGAACCTTTTTTTGAAAAAACTCAGTTTTTTCTTCTACTTTATCAAAAAATTCTCCATAACTAATATTAGTTCCTTCATATTCTAAAGCAACATTATCTTTGCGATTTCTGTTTTCTTCATATACTAAATCATAAGTTTTCATCTTTGGAAAACTAAATTTTTTTGCATCTTCTGGGTAGTATTTTTCCCATCTTTTTTCTTCCGACGGTTTTAAATTTTCTTGCATTAATCCAAAACTCCTTTCTTAATATAACTACATAACTTAACTTATTTATACTTTTTTGATCACCTTTTTTTAATTTCGTTTTCGAGCAAGACTTAAAACATCATCGGCATTTATTATATTGCCATCACGATCTAAGCAAATATTTGACAAGTTTTTTGAATAAATAGCATTCAATTTTATTACTTCTTGGGTGGGTAATAATCCATGTTCATCAAATGGTATATCATTAGCATGATGAAACAAATAAAAATCATCACTAACTCCGTAAATCATCTGGCGTTCATCATCAATGCTAACTTTGGTCTTGCTCCAACCATCAATTCGGGATAAAACATAATTTATATATTCTTGAATACTAATATTTACCCGCTGAAAATCACCCTTTTTTTCAATTAAATTCCACCTTATTGTAGAAAACGCTGCCGATAATTCATTTATCTTTTCATCTTTGGAATCTTGATAACTAACGTAAATTGGCTTTCCAAATGCAACATCGCAACTAATTACATTTTTAATAGTAGCATCTTGCTCATCATATGTATATTCTTGAATTAAAGGAACTATTGGAACTTGCATTTTTTTGGCTATATCAATAACACCTTTATGCAAAGGAAGATGCAGTTTATTAGGAGAACAATTAAATGTTGCCTCAGGAAAAACAACTACACTTTTATTTTGTGCCAAATAATGCATAAGTTCTATTTTTGAGTTAAATCGACTTAAGTCTGATGTTCTATCAACATAAACTATACCATTAACTGCCATTAATAACTTAAATTTCAAAGTAACATTTTTGGTATTAAGGATAATTATATGTTCAGGAATAGATAAAACAACATTAAAATGATCATTATAATCCTGGTGGGTAGAAGCAAAAATTACAGGCCCACTTGGAATATTTTCTATACCATAAATATATAAGTCATAACCTTTTTTAGTATCAATGACTTTTCTTACCTTTTTATAATTTAGACTTTCACAAATATGTAAATAAGTAGATTTCGCGACATTAAATTTTTTAGAGACTAAATACGCTTTTAAAGATTGATAATATTTTTTTAAATCTTCAATATCTAATAGACTTTCTTCTTTATAACTTAATATTTTCATGCATTAACTCCTAATATTCTTGGTGTTCCCACTTTTTCATAAATTGATTATATCATCTTTAGAAACAAAAATCTATTTTTTTGGACGCAAAAAAAACCAGCATTTAATAAAAATGCTAGTTTTAAATCACGTTTTATACACAAGTATAGCCGCCGTCGATTGGTAATATTACCCCCGTGACATAACTGGCTTCTTCGCTACCTAAGAAAATTGCACCAGCATTAAGTTCACCTTCATGGCCATATCTGCCAACGGGCACGGTAGATTTCATATAAGCCGTAAATTCATCGGTTATAAGTGTTTCATGGGTAAGTTCCGTATCAAAGTAGCCAGGACATATGGCATTACAAGTAATACCATATTTAGCAAGTTCGGCTGCAACAGCGCGAGTGAAATTAACTACACCACCTTTACTGGTATGATAGGCAACTGTATCCATAGCCATATTACCAACCATGCCATACATTGAGGCAATATTGATAATTCGGCCATAATTATTTTTCTTCATGATATTAGCAAATGCTCTAGTGACATAGAAGACACTATTCATATCAGTATCAATAGTAAATTGCCATTCTTCATCAGTCATATTAAGTACGCCATTATTTTTGGCACTACCTGCACAATTGACTAAACAATCCACTTTACCAAATTTTTCTTCCACAACTTTGGCGGCCGCATTTACTTCTGCTACATTTGTTACATCACATTTTACGGGAAATGAGGTAACTCCCATACCTTCAAGTTCTTTAGCAAAATCTTCTAGTCTTTCAATTCTTCTTGCCATTAAAACGAGTGTCGCTCCTTGGCTAGCAAATCCTCTAGCCATTTGTTTACCTAGACCGGAAGATGCTCCAGTCATTACTACTACTCTTCCTTTATAATTAAACATAAAATTCCTCCTTGATTTTTAAAGAGCAAGCAGGTACTTGCTCTTTATATTATTTTGTAATGTTTTTCAAAATTACTGTTTTGGTTCTTGACATTTCTTTTAGGGTTGTCATGATTCCTTCGTTACCAATACCAGAGTATTTCCAGCCCCCGAAAGGTTGTTCAAATGATCTAAAGAAACTAGCACCATTGATAACAAATCCGCCGCATTCCATTTGCTCACTTACCTTAATTGCCTTATTGAAATCCCGAGTTACAATAGCCCCCGATAAACCATAAATTGACCCGTTTGCAATTTCTACTGCTTCTTCAATAGTATCAAAACCGATGACTGGAATTACTGGACCAAATATTTCCATATCTTTGGCCACTTCCATATCCCGAGTCACATTATCAAGAATAGTTGGTTCATAGAAAGCCCCTTTGCGACGACCACCATAAACAATTTTGGCACCTTCAGCAACGGTTTTATTTACTTGTTTTTCGACTTCAATCGCGGCATCTTCACTAATTAGGCAACCAATATCAGTATCTGCTTCATTGGGCATACCAACTTTTAAAGTTTTAATTTTAGCCACCATTTTATTGATAAATTCATCTTTTACTGAATTTTCGACTAAAAATCTTTTACTAGCACAACATACTTGACCAGTATTATAAAGCCTGCCCCACACTGTTTCTTCGACGGCTAGGTCAATATCCCCATCCGCACAGATAATGAAGGCATCATTTCCTCCTAGTTCAAGAGAACTATGAGCACAATGTTCCGCACAATTTTTAGCAGCATCAATGCCGGCGGCAGGAGAACCAGTAAGACTTACCATATCTACTAACTTGCTACTTGTTAAAGTTGTCCCAACCACACTACCAGAACCATGAACTACGGAAATAATTCCCGCTGGAACACCCGCTTCGACTAGTAATTCGACATAACGAGTTAAAGTAAGAGGATTAGCACTGGCTGGTTTAAGAATTACTGCATTACCCATTAAAAGTGCTGGTGGTACTTTATTTATGAAAATATCACTTGGAAAATTAAATGGAATAATAGCAACAACTACTCCAAGTGGTTGTTGAATAGTATATTGGATCGTGTTTTCTTGACCTTTTTCAGTCCCACGATAAATGATATTTCCATATTCATGTTTAACTTTTTCAACATAAGCCGGTACCCCAATTTGGATATTAGCAATTTCATTATAAGCCTCTTTAATTGGTTTTCCAGTTTCATCGGAAAGCAATTTAGCCAGTTCATCTTTGTTTTCTTCCACTAACATAGCGAATTTAGATAGTATTTCACATCTAGCAACAACTGATAAAGATTCCCATTCTTTTTGATGTTCATGGGCATATTTTATTGCTTCTTCAACATCTTCTTTAGTTAGACTTGGAACAGTATCTACCAAAGTATTAGTAGCAGGGTTCATAACTTCTATTACTTTGCCATCGCTAGAATCTCTCCAAGTATTTCCTATTAAACTTTTCATCAATTCATCCTTTCTATTCTAATAAATTCTATTCACCAAAAGCGGTGTAAGAAAGTGATAATCCACCGACAGTATTTGATGAGTGATCACCGCGACCATATTCTCCAAAAGTAAAGACCATCAAAAATTCTTTATCAGGAATTATCTTTTTAACTTCCGGATAGATTTTATCTTCGATATTGGCAAGGGCTAAACCTAAACGGCGGCCACCACAATGAACTAAGAAGTAAGATTCTATATCACCAGCCATTAAAGCATTTACTTCTTTAATTGTTTCTTCATTAGCTTTAAGTATGCCTTCTGGGGTATTTGTTAATTGAATGACTGCGGTATTTAAAGCCAAATCTGCCCCAATATTCATTGATAAATCTTCATTACCAGCCATTGGATGCCGAACTGCTAGAACTTTACCAATTGGATCTTTTACTCCAAGAGGAGCAGTAATTGTGGCAGTAAGCAAATTACCTCCCATTAAGTCTTCAACTTTTTGGTTAGTCCATTCCGCATATTTTTTCAAGGCTGGTTCATGATCGATTTCTACTAAAGTTCTACTGCCAGAAATTTTAGTAATTATACCAGCATTATCGGTTTCATGATAGGCTCCCGTATAAATATTGGCCATTTTACCAGCATTGTAGAATATGGCAATAACACAACCATCATTAAATGTTTCGCCATCATTAAGTAAACTCCATTTGCCTTCGACGGTATTATCAGCCGCTGAACCACCAAATACAGGAACATCACCAATGACATCTCCAATACCTTTTAAATACTCTTCTTCATTAGCAGGACTAGCACTCATAAAGAAGAAATCTGGTTTTTTATCGCCCTTATATTTAGCAGTTGCTTCTTTAGCAATTCTCCGACCTATTTCTCTAGGAGATTCGTCTGTCTTCTTCGAACCAGCAACAACTACTTTGGCATCACCACCAAAAAGCATCATGCCCGAATAGCCGGTTTCTTTATTCAAATAACCATCTTGGGTACAAAGAGCTGCCGATGAAGTACAACCAATGATTGGGACATCACCTAAAACACTTTTAACTCCTTTCATAATTTCATTTTGGTCTTGAACGCAACTGGTAAATAATAATCCAACTTGGGGATTAGATATAACATTTGCCATTGTTGCTGTTTCAACACCTGATGCATAAGCATTAACATTTTCACTATAACCAACTTTGGTTTTTAACATTTTTTCCCTCCTTAAACTAGGTTTTCTAGCCTAAGTTCATTATAAAACATCTATTTTTTAATAGTCAACTGTTTTACAATTCATCTTTACATATTGTTGACACGATTAGATAAATACTTTATAGTAACTATGGGTGATATGATGGACTTAAAAATTATCTTGGGTAAAAATATAAAATTTTATCGCTATAAAAATAGACTGACACAAGAAAAACTGGCGGAAATTTTAGATGTAAGTCCTAATTATATTGGGAGAATTGAACGAGGACAACATAATCCATCTTTGGAAAAAATCGCCAAGATTGCTTATGCTCTTAATGTAGAAGTATTTCAATTATTTATCGAACGTAATGACTAGTAAATATTACTAACTTGTGGTAATATATTGGTAAGTCCCCGTAGTTTAATGGATAAAACAAGCCCCTCCTAAGGGTTAGAGTGATGGTTCGATTCCATTCGGGGACGCCATAAAAAAAATTAAGATGATAATTAGGGCAAATTATCATCTTTTTTAGTTATTTTTTAGCATTTAACATTTTTTGGGTTAATTCTAAAATCTTTTGTGTTGATTCATTCTTCGCATTTTTTTCCATATTTTCACGCCATTTTTCCAGCATTTTAGGATTTTTCACCGTTTTTTTAACCATCCGATATAAACCTAATTTACTAATAACTTTGCAACCATATTTTTTATGACTAATAAATTTGGCATTATATTTTTCTGGGCCACCATTACCAGGTATTAATATCAAAGGCACTCGCATGTCGATACATTCCGTTAAAGTGGCTCCCCCTGGTTTAGATATGACAACATCACTAATATTAAGTAAACTATAAACATCCTTAACAAAACCTAATACTTTGACATTTTTAACTTGTTTCTTACGAACATAACTTTTAACTTTTTCTTCTAACTTTTGATTTTTACCACTAATAAATATTATATTAATTGGGAAATCACCTTTAATTAAGATTTTCAAATAATCAAAACTAGCCATTGAACCCATTGCCCCACCCCCGAAGAATAAATAAGTCTTCCGGGTAGCATCAATATTGTATTTAAAATATGTTTCTTCCTTACTAGAAATCATTTCCATCTTTTTGCGATCAAATGGAAGGCCAAAAGCATATATTTTCTTACCATCGATTCCCTTTTTCATCATTTGATATTTGACAATATCATTAGCAACTATAAAAGCATCTTGGCTTTGATGATCTTTACGCCAGTAACTGTGGGATATATAATCGGTAATAACAGTCATTATAAGCGAATTAGTAAGACCAATTTTATTATAATAAGAAACAATATTACCCCCGAAAAAGTGGGTAGAAATTGTTAAATCGGGATTGAATTCTACTATTTCATCACGTAATTTTTGATTATCAAATAATTTCTTAACTAATTTCATTTGACTTAAACTAGCGAGTCTATTATCAGCCAAATCATAAATAAAACTAAAAGTTTTATGAAAACTATGTTTAATAGTCATATCAAATAATTTAATACTTATTTTACCTAAAAGATTAGAATACTTGGCGACATCCAAAACTTTTATTTCAAAATCACTATTTTCGATGAAATAATTATTTATCTTATCGGCAATTGATTTGTGCCCTGAGCCATATGGGGCATATATTATCAAGATTTTCTTTCCCATAGTTATCTCCTATATAAATTATACTATAATCAAGAAAGAAAATCTAGCAAAATACTAGTTATTTATCGCATAAGTTACAACATCATCTTGGTTATTTAGATAATTAAACCGGGCATTAATAAGTAAAATCATCCCAATAATAACTAAGTAAAAAAATAATACTCCACTATACTTTTTTAAAACATTTAACATCATAATACCTTCTTTCTGAAAATAATTTATCACGAATATTTGTTTGTGTCAATAATAAGTTTAAACAAATGTTTGACTTTTGACATATTATGTTGTAAAATGTTTATAGGAGGTAAATTATGGATAAGAAAATAACGCCAAGACAAGAAGATATTTTAAATTATATTAAGAAATATTCAGCAGAACATGGCTATCCCCCAGCAATTAGAGAAATATGTGCAGGAGTTGGTTTAAGTAGTCCGGCGACTGTGTTTGTTCATGTTAAAAACTTAGAAAAGAATGGTTATCTTAAAACAACCAATAACAAATTTAGAACAATTGAATTATTAGTAGACAATGAATATTTAGAAAAGGATGAAGATGTAGTAAAAGTTCCTTTACTGGGAAAAATCACGGCTGGTAATCCCATAACGGCGATTGAGCAACCTGATGAATACTTTGATTTGCCAGCAGCATTAATACCGAAAAGTGGTGAAGTCTTTACCCTTCACGTTAGTGGGGAATCGATGATAAATAAAGGTATTTATGATAATGATTATGTAATTGTTAAAAGACAAAAAGATGCTAAAAATGGGGATATTGTTGTAGCGATGACTGATGAAAATGAAGTAACACTAAAAACTTTTTACAAAGAAAAAGATCATATTAGATTACAACCAGAAAATGATAAAATGGAACCACTTATATTTCCTAATGTAACAATTCTTGGTAAGGCTATCGGTTTATACCGCAAAATGTAGTTAAAAAACTCTAATGAAGTTTCATTTCATTAGAGTTTTTTATTGGATTATAATGCAACCCTGTATTATCTGTTTGAACAGATAATATTATTGGACAGATAACCGATAAGGGTTTGTCGAGGTCCCATCACCTGAAGTTATAACAACATTGGACTTCAGATAAAAAGACGGGCGCACGCCGAAGCTGAAGCCGCTGCCGACGCCGTAGACGTTCACACCGCCTGTAGTAATCACGAGGAACGCACCGTTCGTATAATCCGAATCGCGGGAAATTGTCCAGTCATTTGAACCTAAATATAACCAGTTATTTGATGTATTTGTTGAATTATTATAATTAACTAATGTTGTTGTCCAGTTGGCTGGACTTGCTGCGTATCCATAATCACTAACATACATTAATCCTATTTTCGCACTGTATGTTGTGCTCGAACTATTACTTCCTAATTCATAGTTATATGCTGTTTTTGGTGTTCCGTTTTGCAAATAACTATAATGTCCTCCTCCTACTTTCCATGAAGTCGTTTCTATCATATCGCTCCACGTTGTTCCTAAGCCATTTAAATATGTTCCATTTAATGTTCCTGTATTTAATGTACTATTACTCCATACATTACTTTGATTTGAATATAATCCACTCCAAAGATAATTTCCTATACTTGTATTTTTTATTAATTTTACTTGATCTCCAAATACTCCTATTATCCGATATAAATTATCATTTGGACAACTTGCTGCATCACTTCCAAAACAGACATAATTATTAGGATTTGCCCCTGCATAACGATATGAATTATCCCCGGCTTCCTGTGCTACATTGGTATAACTACCAACACCATCGTGGTAATATATTCCATTATCCCCATCAGTTCCTGTATATAATGTATTTTTAATATAATCGGCAAATAACCTTATTGGTTCTGTTGCTACATTTATATTATAAACTGCACTTTGATATCCGACATTATCTACTGCATATACCCTAAATGTATATTCGCTATCAGCATCTAAATTATTAAATGTATAGGTATTACTGGTACTTTCAACAAAATCTTCATTACCTATGGCATAATAATAGTTAGTTATTGGGTTTTCACTTGTTGCTTCAACATTTAATGTAATACTATCAGTAGTTATACTACTTGTCGTTACATTACTAATACTAATCGGCGCATTTTCTTGCATTATTAATGTCGCATTAAAACTTTTTTCAGTATTTTCTTGTTGATCACTATCAAGATTAACAAATGTTACGGTTATGTTCCATTCTTGAGTTGTCGTACTAGTTGTTGTTATTTCATAATTATTAGCAATGGTTATTAATCCTGTTTTTGTGGTAATATCAAAACCAGACATACCATCAACTACCACTGGTGTAAGCCCTGCAATACTGGTTACAGGATTACCTAGAGGATCAGTTATACTCAAAAACAATTCTGTTTCTTCTGTATCTGTTGTATAAACAAAGTTATTAGTATCTATATTTAAATAGACATAATAATTTCTAGTAGCATTATTAGTATAGTTATTGGCAGTTAATGTGGCACTGGCTTGCGTACTACCTGATAAACTTGGCATATCTTCTCCAAAATTTTCTTCGGTTGCCGAAATACTAATCGCATTACCAATATTAAATGATAAATTATCAACGGTATTAGAACTAATATTAGTATTTATAGTTCCTTCCCCACTACTTGTTGCTTGAAAGTAAGCATATGTTGCTCCCACAACAACAAGTATTAATAAAGTAACTGCAATAAATGATAATACTAACACTTTCTTTTCGTTTACTTTTTCCATATTCAAACACATCCTCACCAAGTAGTATAAACTATAATTAATGAAATATCTGTCGAAGTAAGTCTACTACTATTAATAATTATAAAGAAAAAAAACAAATACTATTAACCATACATAGTTAACAAGAACAAAAATCAAACAAGTTTGACTAACCTTGCATCACTACAAGAATATTTCTACTTCACAGAACCCTTTGGGTTCTCCGTAGACCATTTTCGGATGGTCGCCACCCTACTTATTTTTTTGTTC
>CALVVK010000023.1 GCA_944363825.1 uncultured Bacilli bacterium | reverse complement strand
CACCAACTTTCTACTATATATTAATTATACAGTATTTGTTGGTGCTTTTTCAATTATTTAAATTTTGCGAATTGAAGAATGTATAGATGTTTATCTTGAAAATAGTAAGATGCTTTGGTATAATAAAGTTACATTAAGTAAATTTGAAAAGTATTTAACCTATTTAATAATGACTAGAGAAAATAGTGCGGTTATAGAAAAATTTATAGAGGGAGATGAGATTTTAATGGCTGTTGATAATGTAAGGAAAAATGCAAGTTATGGTATACTTTATATGAGTCCAGGATATAAAAGGGAATTAGAAAATGAGTTTGAAGGTTGGAAACGATATGCAATTAGGGAAATGAAAACTGAAATGGAAAAAGAAAAGGCTGAAATGGAAAAGGAAATTGAAAAAAAGAAAACTGAAATGAAAACCCAAATGAAGAGTGAAATTAAGAAGGGAATAGATACTGAAAAAAAAGAAATAGCAACAAATATGAAAAGTAGTGGTATTGATATTGATACTATTGTGAAATGTGTTAAATTAACTAAAGAAGAGGTATTAGCATTGTAGGATAAAAAAAGATATTCTTTTAAAAATGAGAATATCTTTTAATTGCTGAATAATACTTTTTCTGATTTGTATTGTTTAATTATATAATATATTACTAAAACAATTATTAGTATAGTTGATATAAACATTAATGTTAAGTATAAAATGTTAATATTTCCATTAGCAACATCGGTAAAGTTCATACTAAAGTTGATGAAAGGAATAATTGAAAGTAAAGCATTGTTGGGAATATTAATTAGAAACACTATCATGCCTGGGAAAAATGAGATAAATGTTAATGGTGTTAAAGCACTTTGGGCTTCTTTAAATGTTTTGGACATGCTAGCAACAGCAATACATAAACCACTAATCATAATTGAATAAGCAATAATAATTATTAAAGAACAAATGATAATACTACTATTAATTAGGGTAACACCTTCATAAATATCATAAGTATTACCTACATAGAATATTGCTAGCACAGCAAGAATTAAACTAAGAATGCCAGTGATTATTGAAGAAATTGTAACACTTAATAGTTTTCCAACAATTATATCTTTACTTTTAATTGGAAATGTTAATAAAGTTTCCAAAGTCCCCCGTTCTTTTTCGCCAGCGGTTGCATCAGTTGCGGGATAAGTTGCTGATACAGTTATAGCCATAAGGATAAATAGAAAACCATAATTAACAATATAATTAGCATAAAAATTTTGTTGTTCAATACTTTTTTGTTCGTAAGTTAATAGATTGTTAAAAAGAGTAGTATCGATATTATTGCTGGCTAAGTAATTATTTTCTAAAACACTTTTATAACTTTCTAAATAATTCTTGGCTAATTCTGCCGCATAAGAACTTTCAACATTAGCCTCATCATAATTGATGATGTAATTGTTTCCATCCTTAGTAATGTAACTATTTATTTCCTGGTCAGCAAAAGATGTTTCAAGATCATTAGTATCAGCAATTTGGTAGTCGATATCAAGAGATTCTAAAATAGTTATTTCTTCAGGACTTAATTCATAGTTGAAACCAATTTTATTATAAGTACTAACATCAACATCAGTTTGGGATTCAAATAGAGCTGACATACCAATAATAATTAAGGGAATAAATATGGGAATTATAAGCATCATGGCTAATGATTTTTTATCACGGAATAATTCGCGTAATTCCTTTTTTAATATTAAAAATGTTTTATTCATGAGTTTCACCTACTAAACTGAAGAAAGCATCCCGTAAATTAGTTGTCTTCGTTTCTTTTTTTATTTTATCAGGACTTCCAGTGGCAATAATCTGTCCTTTATTAATCATAATGATCATATCACAGATATTTTCGGCTTCTTCCATGTAATGGGTAGAATAGAGAATCGTTTTGCCGCGTTTCTTTTCATCTTTGATAAAATCTAATATTATTTGACTAGTTATAATGTCAAGACCACTGGTGGCTTCATCTAAAATGTAATATTTAGGATTGTGAATTAGACATCTAGCAATGTTAACTCTTTGCGTTTGACCTGTCGATAACTTTTCAATCCGATTGTAAAGAAAAGAATCCATATTTAGTATTTGACTTATTTCTTTGATGCGTTTGGCAATTTCCGTATTGGGTACATCATAGATTTCAGCACACATTTTAAGTAATTCATAAGGCGATAAAGTTTCATATATTTTGGTATTTCCCGATAAATAAGCAAGCATTTTTTTGATGTCAGTTTCATTTTCGGCATAAGTTAAATTATCAATTGTTGTGTTTCCACTATTAGGTAGCATTATGCCAGCGATCATTCGTAAAAGTGTTGTTTTGCCGGCGCCATTGGGACCAAGAATTCCTAATATTTCGCCTTCTTTGACGTCGAACGACAAATTATCAACAGCCGTAAATTCTTGTTTTTCTTGTTTTTTGGTGGTTTTAATAAATTTTTTTGTTACATTTTTTACTGTTATCATTTTTTTCCTCCGCAATAATTATAATATGCTGACAACATTATGTAAATAGATTTTGTTAAGTTATTAAATAAATAAAAATTTGTGTTATAATTGGTATAATACGAGGAGGATGATATATATGAGGGCTGTAGCCATTAAAGATGTCAAACAATTGGAAATAAAAGAAATAGATGAACCAGTTAAAGATGGTTCGAAAGTAATTATTGAAGTAAAAAAATGTGGTATATGTGGTTCTGATATTCATTACTGGGTTAATGGTAATCCCAAAGGTTTAGTAATGGGCCATGAACTGGCAGGAGTTGTTGTTGATCCGGGTGATCGTCTTGATTTGGTTAAAGGTGATCGTGTAACGGCTTTACCGATATCACCATGTGGTGAATGTGAGGCTTGTAGTAATGGAAATGTTCAATTCTGCGCTAAGACGTGGGATCAAGCCGTTGGCTTATCAATAGATAATCCCGGTGGACTTACGAGTAAAATTGCGATTCGCAGTGATATGGTTATTAAATTGCCAGATAATATTAAAGATGAAGAAGCAGCGATGGTGGAACCAATGGCGGTGGGACTCCACGCGGCTCATTTAGGCAGAATTGCCGTTGGTGATGATGTTTTAGTTATTGGGGCTGGAATCATTGGTATGGCGGCGGCGGAATTTGCGCACATGGAAGGGGCCAGTTATGTAGCCGTAACCGAAACTAATGCTGCTCGGGGAAAAAAGGCTGTTGATTTAAAAGTGGCCGATGAATTTTTCTTAGCAACCGATGATAAATTAAATGAAAAGTTAATGGCCAAAACTAAGGGTGGTTTTGATGTAGTTATTGAGTGTGTTGGCAATAGTGCTGCGGTTAATTCAGCATTATCTTTAGTAAAACCAGGGGGAATTGTCGTTTTAGTGGGTGTTGCTAGTGATATGGTTCCAACTTATACAGTAATGGCTGTTATGAAGGAATTAGTAGTCCAAGGGGCAATTGCTTATACCTATAATGAATTTAAGGCTTGTATTGATTTAATAGCCAATAAAAAAATTGATGTTTTAAAATATGTTTCGGATATAGTACCACTTGATAAAGTCCAAGATGCTTATCTACGACTTACCAGTGGAACTGATTCAGCGATTAAAATTTTAGTTGATCCCCAAAAATAGGCAGTTTTAAATAACTGCTTTTTAAATTTATTGAAGATATCTAGTTTTTAAGTATTAAACATGATAAAATAAAGTCATGGAGTGAAAAAAATGAAAAGAAGATTGATAGTTTTAGGTTTAATAATTGTAATTTTAATAGCCTTAGTTATTGCTTTTTTAATAAATAAAAGTGACGGGGATGTTCCTAGTGATATAACAATGATTATTGAAAGTGATACTTTAACTAATACTTCGGCAACTGTGGAAATAACCGATGAATCAGGTATGGATAATACTTATAATGAATGGTTTCGAATTGATGAATATATTAATGGCCAGTGGCAGGAGTTAGAAGTTATTGCTGATACTGAAATTACATGGCGAAATATTGGTTATAAAATTAGTGATAAAAATACTTTGCATTTGGATGTATTTTGGGAAGAAATATATGGAGAGTTAGATAAAGGTAAATACCGGGTTGTAAAAGAAATTAATGATGAGTATATTATGGCAGAATTTTCTATATAATAGAAAGGGTGGAAATATGATTGCAGAATTAGAAAATAAATATGCGGATTTATTAATAAATAGATGTTTAAGTTTTAAAAATAGTAAGTCTTTATTTATTAGTTATTATAGTGATAATGAAGAGTTTGTAAAAAAATTAGTAAATGTTGCTAAAAATAAGGGAATAGAAGACATATATTTGGATAGAAAAGATAAAGAAATAAGACATACTAAGTTATTACAAAGTATTGATGAGATAAAAAATGATCCGTACTTTGATAATAGTATTTGGGATACTTATGCTAATAAAAAAGCGGCGTTTTTGATGCTTTCAACGGAATTTCCCCATTATTTTGCGGATATTCCTGAAAAAAATTTGTCCGCTGCGGCTTTAGGGGAAAGAACTAGTAAACCATTATATAAAAAATATCAATTAACTAATGAAATATCGTGGTGTATTGCTGTAATGCCAAATGAGTTATGGGCTAAGGATAAATTTCCGGATTTAAGTAAGACGGCGGCTTATGAAAAGTATTTTAAGTTAATGGCTCACTGTATCATGCTTGATCGGGATAATCCTATTGCGGAATGGAATAGATTTTTAGATGAACAACGAAAATTAGTGCAGAAGTTGAATGATTTACAAATTAAAAAATTACATTATACTAATTCTTTAGGGACAGATTTAATTATTACTTTGCCAGATGGTGTTTTATGGCAATGCGCCGGTTATGAAGAAAGTGAGACAATTGTTAATATGCCGACTTATGAAGTATTTACTTCGCCAGATTATCGTTACACAGAAGGTATTGTTTATGCCACAAAGCCATTAATGTATGGTGGGGCTTTAATCGATAAGTTTTGGGTAAAATTCCATGAAGGTAAAGTTGTCGATTATGATGCTTTAGTTGGTAAGGAAATATTAAAAGGAATTATTGAAAGTGATGAGTATTCGGCATTTTTAGGGGAGTGTGCTTTAGTTTCTAAGGATACTGCTATTGCGGAGACGAATTTTGTTTATGGGGAAACTTGTTTAGATGAAAATGCTTCTTGTCATATTGCCTTAGGTGATGGATTTCCTGAATGTTTAGAAAATGGGGAAAGTTTGAGTATTGATGCAAGAAGAGAAAAGGGAATTAATCATTCCGAAAATCATGTCGATTTTATGATTGGAACTGATGATTTAAATATTAGGGCGGAAACAAAGGATGGCGAAATACTAATATTTAAAGATGGGAAATTTAATATATGAATGATTTAAATGTCGATATTTTAGTTAATAAAGATCATTTGTTACCTAGTAGTTATGTGCCTAAGGATTTAGTTGTGACAGATCAAAATGAAAATAATTTTCATAATTATAAAGATCCTACTTTAAAGCCCATGGTTAGAAAAGATATATATCCTTATATTTTAAAGATGTTTAATGATGCTAAAAAAGATGGTTTAGAAATAATTGTTGATAGTGGTTATAGAGGATATCATTATCAACAAGTTGTTTTAGATGCTTTAATTAAAGAAAAGGGTGATATTGCTTATTCCTTGGTGGCCTTACCTGGGGCTAGTGAGCATCAAACAGGTTTAGCCATTGATGTTGCTTATTATAAAGATGGCGTATATAATGATGATGTCAAGGAAAGTGATATTGAAGCAATATGGCTGGCTAAAAATGCTTATAAATATGGTTTTATTTTAAGATATCCCAAGGAAAAAGAAAATATTACGGGATTTCAATATGAGCCATGGCATTTTCGCTTTGTAGGTTTAGATTTGGCTTTAGAATTATTTTCAAATAATCTTACTTTAGAAGAATATTATGCCAAAAATATCAAAAGATAAACACATGATGAGTTTCATGTGTTTAGTTATTTTCTAATTCATTTTTTAAATCAATTACATCTTTAATATGCTTAGTTACTTCATTACAAATCATCGATATGCGATTTTCATCTAACAAAGGATTTTGGCTTAAAATTTCTTTAATATCAGTTGTAAAACCAACTAATTTGTCCGGGTTAAACCATGCTAAATTTTTAACTAATCGTAATTGTTCTTTTGGTTTAGTTTTAAAGGGTTTCGCTGAATAATTTTCACCGATATGAATGGTTGGGGTATTAGCATATAGCGAACTACCACTATCAAATAATGGGGCAATACATTTAAATTGCAGGGTTTTTATGTTGCGGATTACACCAAAATTGCGATAATGCCGATCATAATTACTTAAAATATAATCACAGACGATCATTTTATCAATGCTTGCGCGGGCCTTCGGTATTTTTAATTCTTCACAAATATTAACATAATGCTCATATAGGGAATCACTACCATGTAATTTTTTAATGCGATCGATATAGAAGGCTGTTATTAATTCTTCATCAGTATTAATCATATTTTTACAGCAAGAATAATAATTGTTGTTTTCTTTTATAATTGTATAAGGTACAAAATCTTCCTTATTTAAAATTCGTTCATATAGTTTGGTAGCAATAACTTCATTAAAAGGCTCTTGATTATTTAAGTCATTGCCCCCCTTTATTAAATAACGATCTTTATTAATTATTTTCCATTTTTTCTGTAAATTACCATCACTAGAATTATCTGGACTAAACAAATTTAAATGGTTAGAATAGGGTATTTCTCCCATCAATAATTTACCCATATCTTCACTAAAGCCATTTTCAAAGAAATTGATATCTTTCCAAGAAATATTAAGATTTTTTTCTTTAATCCAATATTGATCACTTAAACTAAGACCATAACATAATTCTAGTAATTCTACTGAACTAGTAATATTCATGTTGCTTAGAATTTCTTTAAACTTACTTCTCGATGCTGGTATTGCGCGGTCTTTCCACCATTCATTTAATAATTTTCTTGATATGTGGCCATTATCGATTATTCCTAACGGGGCATATTCCGGATTAAATATTTGTTCAATCTTTAAAACAGTATGAATTTCACTATCATATAAAAATTCTAATACTTGTGTTTCTTTATTCATTAATATATATTCCATTATCTGCCCTTCTTTCTTTTATTATTATATCATAATTAACAATTGTAGTTAGAAAGTTTTTTACTTTGTCTTGTAATTTTCCCAATATAACTAAAAATCTTTTGAGTAAAAAATATGTTATGGTTCAGTAACATATTTTTTAATTTTCGAGTATTCTTTTATTAATTCATTTAATTTTAAAGCAGCATTGGCACTTGAAGGGCTGGGTAGATAAAATATTGGTATATTAGTTTGGTAGTATTTAACTAAAGTATTAAATGCTCTTTTGCCGGTGCAGAATATGGCTTTGATTGATGCATAATTAACTATTTGGTCGATATCATTTAGTTCATAATTTTTAATTGTGGCATCACTTGATGCTTTTATATCACAAGATTTAAAAACATCCCATAAAGCAATATTATTGTCATGTAAAAATTTAATTTTTTCTTCTTTAGTAGATAATTTGGTATTAAATAAATTTTCAAGGATGGGCCAAAAGCGATTAGTGGGATGGGCATAGTAAAAACCACTGGCCCGAGATTTAACACTGGGGATGCTACCTAATATTAAAACTTTCGAAGACTTATCATATATGGGATCTAATTCATGATTTACTAACAAATTTATCACTTCTTTTGTTGTATTATAACAAAACTGTAATAATTTTTATAGGGGTTATTTGCTATAATTTATTAGGGAGGGATGATATGCTATTTATACTAATACCTTTTATAGCATTAATAATTTATGGGTTGGGAAAAATAATAAATACAAGGAGAATGATAAAATATGAACGAAGTATTAAGAATTGAACACTTAAAAAAATATTATGGTAATAGTAATAATATTACGAAAGCGATTGATGATATCAGTTTTAAAATAAATAAAGGTGAATTTGTCGCAGTTATGGGGGCTAGTGGAAGTGGTAAAACGACACTTCTTAATACTATTGCTACAATTGATAATGTTACAAGTGGTCATATATTTGTTGGTGATGTTGATATTACCAAGTTGAAGGAAAAAGATACTTCAAAATTTAGGAAAGATAATTTGGGATTTGTTTTTCAAGATTTTAATTTATTAGATACTTTATCGATTAAGGAAAATATAGCACTTTCTTTAATTATTGGGGGTAAAAGAATAGAAGAAATTGATCCGTTAGTGAAAAGTATTGCTAAAAAGTTGGGAATACTTGATATTCTTGATAAATTTCCTTATGAAGTAAGTGGGGGCCAAAAACAGAGAACCGCTTGCTGTCGAGCGTTAATAACTAAGCCCAAACTTATCTTGGCAGATGAACCAACTGGGGCTCTTGATTCTAAGTCTTCAAGAATGCTTTTGGATACCATGGATGAAATGAATAGGGAAATGAATGCAACTATTATGATGGTAACCCATGATGCTTTTAGTGCTAGTTTTTGCAAGCGAATTCTATTTTTAAAAGATGGCAAAATATTTAATGAAATATATCTGAGCGAAAAGTCTCGCAAAGAGTTTTTTAATGAAATTCTTGATGTATTAACCTTGCTAGGAGGAGACTTAAGTGATGTTTTGTAAGTTAGCCCTAAGAAACGCCAAACGAAGTATTAAAGATTATATTATTTATTTAATAACTGTGACAGTTGCTTTTTCTTTTATATTTGCTTTTAATTTATTAAGTGATGCTAAAGAAATACTTGAGTTATCGAGTATGATGGAAAACTTTAAATTGGTAATGTATGTTGTCAATGTATTCATAATATTTGTTGTGTGTTTTTTAATTAATTATACTACTAAGTTTATGTTTCAAAAACGGAGTAAAGAATTTGGAACGTATATGTTACTGGGTATTGAGAAGAAAAAAATTGCCCGCATGTTTACTTTAGAAATTTTAATTTTAGGTTTTATTTCTTTACTTATTTCTATTGGCTTAGGTTATATTTTAAATATTTTAATGACTTATATTATAATGAATATATTTTCAGCGCCCTTTAAAGTAAATATTACATTTAGTCTTACAGCATTTTTATTAACATTTTTATATTTTGGCATAATTTATTTAATTGTTTTATTTTTCTTACGCAGAAGAATAAGTAAGTTAAAAATTCATGATTTAATATATTATGAAAAGAAAAATGAAAGAAAACTGCGATTTAAGGAGTATCGGGGATTAATATTAGCCATATCTTTATTTTTAGGTATTGTTGCTTTGGATACTTTTGATAAACAGTTTACCCGAGTTGGGGTGGAACCATCATTTGGTGTTATTATTATTTGTTTACTTTTAATTATTGTTAGTATTTATGGTGTTATTTATACTGTGGGAGATTTTTTTCTGAGTGTTGTAATTAATAATAAGAAAATTAAATATCGGAAAGATAACTTATTTGTGGCGAGGAATTTTTCTGCTAAAGTTAGGTCGATGAGTTTTACTTTAGGAACACTCACGGTTCTTATTACTCTTACTTTAATATGTTTAAATATGTCTGGATTATTTAAGGGCATGTTTGAGTATCAAATCGATACTTATGCTCCCTATGATGTGATGATTGCCTCAAATGAGGAAAAATTTGGAGAATTTATCGATATAATAGATAATGATTTTACAATTGAAGAAAGTTATACTTATAATACCTATAAAAATAATAATAATGTTGTTAAGAATGTCTTGGATAGTGCGGATTCCGGCTGGCGGGATTATGATCAACTAATAAAACTAAGTGATTATAATAAGTTATTAGCCATGCGGGGAATGGAACAAGTAACTTTAAATGATGATGAATATATTTTGCATGTTAACAGAGGATATGAGGATTTTCGGAATAATAAGAGTCTTGCTAGTATTACTTTAGATAATGGAATAACTTTAAAACAGAAGTTGTTTACCTCTTATAAGTTTACTTCTTCCTGGGCAATTGGTTCCGGTTATATAGTGGTTGTTCCTGATTATGTAGTGGAAAATTTGGAAGTTGTGGAAAATCATTTAGTTATCAACACTAAAGAAGAGACAACGGAAAAACTGGCTAATGCTTTAGTTTATGCGGCGGCATCAGATTTTTGTGAAGAAAATGAATATGGATATACTGTATGTTATAATTTATCTAATGTTACGGTGCGCGGGCAAGAAATCGCCAACAACAATGGCATGATGACAATCTCTCTATTTGTCTGTTATTATGTGGCCATTATTTTTACAACTATTGTAGGAACTATACTAGCCATTCAAACTTTAAGTGATGCAACAGTCTATAAATATCGCTATCAAGTATTAGAAAAATTAGGAGTTGAAAAAAGAGAAGTTAATAAAACAATATTGAAACAACTAGCATTATTCTTTTTCTTACCTATAGTTTATCCAATTATCATCAGTTTTTTCTCTATTCGTTCTTTAAATAAAATATTTAAGATTGCTTTAGTTAGTGATACATCTTATTTAGGATACTTTGCGCTTAGTTTAGTAATATTTTTCGGAATATATTTAATCTATTTTATAGCAACATATTTTAGTTATAAGAAAAATATTAATGATTAGAACTGGTTAAGCTAGTTCTTTTCCTTTATAATAATGATTGGTGATATAATGCATATTTTAATAATTGAAGATGATTTAAAGATTAGAAGAGAATTAGATACAATGTTAGTTAGTAATGGTTATAAAGTCTCAGTTATAAATGATTTTATTAATATAAAAGATAAATTAAAGGAAATTACTTGGAATTTAATTTTACTCGATATTAATTTACCTAATATTGATGGGTTTAGTTTGGCTAAAATGATTCGCAGTATTAGTGATATTCCCATTATATTTGTAACTAGTAGATCAAGTGATGAAGATGAATTAAAAAGCATTATAACGGGGGGTAATGATTTTATTACTAAACCTTATAATAAATTAATATTATTAGAAAAGATAAAAAGAGCGTTAAATAAAAATAAGAGTAATAAAGAATTATTTTTATATAAAGGGGTAACACTTGATGTATTTAATTCGACTCTTAAATATAATGATTTAGAAATGGAATTAACGCGGAATGAATTTCGAATTCTTTATTATTTTTTCTTAAATAAAGATAAAGTACTTAGTAAAGAAGAATTAATTGAGCATTTATGGAATGATAAATATTACTTAGATGAATCAATACTTTTAGTTAATATTAATCGTCTTAGAAAAAAGATAGCAAGTATTGGGTTAACTGATTTTATTAAAACTGTCAGAGGAAAGGGTTATCGTTTATGAATTATATTACTGAAAAGATTACTTTAATTATATTTGTTATTGTTTATTTATTGTTATTAGTTTTATTTTTATATATATTTCAAATTCATTATGTAATTATTATTATATTTGCTAGTATTTATATATTAATGTTTTTAGGATTATTTATAAGTGATTATTTCCATGATTTAAAAGAATATCAAAAAATTGTTAAAAGTGTTGATGAATTAGAAGAAAAATACTTAATAAGTACTATTATTAAAAGACCTAAAAATATGGTTAATTTAGGTTATTATTATGCTTTAAATGCGGCATGTAAAGCAATGAATGATAAAATTACGAGTATTATCAATGAGAAGAAAGACTATCAAGAGTATATTGAAACTTTTGCCCATGAGATAAAAACACCAATTGCGGCTTTGTCTTTATATGCCGATAATAAAGGGGATATGGTGGTTAAAGAAGAAATCCAGAAAATAAATAATTTTGTAGAACAAGTTCTTTATTATGCGAGGAGTGATGCTCTAGAGAAAGATTATTTTGTTAAGAAATTAAATTTAGAAGATGTAGTTCATGGAGTTATCCTAAATTATAAAGATTCATTATTAAATAAAAAGATAAGTTTAGATATTAAAAATTTAGATAATTTTATTTTTACGGATGAAAAATGGTTAAGTTTTATAATTAGTCAGATATTACAAAATTCAATTAAATATCAGGCAAAAAAAATTAATATATATAGTAAAAATGAACGGAATAAAGTGTTGTTAATTATTAGAGATAATGGGGTAGGTATAAGTTCTTTTGACTTGCCAAGGGTGTTTGAAAAAGGTTTTACAGGTAGTAATCGGCATAATGAGTATGCAACTGGAATGGGACTTTATTTATGCCAAAAGTTATGTGCTAAGTTAAATTTAGATATCAAAATAGATTCAGTTTTAAATAAGTATACTGAAGTAACTATTGTTTTCCCAAAGACAGATTATAATTTACAGTAGATTAATTTTGCTGGATAGGATATAATTAATTTGAGGAGAGTGATGTTTTTGAAAAAGTTTATGTTTGTTTTTTTTGTTAGTTTATTTATGCCTTTAGTGGTGCAGGCTGTAAGTGTTGATGTGCCAAGTGCGGATATATCTTTGGATATGCCAGATTATTGGTATGTTTTTACGCGTGATAATATCGAAGGTAACGCGGAGTTAGAAGAATTAGGTTTAACTATTGATTTTATGAATGAATTATTTTTAGAAAATGATATTTATATCGATGGTTTTGATGAAAATATGGAAATGCTTTTATATGTTGTTTCAGTTGATGATGTTGGTAATCTTCCTGATTATTATGATTTTGAAATCGAAGATTTTGGTGAGGAATTACAAGGTATAGTTGGAGCTAGTGATTATGAAATAGTCAATAATGATTATAAATATGTTTCAGTAGCATATGAAGATCAAGGTTATGAAATAGTTGAATATTATACAATTATTGATAATTTAGGTTATACATTTAGTTTTCAAAAAGAAGGCGCTGATTTTTCGAATACGGAACAAGAAACAATTAGTAATATTATAGATTCAGTTCACTTTGATAATTATGTGGCTCCCGATAATGATAAGACTAAAGAACATATTCTTGTTTTTGGGGGTATGGGGATACTGGTAGTGATATGTATCGTTATATTTATCGTATCAAAGAAAAGTAATAAAGAAAATGTCTAGTAATCCTAGATGTTTTTTTCTAGATATGATATCATTAAGATGGTGAAGATAATGCGCGTAATTGATATGCCGAAGATAGTACTGCATTTGCATTTAGATGGCTCGCTTCTTTTAAGTGATATGTTATCTTGGCTGAGGGAACTAGGAATTCATAAGAGTGAAGAAGAATTACAAGAATTTGTTATAGTTGATGATGATTGCCATAGTTTGAATGATTATTTAACGAAGTTTGATCTTCCTTGTAGTTTGTTGCAGACTAAAAAACATTTAAGAGATGCTACATATCATTTGTTTCTGCGGCTTTCTGCGTTAAATGTTGTTTATGCTGAGGTTAGATTTGCTCCAGCCAAGCATTTAAATTGGGGGCTTAATTTAGATGAAGTGGTAACTTCTGTTATTGAAGGCATGAATGTTGCAATTGAGGCAACAGGAATAATGGGAGGCATAATTTTATCCTTGATGCGGGGAGATAGTGAAAAAATTAATCTCGAAGTTGTCGATATTGCTAAAAAGTATTTAGGTAAAGGGGTCTGTGGCCTTGATCTAGCGGGAGCGGAGGCTATTTATCCAACCCAAGATTATAAAGATATTTTTAAATATGCAAAAGACTTGAGTATACCTTTTACAATTCATGCTGGTGAGGCGGCAGGGGCTGATAGTATTAATGCAGCTCTTTTGATGGGGGCTAAGAGAATTGGCCATGGCATTAGAGTAATTGATGATGAAAAATTACAAGCAAGATTAATTAAAGATAATATTTTGTTGGAAATATGTGTTACCAGTAATTATCAAACAGAAGCCATAAAGATGAAACATCCAATAGATAAATTATATGAAAAGGGTATAAAAATATCTATTAATACCGATAATGATACAGTATCAAATATTGATATTAACAAAGAATATGAAAAAATAATTAAAGAAAATTTATTAAGTATTGAAGAAATACTGGAATGTAATATAAACAGTATTCCTTTTATATTTGCTAGTGATGCTGTAAAGGATAAATTAAATGATATATTCCAGGAATATAAAGATATTAATTGTAGAAGTATTACTTAATTAAAATATCACCATTTATGGTTGGCATTATAAAAAGGTTATCCTTTGGTGGGATAGCCTTATTCATTTTCTTTTTTTACTGCATAATAGTAATTGCTTGGAAAATTGATTTCAATGCCTGTATCAGGTATTTCAATTGAGATTTCATCTTTAATTTCAACTGGAGGAATTATTGTTTCCTCTTCAGTTGTTTCTTCTTCACTTGGAATTATTATTTCTTCATCATTATCATCTGTCTCTTCATCAGGAGTTGGAATAATTTCTTCTTCCTCTTCCATATATTCAATTATGTAAAGTAGTCCCTTTTTTTCATCAAGATAATAGTTATCTTCAATATTTAAATTATAAGCAAGATCATTTATTTCATAATAACCATTTAAAATTGGTGTATCTAAAATATAAATATCATCTTGTTTAGTAAAATTAAAGCAAGTATCATCTTGACATATCTTATTAATATCCATATTCGTTTTAATACCATTTATTAAATGATGTCCAAAAGATATCTCTTTAATATCACTGTTGATAAATGTAGTTATTTCTTCTTTAGTTACCATATCTCTAAATGTATATTTTTGATGTTTTAATCTAATAGTATTATTAAGATCATTTAACTCTGTAACTAAATTTTTATCTTGATCATATACTTGAATATTACTTGGTATTAATTCATTATCTAAAGATGTAGTAATGTTAATATCTTGATAATTATCAACATCAATAGTTAATGTAAATGGTTCTTGATAAAATTTAGTACCATAGATTTCATCACCGACAATATTTGGGTCTAAAGCCCTAAAATTGATATTACGGATACCTTTATCAGGATATTGTAATCTAATAGTATAATTATCTATTTGGATATTACTATCAATTTGATAATTGTTTAGATTAACAGTTGTTGTTAGTATTAATTCTTCATTAGGATTTAACATAATGATATCATCTTTGAATTCAACATTTTGTTTTAACACTTCAAGCCGTATTTGTATTTGATCTTCATTAATAGAATTATCAAATGTTTGATAATTAGAATCTACTATATAGAAATTGTAATCAGGATGAGTGTTTTGCCAAATCATTAGTTGAATTGTTGTTTCATAATCAGGCATTTCATTGAAACTACTTAAGTAAGCCAAATTATTAAGATATACAGGATCATTTATTGTATATTCTTCAAAGGGACTAATTTTGAAATAATATGAATGATTTAATTTTTTGAAGTTATATTCCAAGTATGAAACTTCACCATCTTTTTCCATAGCAATATAATAGGTTTCACTAGCATTAACACTTATCGGAATAAGTATTAATAGTAGTAACCAATATTTAATTTTTTTCATGTTTTTTCCTCCCTGATTAGTTATCCTAACACACAATAAAATTATAGTCCATAGGAGCTGGTGTCTAGTTTTGTCGAATAACAAAAAAACCAGTTACAATTGTAACCAGTTTATTATTCTTCCAATATCTTTTTTACTTTATCAACACTAAGATCAGTACCTTTAGCAATAGTTTCTAATGGTATACCTAATTCATAAAATTTTTTAACTGTTTCTATTTTTTCTTGTTCAATACCATCTTTAATACCACTTTTATAACTTAGGGATATTCTAGTTTTGTATAACATTTTCTCATCTTCTTCGGCACTCAGTAAGGCTACAAATTTCTTATCACTATTTATCTTCATTAAATCCTCTCCATACTTTTTTATTAATGGATCTTTCTTCGAATATTCCGATAAATTATCTTCATTCATATCCATTATTAATACATATTTGTATTCTTCTTCTAATTCATGATTATTGTAGCACATATCCTTTAAATTCTCAATGTTAATTTCTTTCATTGTAAAATTATCAGTTACTATTCACAGCCGAAATAGCAAAAAACGAAATAAGATATGTAGAATATCACTAAAATAAAAATGGTGATTTTCTACATTTTTATTTTAGTGAAGTTAATGTAGGTGTTATAGTTATAATAAACGTTGATAAATAGCGATGTTTTGTGTATAACTTAAATAAATAAGGAAACTGATGT
>CALVVK010000022.1 GCA_944363825.1 uncultured Bacilli bacterium | reverse complement strand
AAATGGAACATATTTAAATGGACTAGGAACAACATGGAGTGATATGATAGAAACACATACCTGGAAAGTCGGTGGAATGGCATGGAGTACTACAAATACAGTAAAACAATATTATACAACAGAATTAGGAAGTAGTAGTTCAAATACAACATATAGTGCAAAAATAGGATTAATGTATGTGAGTGATTATGGCTATGCGGCAAGTCCGAATTATTGGACAACGAAATTATATAATTATGAACCATCCAAAGGTTCAAATTGGTTAAATGTTAATATTACTGAATGGACAATTTCCCGCAGCTCGGACTTTGCGGGTCGTGCGTTCCGCGTGTATTCTACTGGCGATGTGTACGGCGTCAACGTCAGCAGCAACCTCGGCGTGCGCCCGTCCTTCTATCTGAAGTCCAATGTTGCAATAACTTCGGGTGATGGCTCATCTACTAATCCCTACAGGCTAACTCTAGCCTAAAGAAAAACAACACATAATAACCTAGTTTTATCTCCAAAAATTTGCTAAAATATAACTGCGAGGTTATTTATGAATAATATATTACTAATTGAAGATAATGAATACATTATTAAGGGCATCAAATACTTATTAGAAGCCCATAATTTTAAACTAACAATTGCTAAAAATTTAAAAGAAGCAACAACTCTTTTAGATAATAAGTATGACTTAATCATCCTTGATTTAATGCTTCCTGATGGTGATGGCCTAGAGTTTTATCAAGAATATTTAAAAAACAAAACAACCCTTATCTTGACCGCCAAGGATGATGAAGATCTAATTGCAACAAGCCTAGATGCTGGTGTTGAAGACTATATTATCAAACCCTTTAGATCTAAAGAATTATTATCACGAATTAATAAAATCTTAAAAAGAAATAAGGATAATGAACTAATAACTGTTGGTAATACTACTATTGATACTACTGCTGCTATTGTTTATGTTGCTAATAATGAGGTTAAATTAACTAGTCTAGAATATCGAATATTATTATTACTATTTCAAAATCTAAATAGAATAATAACTAGGGAAGTACTAATAGATCGCATTTGGGATATCTCTGGTAAATATGTTAATGATAATACCTTAACTGTTTATATTAAAAGAATTAGAGAAAAACTAGGTAATGATCTTATTAAAACTATTAAAGGTATTGGCTATCGGGTGGATAAATGAAAAAAAATAAATTAGTCATAACTATAACTATTATTGTAATTTTTATTATAAACATATTAATTAATTATTTGGAATATCGCAAGTTTACTAATATTACCAATAATTTTGTTGCTAGTATTATTAATGAAATATCTGTTAATTATCCAAATATAGATGATACTGAAATTATTGAAATTATCAATAGTTCTGATTATAATACTAACTCTGATATTTTAACTAACTATGGTTTTACTACTAATGATCTAAGTATTCTTAAGTCTTTAGAAGATGAATATCACCAAGTATTATTTATAAATATTACTGTCTTTATTATAATAACTTTAATTATTATTCTCTTAATTTATTTAAATTCTAGGCGTAATAAAAAAGAATTAAATAATATTATAAAATATTTAAAAGAATTAAACCGCGGCAATTATAATTTAGCAATTGATTTAAATAATGAAGGGGAATTATCGATATTAAAAAATGAAATTTATACTACTACCATTATGTTACGTGAAAAAGCGGAACAAGAAAGACAAGATAAAATAAATTTAAAAGATTCTTTAACTAATATTTCCCATCAATTAAAAACCCCACTAACTTCTATTTCTCTTTTAGTTGATAATTTAAGTGATGAATTAATACCTGATAATATCAAGCAAGAATTTTTAAGTGATATCAAAAATCAAGTAGAAAGTATTAATGAATTAATTATTATCTTACTTAAATTATCTCGTTTTGATGCTAATGTTATTACATTTAATAAAGAAAGTATTAATGTTAAAAATATACTTATTGACATATTGAAACATATTGATATTTTAAGAGAAGTAAAAAATATTGATATTCATCTAACAGGATCCAATGATGTAACATTTATGGGAGATTATAAATGGGAATATGAAGCCTTAAGTAATATAATTAAAAATTGTTTAGAATATACTCCCCAAAATAAGAATATTTATATTACTTATAAAGAAACTAATATTTATACCGAAATTATTATTCAAGATGAAGGCTTAGGTATGACTCCGGAAGAGAAAAACAAAATATTTACGAGATTTTATAAAGGAATAAATAGTAGTAATAATAATTTTGGGATTGGACTATCTTTAGCGAAAGAAATAATTACTAAAGATAATGGTAAAATTAAAGTTGCTTCAAAACTAAATAATGGGACAACTTTTAAAATTCGTTATTATAAATAGTTTACTAATTATTTAATTTTAAGTATAATTAATTTAAAGGTGATTGTATGAACAAATTAAAAACTATATCTAAACCTAATAGGTTTCTCTTGTATTTGGGTGGTATTATCATTATTATTGGTCTTTTTGGTGGGGGCTTACTCAGTTTTTTAGTTACAATAGATGATCCTATTAGTCTAAATGAAGTAACAGAAGCAGGAGAATTTACAACCGTTGATGTTGAAGTAATTACTGATTATTTTGCAACTTTAGAAACTGATAGAAAATTAATAAAATACTATCTTGTAACGGAAGAAGATAATATGTATATTGCTATTATTAGTGATGAAGATTATCAAAAACTAGAAAATATGACTAGTAAAACACCAATTGTTGGAACATCGGAAAGTATTCCGCGTGATATCCAAGATTATGCCGCAGAGTATATAGCAGAAACATTAGATATTTCGGTTAGTGATGCTAGTGAATTAATCTATCCCTATTTAATTAATACTTATAAAACTAAAAATAGAATGATTAATGATATTGCCATCATCTTCGGGGCTATTGCTGTTGCGGGTTTATTACTTATCATGGTTTATGTAAATAAACATACTAAAAGAAAGAAAAGTATCAATAAATTTCGGGATGCTTTAAAACAAATTAATGAAGAATTAGAAAGTGATAAAACTTATCATAATCCAACTTGTAAAATTTATTTAACAGATAATTATCTAATAAGTTATAATAATGGTATAAATATAATTAAGTTAAATGATATTACTTGGATTTATCCTTATGAAGTTAGAACTAAAGGAATAGTTACTTCTAAAAGTATTTATATTTATACTAAAGATAAACAAAGACATGTAATTGGTAATACTAATAATTGGGGTAAAAATAAAGATAATGCTTATAATGAATTATATCAAAACTTATTAGCGAAAACACCTGATGCCTTCCATGGTTATTCGAAAGAATATAAGGAAAAAGTAACATGATTTATACAACAAGTTATAATTCTCCCCTTGGTAAAATAATCTTAGCCAGTGATTCTAAATATCTAACTGGTTTATGGTTTGTTGGCCAAAAATATTTTCCCAATAATTTAAATATTAATAAGGAAGACAATTTAGCAATATTTACTTTAACGAAAAAGTGGTTAGATGAATATTTTCTAGGTCATAATCCTAATTTTAATATTCCTCATAAATTTTATGGTACCGAGTTTCAAAATAAAGTTTGGGAGTTTTTATTAACAATTCCTTATGGTAGTACTATGACTTATGGGGATATTGCTAATATTCTTAAAACTTCCCCCCGAATTATTGGCACAACTGTTGGGCATAATCCCATTAGTATAATTGTTCCCTGCCACCGAGTAGTAGGTAAAAACAAAAACTTAACTGGTTATGCTGGGGGCATAGATAAAAAAGAATATTTACTAAATTTAGAGAAAAGTAATGTCTAGTTAACGTCAAGTAATTAAGTTACTTGATTTTTTTATGTAGCAATTTTTTATAAAAAATTAACCACCCAATGTTGAAAAATGTCGAATTATAATTTATAATTAAAACATAAAATATGGAGGGATTAAAATTGAAAAGACAAAAACCAGATGACAAGCAGATATTCATTATATCACTAGTGGGGGTTATAACACTTATTATAGTAATGATTGGAGCAACCTATGCTTACTTCCAAGCAACGAGTAGTGGGGAAGGTAATATTGATACTAATGTCGGAACAAGTACTACCGACAATTTATCTTTTGCCTTTGGGGAAGAAATCCACATAAGTGCCACCGAAGAAAACTTTGCTCAAGGAATGCCAAGTTTATCAGATAGCACAACAGGTACAGCATTGTTAAGACCAAATAATTATACCAATCAAGCCAGTGCTACTTATAATATATATTTAATAATAGAGAACAATAATTTCGTATATACAACAGATAATCAAACACCAGAAATATTACTTAAGGTAACAAGTCCAACGGGCCAAGAGTTAGAAAATATTACTGGTTTAGTTCATACGGAAGACGGTTTTGATATTACAACTAGAACGGGTGGATTTTTAATTATTTCTGATTATGAAATAACTGCAGATACTGTTGAAGAAATGCAACAATGGAATATCGAAGTAACATTTGTTAATTTAGATTCCGATCAACAAGCCAATACGGAAAAGAATTTGACAGCCAAGTTATATATGACACAAGAACAAATGAGTTCCTATGAATTAATTGCTATAAATAATATAAGTACATCAACCACTTATAATAGTGTAACAGCGAATTTGGATATAACTGATGGTAGTGCTAGTGCATCAAAGTATTATTATGGAATTGAAGAAACAAATGGTGCAACAGCATATATCGAAAACAATAATCAATTACAAAGATTAAGTAACACTTTAGCCAGTGCTGAAACAGTAGAATACATTGAAAGTGATAGTGCCAGTTATACATTTAGTAATCTTGAACCAAATAAAGAATATACAGTATATAGTTATGTAGTTGATACTAATAATATCAAGTCGAATGTTTATGAAACAACAGTAACAACAGGTGAATATAATTTAGCAACAGTAGATAGTGTATCTCATAGTGTAACATTAAATAGTATTTCATTAACAGTAAGTGCCAGTAATGGCAGTAATGAGATAGTAAATTATATGTATAGTAAAGATAATGGAGCAAGTTGGGAAACAACTACAAGTAATACTTATACATTTAGTAATTTAACAGATTCAACAACTTATCAAATAAAAGTAAAAGTAAAAGATAGTGAAGGAATAGAGTCAACCGAATATTATGAAGAGATAACAACAGAAATATATATATTACCAGTAGTAGCGAATGTTGATGCAGCAACTACATATAATTCCATAACATTAACCCCAACAGGAACTAATGGAACAAATACGATAGACCATTATTTATATTCAATAGATGATGGAGCATATCAAGAAAGTAATGTATTTAGTAATTTAAATGATAATACAGAATATACAATAAATGTTAAAGCAGTAGATACAGAAGGTCGAGAATCAAATCCATATGAATTACAAGTAACAACTGATGAATATATATTACCTACAATAAGTAATGTAACAGCAAGTAGCACCTCTGATAGTATTACATTAAATGTAACTGCCAGTGGTGGAACAGGAAGTATTGTAACTTATCATTATTCAAAAGATGATGGTTTAAATTATGAAACAAGTAGTAGTCCAAATTATACATTTGATAATTTAACAAGTGATGCCACATTTTATTTAAAGGTTTATGTAACTGATAGTAATGGGAGAACGAGTGGGGAATATAGTACGAGTATAGCGACAGAACCAGATATAGTTTATTTAGCAGACTATATTAAAAATACAGTGTACACAGGAGATGGCAGTAATGGATTATACTATCATGATGGCAGTGGATCATACACAAATGCTACATTAGAAGCTGGTGATAATTCTTATCGTTATACAGGTACTAATCCAAATAATTATGTCTGTTTTGCAAGTGATGCCACGACATGTCCGACTGATAATTTATATCGGATTATAGGTGTATTTGATGGCGTTGTTAAATTAATTAAAGCGGATTATGGAACAACTCAATTAGGAACAAATGGTGCATATGGCGATTCAGAATCAGCAAGCAGCTCTTCTTCTTATAAAGGTAATTTATCAACTATATATAATTACTATTGGAATAGTAATACAAATAATACTACATGGAGCACAAGTAATTTAAATACTGTCAATTTAAATACTAATTATCTAAGTTATTTAAATGGAATAGATTCGAAATGGGCCAATATGATAGATACACATATATGGAAAGTTGGAGGAATAAGCAATGCAAATGGTGCTGAATCGAATGCTAAGACAGCATATACATATGAAGTAGGAGGTAGTAGTTCAAATACAACATATAGTGCTAAAATTGGTTTAATGTATCTAAGTGATTATTATTATGCTGCTAGTCCATCATATTGGAGTTATTTTGGTTATTCTACTTCAAGTACAAATACGTACGCTTTAGCATTTAATTATAATTGGCTCGCGCTTGGATACCAAGAATTTACTATTACTCCGGAATATGGTTCTAATGTTACGTCATTTACAATTGCTGATGATGGTACTACTAGTCCATTTGTTGTAAGTTCCAATCCTCAATATCGCTTTGTACTTCGTATTGTTCACGGTATAAGACCTGTCTTCTACCTAAAATCTAGTGTTGCCTATGTTAGTGGAACAGGGACTTCGTCCAATCCCTACCGAGTGAGTCTATAACAAAACATAATGAGTTGACAAAACAACTCATTTTTTCTTGACGGCACCTACCACTTATGTATATAATTAATATGAAAGAAATTTCATATAGGAGCAAATTATGATAGAATTAAAAGATATAAGTTTTATAAAAGATAATAAAGTGATACTTGATAATATTAATTTAAAATTAGAAAAAGAAAAATTTTATTGTCTAACGGGACCTAATGGTAGTGGTAAGTCAACACTTGCTAAAATCATTATGGGAATAATTAGTCCAACAAGTGGTAAAATTTATTTCAATGGCGAAGATATAACTGGTGCATCAATTACTGATAGGGCTAATATGGGAATTGGTTTTGCCTTTCAACAACCGGTGCGTTTTAAAGGAATTACAGTTTTTGAACTTTTAAAATTTGCCACCAAAAAAGATATGAGTAAGGCTGATGCCTGTGAATATTTAGCCAAGGTTGGTCTGTGCGCAAGAGAATATGTCGATCGGGAAATTAATAATACTTTATCGGGTGGGGAATTAAAACGCATTGAAATTGCCACCATTATTGCTAGAAGTCCAAGTCTAGCCATCTTTGATGAACCTGAGGCCGGTATTGACTTATGGAGTTTTCAAAACTTAAATAAAGTTTTTAAGGAATTAGAAGATAGTTACAAAGGGGTAATATTAGTTATTTCCCATCAAGAAAAAATCTTAGAAATTGCTGATGAAGTAATTTTATTAGAACAAGGAAAAATAACCAAACGGGGTAAAAGTGAGGATATGTTAAATGTAATGTTTTGTAACAATTGCTGTAAAGGAGGAAGCGCTAGTGAATAATGTTGATACTCATTTACTTACCGAAATAACTGGAAATGATTATTTGGACGCTGATGCTCTAAACATTCGCAAAAATGGCGAAAGCATTAAAAGAGTAACTAATCCTTACATCGATATTAAACCTAAAAAAGATCAAAGTGGTATTGAAGTATATGTTAAAGAAAATACGAAGTTTGGTATTATTCATATTCCTGTTATTATTACAGAAAGTGGCCTAAAGGATGTTGTCTACAATGACTTTTATATTGGGGATAATGCTAATGTCATCATCATGGCAGGCTGTGGTATTCATAATGACTTACATAAAAATAGTGAACATGATGGTATTCATCGCTTTTTCCTCGGGAATAATGCTAAAGTTAAATATGTTGAAAAACACTATGGTGAAGGTAGTGGTAATGGTAAGAAAATATTGAATCCCACCACCGAAATATATATGAATAGTGGCTCGCACATGACCATGAATACGACGCAAATAAAAGGTGTCGATGATACCATTAGAATAACTAAAGCCGAATTAGGTGCTGATACAACGCTAGTAATTAATGAACATATTTTGACTAATAATGCTAATTGTGCTAAAACAGATTTTACAATCGAACTTAATGGCGAAGGTTCATCTACCCATATAACTAGTAGATCTGTTGCTTGTGATAACTCAGTCCAAGAATTTAAATCCAATATTATTGGTAATGCTAAATGTTATGCTCATGTTGAATGTGATGCTATTTTAAAAGATCAAGGTAAAGTTATTGCTATTCCCGAAATTAATGCTCAAAATATTGATGCAAATTTAATACATGAAGCCGCAATTGGGAAAATTGCTGGTGAACAATTGCTGAAATTAATGTCTTTAGGTTTAAGTGAAAAAGAAAGTGAAGAAGCCATCATAAAAGGCTTTTTAAGAGGGTGATAAAGTGCCTAATATTAGAGAACCGATTAAAGAATCATCTAAAGAAAAGAAACAAAGAATAATCGATATTGGCTTTAAATTGATGTGTGATAAAGGTTATCACAATGTTTCTTGTGTTGATATTGCTACTGCGGCTCATGTTTCAACTGGTCTAATTTATCAATATTTTAATGATAAATTAGATATATTTACCAGTGGTACTAAACTATATGCCCAAAAAATCATGTTTCCCATGCTGGAACTTTTGGGAAATGAAAAAATAACTCGGGAAAATTTCGATAAAATATTACGGGAAATGATTAAAAAAACACTTGATGCCCACACTTTAACTAAAAATGCCCACAAAGAATTGATGTCGATGAGTTGCCTAGATAATCATCTTTTTCAAATATTTAATTTAAATGAAGAAGAAGCAACGGAAAAATTATTACTTAACTTTCCGCATCATCCACACATTAAAGAAAAAGTTCATTTGTTAATTAATATGGTTGATAACTTATGTCATGAAATAATTTATCATCAACACCCAGGCTATGATTATGAATACATGCAAGAAGAAACAATAAAATTAATTGAATATATGTTGGAGGATACTTATGAAAACTGATAAAAATATTTTAGTTGCTTTTGTTTTAAATTTAGGTTTTTCGATTCTTGAAATAATCGGGGGAATTCTAACTAGTAGTATTGCCATTTTTACTGATGCCTTTCATGATTTTATCGATGCCTTTAGTATTGGTCTATCTTATATCTTAGAAAAAATTAGTAAGAAAAAACCTAATTATAAATACACTTATGGTTATATCCGTTATTCCGTTTTAGGGGCATTACTTACCACGGTATTTTTAATTGTGGGTTCCCTAATTGCTGCTACTACAGCAATTAGTAGATTATTTAATCCCGCCGAAATCCATTATAATGGCATGATAATCATTTCAATTATTGGAATTATTGTTAATTTTATCGCGGCCTACAAGACTAGAGAAGGCGATTCCCTAAATCAAAAATCAGTTAATTTACATATGCTTGAAGATGTCTTAGGTTGGGTAGTAGTATTCATTGGTTCAATCTTAATGAAATTTACAAATATTACTTATATTGATTCGATTATGAGTATTGGTATTGCTTGTTATATTTTAATTCATGCTTTAAAAAATTTAAAAAGTGTCCTCGATCTTTTCTTAGTTAAAACCCCAAGTGGGATTGATATTAATCATTTAAAAGAAGAACTATTGCAAATAAAAGGAGTTAGGGATATTCATCATATTCACTTATGGAGTCTAGATGGTATTAATAACTACGCTACAATTCATGCTGTTACCTCTGATAACTATGCTAAGATAAAACCTAAACTAAAAGAATGTTTAAAAGAACATGGCATAACTCATAGTACCATTGAATTTGAAGAAGATGGGGAAGAATGTTTAGAACACGAATGCCAAGTTAAAGCATCTAAAACTAAGCACCACCATCATCATTAACACTTGACTTTGAGTTAAGTTTAAGATATATAATTGTTAAAGGAGGAGATTATGAAAAAGTTAGTTATTTATTTTTCCCATACTGGTGAAAATTACCTCAGAGATGGTATTAGAAATATTACGAAAGGAAATACGGAAATCGTCGCCGAAAAAATTGCTGCTATGACTGGAGCAGAACTTTTTAAAGTAGAAACTGTTCAAGAATATCCTTATAATTATCAAGAATGTTGTGATGTTGCTGAATATGAATTAAATAAAAATATTCATCCGGAATTAAAAAAATATTTAGATAATATTACGGAATACGATCCCATTTATATTGGATATCCCATCTGGTGGGGAACAATGCCCATGGCCATGTTTAGTCTCTTAAGTAAATTAGATTTTCGGGGCAAAACTATCAAACCTTTTGCCACAAGTGAAGGTAGTGGCTTAGGTAGTTCAGTTGCTGACTTAACAGGAATATGTCCTAATGCTATTATCAAAAAAGGCTTAGCCATCTGCGGCAGTGATGCAAGCATGAGTGATGCCTTAGTTAAAAATTGGTTAGATGAATAAAAAAATATTAATAATAATCCTAAGTATTATCTTACTTATAATTTTAATAATTTGGTTAATATTTAGTAATTATCTTTATAGTGAGAAAGAAACTACTGATATAAAGAAAGAGGATAACATGAATATAAATATAATAATTAATGATGTTCCATATAAAGTAACATTATTTGATAATCCTACTACTAGTTATTTACTTGATCTTTTACCTTTAGAAATTACAATGCATGAATTAAATGGTAACGAAAAATATTATTATTTTAATGAAACATTACCAAGTAATCCTACTAATGTAACTACTATTAAAGCAGGAGATATTATGTTATATAATGATAATTGTTTAGTTATATTTTATGAAGATTTTCAAACTAGTTATCGTTATACTAAAATTGGAGAAATTACTAATCCTACTAATTTAAAAGAAGTAGTAAAAGATGGTGATATAAAAGTTTTAATAGAAAAGTCTGTTTAATTTCTAACAGATTTCTTTTTAATCTATATTAGGGAGTGATAATTTTTGAAAAAAATAGTTTTAAAAATTTCCGGGATGACTTGCAGTGCTTGTTCCACTGGCTTAGAAAAATACCTAAATAAACAAGAGGGAATAATAAATGCCTCAGTCAATTTAGTCTTATCACTAGCAACAATCGAATATGAAAATATATCTGTTAAAACTATTGAGAAATATATTGCTGATGCCGGTTTTAAAAGTTTGGGAGAATTCAAAAAAATAGATGATCTTGAAACTAGTACCCATGATAAAAAGAAATTTATTATTTTAGGTATTGTTGTAATCTTTTTAATGTATGCCTCCATGGCTCATATGTTCGGATTACCAGAACTTCCATACCTTAATAGTAAATACCCGGTGATTTTATCTTCATTTATGTTTTTAATTACTTTTTTATTTTTAATCTTTGGCTTTGATATTTTAAAAAGTGGTTGGAAAAACCTAATTCATAAAATGCCAAATATGGATACTCTTGTTATGTTTAGTGTTGTCTGTAGTTTTATCTATAGTTTATATGGTTATTTGGAAATATTATTTGGTAATGAACAGTTTATCCACAATCTTTATTTTGAATCGACTTGTATGATTATTTATTTTATTAAATTAGGTCGTTTTATAGAAGCCAAGAGTAAAGATAAGACGAAAGATGCTTTAAAGAAGTTAGTCCAAATCACCCCTGGATATGCTTATTTAAAAAAAGGTGATAAAACCATAAAGGTGAGTATTGATGAGATTAAAGAAGGGGATTTATTAATTAATAAGGCTGGAGAAAAAATTGCAGTCGATGGCATTGTTACAAGTGGTAAAAGTTATGTTGATGAATCCTTTATTACTGGGGAAGCAAATCCAGTTCTTAAAAATGCCCAAAGTAATGTAATTGCAGGTTCCATTCTTTATGATGGTTACTTAGAATACCAAGCCACTAGAATTGGAAAATCCTCGACGATTTCACAAATAATTTCGATAGTTATCAATGCTACCAGCACCAAAAGTAAAACTGAAAAACTAGCAGATAAAATCAGTGGCTATTTTGTTCCAATAATTATGGTTATTGCTCTAATTGCCTTTTTGGTTAACTTACTTATTGGTTCTTCTTTTGCAGATTCTCTAACCGATTTGGTAACAGTTTTAGTAGTTGCTTGTCCCTGTGCTTTAGGTCTTGCAGTTCCTTTAGTTAATGTCGTTGCTAATGGCCTTTGTGCTAAAAGAGGAATATTTTTACGAAATGGTGAAGTCCTAGAAAAAGCCAAAGATATTGATACTGTAGTTTTTGATAAAACTGGCACCCTAACTTATGGCAAATTAAATATTTATCAAATGTTTAATTATTCTACTATTCCAGATCAAGAACTATTAAACCTAGTTGCCAATATTGAGGCCTTATCTAATCACCCCTTAGCATCAGCATTTACAGTGTCTAAAACATTAAAGGTGGCAAACTTTACAGTTATCCCTGGGATTGGGATAAAAGGGAATATCCAAGGTGCAACATATTATTTAGGTAATGCTAATATTTTAAAAGAACTTAATTTAAAAAATAAAGAAAATGATTATGAGTTTCTTACTAATAATGGTTGTAGTATAATTTATGTTGTCAAAGATAAGAAAATCCTGGCTTTAATTGGTCTTCGCGATATAATTCGATCTAATATTAAAAGTGTTATCCAAAAATTTCAAAAAAATAAAATTGAAGTTGTCATGCTAACTGGTGATAATGCAACCACCGCTGATATTATTGCTAGTGAGATTGGTATTAATAAGGTTTATGCTAGTGTCCTACCCCAGGATAAGGCTAAACACATAGCATCTTTAGTTGCGGAAGGTAAGAAAGTTGCGATGGTTGGTGATGGTATTAATGATGCTCCAGCCTTAGTAAAATCAAGTGTTGGTATTAGTTTAAATGATGGCACAGATATTGCTGCGGATGCTTCTGATGTAATATTATTAAATAATGATATCAATAATATCTTTGATTTAATTAAGATTAGTAAAAAATCTTACCGGGTCATTAAACAAAATTTATTTTGGGCATTCATTTATAATATTTGTATGATCCCTATTGCTGCTGGAGTTTTCCTAAGTATAAGGATGACACCGATGCTTGGTAGTATTGCTATGACTATTAGTAGTTTAACAGTGGTATTAAATTCTTATATATTTGGAAGGAGGAAAATATAATGGAATATCAATTAACAATTGGTGGTATGAAGTGTGATGGTTGTGTAAACCGGATTAATAATGTTTTAAGTACCATTAAAGGTGTTGAATCATTTAATGTATCTCTAGAAGATAAAACTTTAACTATCAAAGTGAAAAAAGATAAAGTATTAGATGAAGTAATTACCGAAATTGAAAACCTAGGATTCGATGTTGAAAAGTAAAAAAGTCCGGTTTTCGAGAAAAAAGTCCGGTTTTTGGTGTAAAATTAATAAAAAAACCGGACTTTTATGATAAAATTAATTAAAAAAGTCCGGTTTTTGGTGTAAAATTAATAAAAAAACCGGACTTTTATGATAAAATTAATTAAAAAAGTCCGGTTTTCAAGAAAAAAGTCCGGTTTTCGAAAAAATTATTATTATTAAGGAATTAAAAATGAAAGTATTAAGTATAACGGAACCATATGCCACACTAATTAAAGAAAAGAAAAAGAAAGTAGAAACACGTAGTTGGAAAACAAGTTATCGTGGAGAACTTTATATTCATGCCAGTCTAACTAAAAATAAAATTGATCCAGCAATATTATCTCTTGTTGGTGAAAATAATTTAAATTATGGTTATATAATCTGTAAGTGTAGGCTTGTGGACTGTATTTATATGACTAAAGAGTATATTGCGGAAATTAAAAAGAATAATCAAGAATATATTTGTGGTGATTACGAGGAAGGTAGATATGCTTGGATAATAGATAATATCGAACCTTTAGCAACACCAATTAAGGTAAAAGGACATTTAAGTATATGGAATTATGAAGTTGAAAATTAGTTTAATACTAAAAATACTTTAATTAATAAAAAAGTGCTTGACACACATACAAACGTTTGATAAAATTAGTTTGTCCGAAGAAAATATATTTAAACTGTTGTTCACAATTAAAGTTGAAGGAGGGGTTTTGGTGAATCAAGATAAAATGTATTTAATTAATAAAATATTTAATAATGAAACTATTAGAACGGTGTGGGATAATGCAAATGAAAAATATTATATAAGTGTCATAGATGTAATTGCTATTATCAGGGAGTCTAAGACCTCGTAAGTATTGGAGTGATTTGAAAAAGAAATTATATGATGAGGGGAGTAAAGTGTCCGATTATATCGGACAGTTAAAATTAAAATCTCTCGACGGTAAATATCGTCTGACAGATGTAACTGATATTAGTGGTATGTTTAGAATAATCGAGTCAATTCCCAGCAAAAATGCCGAGCCAATTAAACAGTGGTTGGCAAGACTTGGTAGCGAGAGAATTGATGAGGTTTTTAATCCTTCACTTGCGGCCCAAAGAGCAATAGACACATATAGAACAAATGGATATGATGAGGCTTGAGTTGCTAAAAGAATTAAAGGAATTCAAGAGAGAAAAAAATTAACAGATGTTTGGAAAGATAATGGAATTGAAAGTAATTTAGAATATGCAATATTAACAAATGATATTTATAAAGAATGGTCAGGGATGAATGCTAAAGAATATAAAGAATTTAAAGGACTTAGGAAAGAGTCTTTAAGAGATAATATGAGCGATATTACTACTAGGGAAATGGCTAAAAAACATAAGCCAGTTGGCTTAACGGAAAATAGAAAGATTGCTAAAGAAGGCGGTCAAGTTGCTAGTAATACAAGAAAAGACATAGAAGCCAGATTAAGTGAGACTGTTGTAACTAAAGATAATGCATTATCTTATCAGTATATAGATGATAAAAGTATTTCTTCTTCCCATAATTAGTATTAAATGCTATAATTGGTATAATGAAGGAGGATAAATTTGAATGACTAAAAAGGAATTTAAGAAAAAATGTCAAGAAGAGAATCATCAATGCGCTAAACTTATGTCAGCGGGAGCAACAGTGGCTATCTTTGGCTTACTCGTAGTTTTTATAGCCTTTTTCTTTACGGGTACCATACAAATAGTTGCATTTATCAGCGGCGGTTTAATTGCCCTTGTTGGTATAATTTTGGATATCATCGGGGAAATAATTTTAAATAAAGAATATAAAAGGGTAAAGTAATATGAAAAAAATATTTGTATGTATAATTTTATGTTTATGTCTAACTGGTTGTGGTAATAATACTGCTGAGGATCAAGATGTAATAACTTATGAAATTAGCGAAATAGCCAATATCACTATGACTATAGATAATGTAACACCAACTGGAGCAACAATACTAATAACTGATAATACTGGAGAAGAAAATGTTTATGGCGAGTGGTACCGAATTGAAAAGTTCGAAAATGAAACTTGGCAAGAAGTAGAAGTTGTTGCAGAAAATCCTGTCTTTACTGCCATTGGTTATCTTCTTGATGAAAATAATCAATTAGAATTACAAGTTAACTGGGACTGGCTATATGGCAGTCTAAATAGTGGCCGATATCGTCTTATAAAAGAAATAAACCACAAATATATTGCAGTAGAGTTTACTATAGAAAATTAAAACCAAGAATTATTGGTTTTAATTTTCTATAAATATTTTTTTCTTAATTTAATAAATAAAATCAAATAAGCAATTGAAAATAAAAATCCAGCGATGACATCACTAACATAGTGTACTCCTAAGTATATTCTGCTAAAACCAATTAAAACAATTAATAAAGAGAGGATACTAATTAATAGCCATTTTAAATATTTATTTTCGATATGTTTATATATTAGATATATTAATAAACCGTAAAAAGCCATACTAACCATTGAATGTCCCGAAGGAAAACTGTAGCCGATTTCTTCAATAATGCGATATTCTGTTGGTCTAGGTCTTTGCAATATAAATTTCATGCCTTGATTTAAAATGGTCACTATAATTAAATTTATCAATATTGCCAAACTAGTTTTTTTATTTTTCAAAAATATAAAAAGTAAGATTGTTGCAATTATTAAACAAATGCGAAGATGTGGTATTGTTTTACTTTTCTTAAATATTATTCTTTCTTTAATTGTTCTTTTAATAATTAAAACTAATCAAGAGATTACTTATTCAGGTGTTATTATTTATATTGTTGCTATCTATGATTTTTATTTGATTATTGCCTCGATTGTTAATGCAATTAGATATCGGCGAAATAGTAGTCCAGTTTTACAGACAAGTAAATTTATTAATTTAACAGTAGCCATGATTTCCATGATCTCTTTAGAAGTGGCCATGATTAGTGAATTTGGTAATGATCCAAGTTTTAAAGTTAGAATGACTGGAATATTAGTTTTAGTAGTAACTAGGTTTTGTACATTTAGGTTAAACTAAAACTAGAGAGCAATTAATTTGTTCTCTAGTTATATTTTATATTATTTTCTTGACACCAATTTATAGCAATATCCTTATATTTTTTATATAATAGGAAAGTCATACTTTTTTAGAAAGAATACTTGACACACATACATTAGTTTGATATAATCAAATCACCAT
>CALVVK010000021.1 GCA_944363825.1 uncultured Bacilli bacterium | reverse complement strand
ATGCTTGATATGACTGTAAAAGAATTAAAGGAGTTCTATCCCGAAGATAAAGTAATAAAGGAGTATGGTGATGCGTTGATGAAATATAATGAAGATCCTTTTATTTATCCTTACAGTGAAGAGGAAGAAAAAGAGATGCTTTATAATACTGTGGAAAAGATGGTCTATAGTAAAGGTATCGAACAAGAAAAAATAGAAACAGTTAAAAATTTTCATGAATTAGGCATACCATTAGAAACCATTGCTAAAGGCACTAATCTTAGTGTTGCTGAAGTAAAAAAGATATTGGAAGAATAATAATAAAAATTTTTTATTAAAGAACTAGTACTCAAGTTATATTTTTATTTTTAATAAATTCTGTGAGCATTTTGGTAAGTGCTCTTTTTTCAATCCGTGAAACATAACTGCGCGATATTTTAAGATCAGTTGCAATTTCTTTTTGAGTCATTTCCTTAGTATTATATAAACCATATCTTTTAATAACTATTTCTTTTTCGCGATCATTTAATATATTTAAATATTTATTTAAAAGGGTAACATTATCTCTAATAGCCAAATCATCAAATAAGTCTCTTTGTTTATCTTTAATTACATCGATTAAATTAATTTCATTACCTTCTTTATCAAAGCCAATTGCATCATTTAATGATACTGTAATTCCTTGTTTTTTATTACTCCGAAAATACATTAATAATTCATTTTGAATACACCGCGCGGCATAGGTGGTAATCCTTGTTTGTTTATTATTTTTATAACTATCAATTCCTTTAATTAACCCAATAGTACCAATACTTATTAGATCATCAGTATTATCTTTACTATCAAACTTCTTTACAATATGAGCAACTAACCTTAAGTTATGTTCAATCAGTTTATTGCGTGCTTCCTTATCACCAGCAAGCATTTTTTGAATGGCTATCTCTTCATCTTCCATGCTTAGGGGTTCCGGAAAAACACTGTTCGAATAACTGCCAGTAAAAAATAACACATCTTTTAAAATACTTAATAAATTTAAAAACATAATCAATCCTCTTATTAAATTTTATTTAAAAAATGTAATTATTATGTTAAAATAGTAGGAAAAAAGTTGGTGTTTTTATGAATAATAAATATAATTCTTTAAATATGTATTTACAAGAAATTGGTTCCATTCCGATATTATCGAATAAATTAACTTTAGAATATTTTGCTAAACTAAATAATACTTTGGCCAAATTATCAAATATTGAAGATGAAAATATTAAAGATAATTTGCAAGCCGAATGCAACAGATTGCGTAACCAAATAGTTGAAGGTCATTTAAGATTAGTTGTGAGTATTGCTAAGAATTATAAATATACCACCTTTGATTTATTAGACTTAATTCAAGAAGGTAATAAAGGTTTAATTAGAGCAACATATAAATATATACCTAATCCTACGACCAAATTTACTACTTATGCCACTTATTGGATAAGGCAATCTATTAATCAATTAGTATATATTCAAAAATCACTAATTAATTTACCATTATATTTAAGTGATGATATAAGGCGCGTTAATAGAGCAATTGCTAATTTTAATGGGAATTATAATATTCAAGACATCGCCAAAGCCACTGGTTTTAGTGTTGAAAAAATAAAAAAATGTTTGAAAGTACCTAATACTATCTTGTCGACAGATATAATTCCTGACGATGTTATTGATTTCTTCGCCGATAAAAATAATGCGAGCAATAATAACTTAGAAAATACAATTATCAAAAAGGTTATGGCCGAAAATATCGACCATATAATTAGTCTTTGCTTATCTAAAAAAGAAGAGATAATTATTAGAATGCGGTTTGGAATTCCTAAAAAAGGGGTAGTTGATTTTCCTTATGGCCAAAAGTATAGTTTAGAGGAAACGGGTAAAGTTGTTGGTTGGCCACGCCAAAAAGTTGAAACAATGGAGAAAAAAATTTTAGTCAAAATTACTGAGTATATAAAAAAATATGGCTGGGAAAATTATTTTCATGATAGTGATAATATAAGATTTGAAGATATATTAAGAGTAGATAAAGAAGAAGTCTTGGTTAAAATAGCAAAACTTTCCCAAGATGAACAAACTTCTTTATATACAAGATTTGGTAAGAACTTAGATGAATGTAATGCTGTATCTACTACAGTTTATATGACATCATACCAAGCGATAAAAAAACTTCGTCGCATGTTAGATAATCCCGATTATCAACCGCGGTCTAAAGCGAAAAGTGTTACAGTAATAACTACCGATGATGGGCGTAAAAATATAAGTTATTTAAAAGATAAATTAGATTGTACAGATAGCGATATATATAATTTAATTTTTAATATAATTACTGATCCAAAATTTCAAAATTTATTTAAATATTTTGGTTATGATTTATCTAAACCGTTAAATGAACTTACTTTATCAGCAGATGATTACCAAACCTTAGAGTATTTTTGTTTTATATTAAATAATAAATTAAAAAATCTTTCTCCAATGCGTTATTTAAAAGACATCTTAAAATTAGATGATATGGAAGTAACTTATTTGTCTTTAGATAAATATCAACCTAGTCATAAAGTTATTGCCAAAATGTTTGGGGAAAATTACACTAATAAAATCAATAATATTTATGAATTATCGGAAAAAGAACGCTACTCTTTCTATAAAGCATTACATGTCTATTATGAAAAAATCTTGAGATTACGTCGTAGATCTTTAGAAAAACAAAGAGTTGCAACCCCATTAAAAAATCCTACCTTTAAAAAATTAGTAAATTTATTACCTAAGGAATATCAATTAATTACAGCCTTAAGATTAGGTTTATATGATGGCTATATTCACACACTGAGAGATATTTGTATTATCCTATCACTTAAAGAAGATGAAGCATTTGCCAAAACTGATATCGGTATAAGTTTATATAATGACTTAGTTAGCAAATATCAAGAACAGTATAAGGAATTAAGGGAAGAAAGTTATCAAATATTACAGTTATTACCTTAGAGAGGATGATTATAATATGTATTTAAATAAAAGAAATAATAGTATGGATTTATATTTAGATCAAGTTCGGAAAATGTCAATGTTATCCAATATGGAAACATTAAAATATTTCGCAAAAATTGCTGCGACTGAAGAATTGCTTTCTAAAGAGTTAAATGTTACTAAAAAAGAAGAACTTCAAAGAAAAATTAATGATTATCGTTATCAAATAATGCAAGGTAATTTACGCTTAGTAATATATGTTGCTATGAAATTTAAGAATCATAATCTAGATTATTTAGACTTAATTCAAGAAGGCAATATAGGACTTATGAAAGCAATTGAAAAATTTGATTATCAAAAAGGTTATCAATTTTCCACTTATGCGACATTTTGGATTAAACAAATGATTTTTTTTGCTATTAAAGAAAAAAGTAATCCTATTCATATTCCCGCTTTTTTTCGAAGATATATGAAGAAAGTAAGAAATGTCATTGATGCCCATCAAGAAAAGTTAACAATTGAAGAAATTGCCACCTTAACTGGTTTATCCCGGGTTAATGTTATATTGTGTTTAAATGCCTTTGAAGATATTGATTCTCTTGATTATAATCTTTTTCAAAGTGATTCTGATACGTCTTCTAATAGCAATTTTATTCCTGATGATACTGATATAGAAGATGAAGTAATTACTAAAACTATGAGTGAAAATTTAAATTATATAATTGATAATTATTTATTACCTATCGAAGCACATATTATTAGAATGTATTTTGGTATCCCTAAAGAAAACAATATTCTTTTTAGTAAAGAACATAATATGATGGAAATTGCTGAAGTTTTGGGAATAACTAGAGAAAGAGTTAATCAAATTGAAATTCGAGCAATTGGTAAAATTCTTGAAAAATTATATGATTATGGCTGGGAAAATTATTATCATGATGGTGTTTTTAAACTGCAAGATATTATTGCTACTAATAAAGAAATAATTGAAGAAAAAATGTGTTTTTTACCTGTTGCTGAACAAAATGCTTTATACTTGCGTTTTGGAAAAAATTTTACGGAATCTAATCTAGTTTCCAAAGATATTTATAAAAAATCCTATTTGGCATTAATTAAAATGCGTAAGATGGTGGAAAATCCTTCTTATAAGCCCAAAAATAGCGATAAGAAAAAAGGGGGATTAGTAACAAAGGATGGCAAAAATAATATAAATTATATCTCAGCGAAATTAGAATATGGTGGTAATTTACATAAATTAATTGTCAATTTAATTAATGATCCCCGGGCCCAAATTTTATTTAAATATTACGGTAAAAATTTACAAAAATCATTAGATGAATTTGCTTTGTCGGAAGAAGTATATCAAGAACTAGAAAGTCTTTATCCAATATTAAAAGAGAGTATTCCTAATTTTCAAGATAAAGTGTATTTAAAGGATATTTTAAATGCAACAGCGGATGAAATAATTTATTTAAAAGAAAATAATTTTAACGAAAATCGCCATCTTGTATTGGCTACAATATATGGAGAAGATTATTTAGGTGCTGGCAAAGATATTGATACATTAGATTATAATAAACAAAAAACTTACTATGCGGCTTTATTCGATTTTCGTAAAAAATTAAGAGATTATCGCATTGGTTCAGAAAAAATCCAAATATTAAAAAACTTGCTTGCTAATATCCCCCAAGAATATCAAAGTATCATGGCATTAAGAACTGGTCTATTTGATGGCTTAGTTCATTCTTGTAAATATATTGCTGAAGTTCTCAATTTAGATGAAGATTTGGTTCGTGAAAAAGTGCAAACTGGGATGGATTTATTAAAAGAATGTGTTCCGAAAAAAACAAAAGACAAAATTTTACAATTGTTGCGCTAATTTGTGTTATACTTATTAAGAATGGAGAATTTGTATGACAAAAAAATTAATATTAGTTGACGGAAATAATTTGATGTTTCGTTCTTATTATGCTACTGCCTATAGTGGTAATATGATGAAAAATTCAAAAGGCTTACCAACCAATGCCTTATTTGGTTTTACCTCGATGATTAACAAAATAATTGCGGAAGAAAAGCCTGAATATATGGCTGTTGCCTTTGATATTGGCAAAAATTTTCGCAAAGAAGAATATGATTTTTATAAAGAAGGCCGAATTGACACTCCCGAAGAATTAAAAGTACAAATGCCTATTGCTAGGGAAATATTAGACTGTATGGGTATTAAACACTTTGAACTAGCACCATATGAGGCAGATGATATCATTGGTACTATTGTCAAGATGACCGAAAGTGATCCTGATTTTGCTTCCGTAATTGTTTCCAGTGATAAAGATCTTTTGCAACTCATCAGCGAGGAAACCGAAGTAAAATTATTAAAACAAACTGGTTTTATCAGATATAACTATGAAACATTTAGGGCGGATTATAAAATTGAACCCCTAAGAATAATCGACTTAAAAGCCTTAATGGGAGATTCCTCCGATAATATTCCGGGGGTTAAAGGAATTGGGGAAAAAACGGCTTTAAAACTGCTGCAAGAATATGGATCCCTCGATAATATCTATGCCAATATAACAAATATTAGTGGTAAGTTACAAGAAAAATTAATTGTGGATAAAGATAATGCTTATATGAGCAAAAAATTAGCCACTATTTACCGCGATGTTCCCCTAGATATTACTTTAGAAGATTTAAAATTCAATCTAACCGATGATACTTTATTAAAAGAAAAATATCAAGAATTAGAATTTTTCTCTTTACTAAAATCAAGTATTGTTACCCAAAAAGAAGAAATTACTTATAAAGAACTTAATGATATTAATGAATTAGTTTTACAAGATAAGATTGCTCTTTATTTAGAACTAGATAATGACAATTATCATCTAGCCAATATTATTGGCATGAGTATTAGTGATGGCGTAAATAATTATTATCTAAATAAAGAATTAGTCATACCGGTATTAAATATCATAAAGAATAAAGAGATAATAACTTATGATTTAAAAAAAGTTATTTGTGCCACTAAAGTATTTCTTGAGGCTAATTTTGATTGTATGATTGCCTCATACCTTTTAGGTTATAATCAAAAAGATGATATTGCTTATTTGGCTAATGGTTTTGATTATAATATTGAATTTTATGATAGTTTAAAAAAGACAGGTTTTAAAAAAGAAGAAATAGTTAAAAAAAGTATCTTTTTATTTAATATTGCTAATAGATTACATGAAGAAATGGTTAAAGAAGAGTGTCTTGATTTATTTAAAAGAATCGAAATGCCTTTAGTAACTGTTCTAGCAGATATGGAAATTACGGGTATTAAAGTAGATACTAGCATTTTAGATAATATGCAACAAGAAATTGAAGTGAAAATTGAACTTGTCGAACGGGAAATATATAATCTTGCTGGGGAAGAATTTAATATTAGCAGTCCTAAACAACTAGGTAATATTTTATTTGCTAAATTAGGTCTAGCCCATGGTAAAAAGAATAAAACTGGTTATAAAACCGATGTTAAAGTTTTAGAAAAACTAGCCCAAGATTATCCTATTGCGGAAAAGATATTAGAATACCGGGCTTTAACTAAATTAAATAGTACTTATATTGCAGGACTTAAAAATTATATTTTACCTGATGGTAAAATTCACACTATTTATAAACAAACTTTGACAAGAACTGGTCGCTTGTCATCAGTTGATCCTAATTTGCAAAATATTCCTGTCAGAGAAGAATTAGGCAGAAAAATTCGAAAAGCCTTTATTCCCGTCAATGACTTATTATTGAGTGCTGATTACTCGCAAATTGAACTGCGAATTTTAGCCCACATCTCACAGTCCCAAGGTTTAATTACGGCATTTCAAAATGATGTTGATATCCATACCGCAGTTGCCAGTAGAATATATAATATTCCGCGGGAAGCAGTAACTAAAGTCATGCGCCGGACTGCTAAAGCCGTAATCTTTGGCATTGTCTATGGCATTAGTGGTTTTGGGCTAGGTGAGAACTTACATATCTCCAAAAAAGAAGCGGAAGATTTTATTAATCGCTACTTTGAATTATATCCAGAAGTCAAAAAATATACTGAAGATGTTGTTAAATATGCCCATGAACATGGTTATGTCAAAACCTTATTTAACCGCAAGCGCGTAATTGATGAGATCAATAATCCTAATTATATAATCAGAAGCACTGGTGAACGAATGGCTATGAATACCCCAATTCAAGGAACAAGTGCCGATATCATGAAACTAGCCATGATAAATGTCTATAATCGTTTTAAGAATGATAATATTACAAGTAAAATACTTTTACAAGTTCATGATGAAATAATCGTTGATATTAAAAAAGAAGAAGAAGAGTTAGTTAAAAAAATAATTAAAGAAGAAATGGAAAATGTCTATAAACTTGATGTTCCATTGAAAGTAGAAATTGATACTGGTATCAATTGGTATGAGGCAAAATGATTGAAAAGTTAATAGAAAAATATAATTATCCAGATGATTTAGCAAATTTCTTGCGAGATTTATATCCTTGGTTAATCGAATATTTTGGTAGTGATAAAAAAGATATAATTGATGCTACATTATTAGATACACCAATATTTACTAATACAAATAGTTATGATACAGTGAAAAAATATGGGGACTTAGAAAACCTAGGTGTGGTTAAAGAAGGAGACTTAAAAAGATCTAGTGGGGTATGTTCTTTTGATGTTGATTTAGTGTATGAAAATGGTGAATATAAAATAAGTAATTATAAAAGAGCAGTTAGTGTTGCTGGGGACATTTCCGCGAGTGATGTTAAGTCCGGACTTATTCATGAGATATGTCATGCTATTAAAACTTATTATAATAACTTTATTGTTGATGGTGATATATTAATAGAACGAAGTGGTTTAATAGTAAGAAAAAGTAAGTTAACTTATGTTGCTGGTCAAGTAAAAAAGAAATTATTGGCAGAATATAATGTGGCTTTAGAAGAAGGTCTCACTGCTCTAGCGGAAAGTTGGTTAGATAGAAAAGTTATTGCTCCCGATTATGAAACAAAAGGATATGGTTTAATTGCTCAAATGGCTAGAAATGTAGTTGATGGCTTAGATTGTTTACCAGAATTAATAAGTGCCGAGATTTATAAAACAGATGTTGATTTTATTCCCGATTATGAAAAATTAATGGCTATATCTGATTTAATATATCAAAAAAATTTAAAATTATTTGAATCTATATTCGATAAAGAAAAATTCGATAAAATAAATACCGAACTTCAAAGTATAATTATTAATGATTATAAACCATTAATAAAAGAAATTATAACAACTAAAGTAGAAAGGTGATGTTTATGCCGGAGATTGCAGAAGTTGAAACAGTACGTAATACTCTTAAAAATAAGATATTAAACAAAGAAATAAAAAGTGTTAATATTATTTATCCCAAAATGATTGATAGTAATTTAACTGAATTTAAAAATATATTACCAGGTAAAAAAATAATTGATATTAATAGAATTGGTAAATGGTTATTATTTGACCTAGGTAATTATTATTTACTAAGTCATTTACGGATGGAAGGTAAATATTTTATTAAAAATCATGATGAAGAAATTAATAAACATGAACATGTAATTATTACATTTACTGATAATACAGATTTAAGATATCATGATACTAGAAAATTTGGCAGAATGAAATTAATTAAAAAAGATGAATTATCTAATACTAAAGAAATCGAAAAACAAGGCATAGAACCAATAGATTCCAAATTAACTAAAGAATATCTTTATGAAAAAATACATAAAAAACATTTGCCAATAAAAACTATTCTTTTAGATCAAACAATAATTTCTGGCCTTGGTAATATCTATGCTGATGAAGTTTTATTTGCATCACGCATTAATCCTTTAAAAAAGGGTAGTGCTATAACTTTAGAGGATTGCGAGAATATTAAGGAATCATCCAAAGAAATAATTAGTAATGCCATCAAATATGGGGGAACAACTATTAAAAGTTATACTTCATCTTTGGGAGTAACTGGTAGATTCCAACAATTCTTAAAAGTTCACAAAAAAGAAAATGAACCATGTGCAGTATGTGGCACTAAAATAACGCGCATTAAAGTCGGAGGTCGTAGCACTTATTTTTGTCCTAATTGTCAAAAACTTGATGAATAATAATCAAGTTTTTTTATTTGTGAGTGATATCACTTTTGACTACTATAAAATAAATTCTATTCCATTGTATAATATCTATATAGTCTAATAGTGACATTAAAATATTTTTAATATAACAACATAGTTCGACAGTATTTATAGACTAAATATTATATACTAAACCATTGAGTGAATCAACTTTGAAACTATACTTAGCGGATTATATCAAAAATGTAGTTTATACAGGTAATGATGGTGATAATGGATTATATTATCACGATGGAGTAGGAAGTTATACTAATGCAGATCAAGAAGCAGGTGATAATTCCTACAGATATGCTGGAGCAAATCCCAATAATTATGTGTGTTTTGCAAGTGATGTGGAGACTTGTCCAACTGATAATTTATATAGAATTATTGGAGTGTTCGGAGATCTAGTGAAATTAATAAAAAGTACAAGTTTAGGTAATTACTATTGGAATGACTCTAGAAGTAATACATGGAGTGATAGTACATTAAACACAGGAACATTAAATGGAACATATCTAAATGGACTCGGAACAACATGGAGTGATATGATTGAAACGACAACATGGAAAGTAGGAGGAATAACATCATCTGAAAGAAGTAATCCGCCAAAAACAGTTTATGGGTACGAAATAACAAATAATAGTATAGGAACAACATACAATGCAAAAATAGGATTAATGTATATCAGTGATTATGGATACACAGCAAGTCCAGCCAATTGGACAACAATTTTGGACTTTGGAGGCTATAATGATTCTACAAATACATCAAATAACTGGATATATTTAGGTTTAGATGAATTGACAATTACCCGCAACTCAGATACGGCGGACCAAGTGTTTTTTTTGGATGCTACAGGCTATGTGTTCAACAACCGTGTCATCGACTACTACCTCAACGTCCGCCCTACCTTCTACCTAAAGTCCAATGTCGCAATAACCTCCGGTGATGGCTCATCTTCAAATCCATATCGCCTAACTTTAGGATAATTTGCATAAATAACTATAAATTAAATAAATTACATATAATTAATAAGGTGATGCTATGCATATTAAAGATAACCTTATTAATTTTTTATATGATAAAAACTATTTTATAAATATATATGAAGAATATATTCATGTATTTAATTATGTCGAATTAATTAGTTTAGCAAGTAATAAGATAATACTTAAATTAGAAAAATTTAAATTAATTATTAATGGGCAAGAATTATTTATTACTAAAATGATACCTAATGAAATATTAATAAAAGGTAGTATTAATTCCGTGGAGTTTTTATATGAATAAAATAATATGGGTAAGAAGTAAGTGTAATAATTATTATAACTTTATAAGTAAAGTTCAATATTTAAATATTAAAATATTAGAAATTAAATATGAAAATAATTATATATATTTAAAAATAGAAGATAAATACTTAGATAAATTAAATAAATATTTAGTTAGTTATAAATTTAAAATAGTAAAATTAACTGGGTTAAGTAATAAGATAAGTTTAATTAAAAAAAATTATATCTTTGTTATATGTTTAATTATAGGTATTATGTTGTTTTTTTTACTTAGTAATTTAGTTGTTAAAATAAATATAATTCATGAAGATAAAGATATTAGAGATATAATAAAAGATGAATTAGATGAATATGGGATAACTGTTTTAAGTTTTAAGAAAAGTTATCAAAAACTAGATGAAATAAGACAAAATATTTTAGATAAATATCCGGATCGCTTAGATTGGATGGAATTTGATGTCGATGGCATGATTATTAATGTGCGGGTGGAAGAGCGCATTATTACTGATACTTCTAAGGATGATGCTATCTGTGATCTAGTGGCAACAAAATCCGGAGTTATCAATGATATTTTAGTTAATAGTGGGGAGGTTTTAGTTAATATTAATGATTATGTAAGAGAAGGGGATACTCTAGTAAGGGGTATAATTACTTATAATGAAGAGGATAAAAGATATACTTGTGCTAGTGGTAGAATATTTGCAACTACTTGGTATACTGTATCAGTATCTTTACCATTAGAATATAAAGAGTATGTTGAAACTGGGAATAAGAAATATAATCTAGTGTGGGAAGTAAATGATAATAAGAAAAAAATATTAAAGGATAGATATTCTAGTTATAATAGTTATTTAAAAAATATTTTTCATATATTTGATTTTAATTTATATTTAGAAACGGAAATGGAAACTGAAGAAGTAATTAAGACTTACACCCAAGAAGAGGCTTTAGAAGAGGGAATAAATAGGGCAATTAAAGGGGTAGAAGTAACTTTAGGTGAATTTGATGAAATAATTGATAAAAAAGTTTTGAAAAAATCACTAAATAATAGTACAATGGATATAGAAGTATTTATTATTGTTAAAGAATTAATAAGTACCGAAAAAGAAATAACTATCGAAGAAACTGAAAAAGGGGCTTGATAATATGTTTTTAGAAACTATTAAAGAAATACTTACTGACAATTATCCGATACTTATAATATTTATTATTACACTAGTTTTAGTTAGATTCTTTTATTTAAGAACCCATCATGAAAAAGTTGTTTTTTATAAAGAATTTTTGATGATTATTTCCATCTGTTATATATTTTTACTATTTCAATTACTTACCAAAGTAGAAATGAATTCTAGTAGTGGTTTTAATATTATTCCCTTTCAGGAAATATTTCGTTATGAAATAGGTAGTAGATTATTTATTTATAATGTTTTTGGTAATATTATGGCTTTTGTCTTATTTGGTTTAATTATCTCTAGTTATATTAAACCGAAAACTATAGTTCCTCCCCTTATTATTTCTTTTTTAGTTAGTGTTACTGTGGAATTTGTGCAACTTAATATCGGTCGTAGTTTTGATGTCGATGATATTATTTTAAATGTCCTCGGTGGTTTAATCGGTTTTTTACTCTATATTGGTTTTACAGCCATAAAAAATCATTTGCCGAAAGTTTTTCAGCGAGATGGTCTTTACAATTTAATTTGTTTAGTTATAATAGTAGTGATAATATTTTATATATTAAATTTAATGGGAGTAATTAATTTATAATGAATGAATTTAGCATTATTGATGAATATGGTTGTAATTTTGATTACAGTTATTTAGATAAAGTAATTAATAAAACTTTAGATATGGAAAATGTTACTAATGCTATATTTAGTATTGTTTTTGTAAGTAATGATAAGATAAAAGAGATTAATAAAACTTATCGGGGTATTGATAAGATTACGGATGTTTTATCATTTGCCTTTGAAGATAATAATAAAATAAGTTATAATATAAGACATCTCGGTGAAATATTTGTGTGTATTCCAAGAATGCAAGAACAAGCAAGAGATTATGGTCATAGTGAGACCAGAGAACTTGCCTTCTTAGTTGTTCATGGCTTGCTCCATTTGCTCGGGTATGATCACACTAAGGGCGAAAAAGAAGAGGAAGAGATGTTTTCAAAGCAGGAGTTGGTATTAAATGAATTCGAAGAAACAAGAAGAACATAAAAAAATGGGATTTAAAAGATTTTTAGCCAGTTTTAAATATTCAGTTGCTGGTCTTAAACATGCCTATCAAAATGAACAAAGTTTATGGTTACATGCCATTAGTTTATTATTTGTTGTTATTTTAGGTTGCTTACTTCAAATAACTTTTAATCAATGGGCCATAATTATCATTGCTTTTGTAGTAGTTTTAGCCGTTGAACTTCTTAACACTGCCATCGAGGCGGCGGTTGATCTTGTAACTAAAGAAATTCATCCCCTTGCCAAAGTGGCTAAAGACTGTGCATCCGCAGCAGCATTTGTTAGTAGCGTGATGGCAGCAATTATCTGTTTATTTATTTTTATTCCCTATATAATTGATTTATTTTAGAAAGGAGAATTATCTTGAGGAGTGGTTTTGTCAGTATTATCGGTAGACCCAATGTGGGCAAAAGTACATTAGTTAATGCTATTATTAATAAAAAAATTGCTATAACTAGTAATGTTTCGGGAACAACCCGCAATATTATTCAAGGCATCTATAATGAACCCAACTATCAAATAGTATTTGTTGATACCCCTGGTATTCATAAACCACAAAATAAATTAGGGAAAATATTAAATAAACAAGCCATTGCTTTAACTAAAGATGTTGATTGTCTTCTCTTTGTTGTTGATGCTCCCGCTGGTATTGGTAAAGGGGATATGTTTATCTTAGATATGTTAAAATCTAATGATGTTCCCGTTATTTTAGTTTTAAATAAAATAGATGAGTTAAATAATCAAAGGTTACTTCAAATAATTGCCGAATATAAAGATATCTATCATTTTGTGGAAATTGTTCCTGTTAGTGCTAAAACTCATGATAATATTCCTCATTTAATTGAAGTAATCAAAAAATATCTGCGGGATGAAGTTAAGTATTTCCCTGAAGAATATTACACCAGTAGTAGTCTTAAGTTTATGGTTAGTGAAATTGTGCGGGAAAAATTACTCAATGTAACCGAAGATGAAATACCTCACAGTATTACTTGTTATACAACTTTATATGAAGAATTACCTAATGTTGTCAAAATATTTGTTGATATTATTGTTGATCGTGATTCAATCAAAAAGATTATTATTGGTAAAAATGGCAATAGATTAAAACAAATAGGAACTCAAGCCCGTTTAGAAATTGAAGAATTAGTGGGTAAAAAAGTTTATTTAGAGTTATTTGTTAAAGCCATTAAAAATTGGAAAGAAAAAGAAAAATACTTAATTGAATTAGGTTTTGAAAATAATGAATAAAATATAATGTTTACACCCAATATATATTTAGGACGGTGAAAAACATGAAAGAAAAAGAATTATGGCAGAAATTTGTTAAGTCAGGTAAAGTAGAAGATTATTTAAAATATAAAAAATACGCAAAGAAGGGTTAATGGTGTTATTAGAAGTAGAAGGGTTTATCTTAAGTGAAGTACCTTATGGTGAGACGAGTAAAATAATTAATGTATTTACGGAAGACTATGGGGTAATTGGCATTATGTGTAAGGGTGCTAAGAGTCTTAAAAGTAAATACCGGGTGGCCACCATGCGTCTTACTTATGCTAAATTTAATATTTATTATAAGAAAGATAAACTATCTACCTTAGTTAGTGCCGATATAATTAAGCCATTAAAAAAGATAAAAGAAGATATTATCTTAATAAGTTATCTAAGTTATCTTACGGAATTAACTAATCAAGTAATTAAACAAAGTAATAATAATAAAATATATACTGATTTTATCAGTGCCATATTAAAAATCGAAGATGGCTTAGATCCTTTAGTAATAACTAATATTTTAGAAATAAAGTATTTATCGGAATTAGGAGTTTTATTCTCATTAGATGAGTGTGTAATCTGTGGCAGCAAGACTAATATTGCCACTATTGATGCTGACAAAGGGGGATTTATTTGTCTAAATTGTCTTACTAATGAAGTTGTAGTTGATAAAAAAGTAATTAAAATGTTAAGAATGTATTATTATGTTAATATAAAAGGTATTAGTAATATTAAAATAGAAGATAATATTAAAAATACGATTAATACTTTTTTAGATATGTATTATGAAAGATATACTGGTCTTTATTTAAATAGTAAAAATTTCTTAAAAAACCTTACTTAAAAGAAATTTTTACTATTTTTTTGTGTTATAATTTGGGGGGGTGAAGTTGTTATGGGCAAATTAACATTATATTATGGAACAATGGAAACTGGTAAAACTACCAAATTAATTCAAGATCATTACAATTATTCGCGTTATTTATTAAAAGTTATTTTAATTAAACCGAAAATTGATACTAAGGGAAAAGATACTGTCGTAACTAGAATAGGAGAAAGTATTAAATGTGATTTATTATTACCTAAAAGTGCTAGTTTACTTAGTAAAAAATACTTTAATAAATATAAATATATGCAATTCATCCTGGTTGATGAAGCCCAATTTCTATCTAAAAAACAGATTAATGAACTTTGGTATATTGCTCATAAATATAATATTAATGTTATTTGTTATGCCCTAAAAAGTAATTTTAAAGGCGATCTGTTTGAAGGTAGTATGCAACTTTTAGCAAGATCTGATGAATTACATGAATTAACAGTTAATTGCTCGTGTGGCAAGACTGCCATGTTTAATGCCCGTCGTGTTAATGGTAAGTACACCTATAGTGGTAAGGAAGTAGTAATTGATGGTGAACATGCTGATATAGAATACATTCCTTTATGTAGTGATTGTTATTTAGAATTTGTTTTAAATGGGAAATTTCCCAAATAATTCTTGTAAAATTAGTTATAGTTCGGTATAATGTTAGTGGAGTTGATCTTATGAAAATAACTATGGAAGAATTAGTAAATTATGCTAAACAATATGGTTTTATATTTCAAGGTAGTGAAATCTATAATGGTCTTGCTAATACTTGGGATTATGGTCCGGTGGGAACTAATTTAAAAGAAAATATTAGATGGGCTTGGAAGAAGAAATTTATTCAAGAAAACCCTTATAATGTTGGTTTAGATGCCGCGATTTTAATGAATCCTAATGTTTGGGTAGCATCTGGTCATGTCGCATCATTTGCAGATCCTCTAATTGACTGTAAGAAATGCAAAAGTCGGCATCGGGCAGATAAATTAATTGAAGATGCCACTAAAGGGGAAGTTACCGCCGATGGTTGGGATAATGCCAAATTAGAAAATTATATTGCGGAAAACAAAATTAAATGTCCTGTCTGTGGAGCCACTGATTTTACGTCGATCAGAAAGTTTAATTTATTATTTGAAACATCCATTGGTGTTACAGATGATACCAAAAATACTGTTTATTTACGTGGTGAAACAGCCCAAGGAATATTTGTTAATTTTAAAAATGTTGAAAGAAGCATGCGTCTTAAAGTGCCATTTGGGATTGCGCAAACTGGTAAAGCGTTCCGCAATGAAATAACCCCTGGTAATTTTATCTTTAGGACAAGAGAATTTGAACAAATGGAATTAGAATTTTTCTGTAAGCCTAATACTGATTTAGAATGGTTTGGTTATTGGAAAAATTTCTGTATGGATTTTCTAAAAACTATTGGCCTAAATAAAGATAATTTACGTTTTAGAGATCATTCTAAAGAAGAATTATCTTTCTATAGTAAAGCAACAACTGATATTGAATTTTTATTCCCAATGGGTTGGGGCGAACTTTGGGGAATTGCTGATCGTACTGATTATGACCTTGGAGTTCATCAAAACCATAGTGGTGCTGATTTAAGATATTTAGATCCAGAAACTAATGAAAAATATTTACCATTTGTGGTAGAACCTTCAGTTGGTTTAGATCGCCTTTTCTTGGCAGTTTTAACTGATGCCTATACGAAAGAAAATGTTAATGGGGAAGAAAGAATTGTTTTAAAAGTTCATCCTGCTCTTGCACCGTTTAAAGTAACAATTCTTCCGTTAATAAAAAAGGTTCATGCGGATAAAGCCAATGATATATATGCTCATCTTTGTAAATATTTTGCATGTTCTTATGATGAATCAGGGTCAATTGGTAAAAGATATCGAAGAAGTGATGCGATTGGTACCCCATTTGCTATTACTATCGATGATGCCACTTTAAAAAATGATACTGTTACGCTAAGAGACCGGGATACAATGGAACAAATTACTTTGAATGTTACTGAATTAGTAGATTATATTAATAAGAAAATTGAAATATAAAATTACTAATTAAAAATGTGCAGTTATAATAGATATGTAACATTTATTCCAATTTGCCATCAAAATTTCAGGGACCGATAATATGGTAATGAGGCTGAAAGGCAGTAATAAATGCTACGCATATGAACAGCCTACCACATTATCCCTAAAATTTTAATGTTTTCTCGGCATAAAAGTTACAA
>CALVVK010000020.1 GCA_944363825.1 uncultured Bacilli bacterium | reverse complement strand
ATGTCAATGTCTCCAAATTTGGTACTAGAGTAACTGGTCCGGGTGGTTTTATTAATATTACCCAATGTACTAAAAAAGTTGTTTTTATTGGGACATTTATGGCTAAAGGTTTGGAAGAAGAAGTGAGTGATGCCAAATTAATAATTAAAAAGGAAGGCAGTAAAAAGAAATTTGTTAAACATGTTGAACAAGTTACATTTTCCGCCAAACAAGCGAGAATAAATAAGCAAGACATTTTATATGTAACGGAAAGAGCAGTATTTAAATTGGATGATAAAGGAATTACTTTAATAGAAATTGCACCAGGTATTGATATAAATAAAGATATTTTAAGTAATATGGAATTTGTTCCTAATATTAGTGAGCAATTAAAATTGATGGATAAGAAAATATTCCAAGATGGGAAAATGAATTTGCAAATTTAAAAGGCTTGACATATTATATTGGATAAAGTATAATGTTATAAAAATATTAATTATTAATTAAAAATTAACAAAAAGATAACAGGGAGGTTAGTTATGAATTGTAATAATTTGTTAATCGAATATATAAATACTATTCCATATAATGAGCCAATATTTTTTGAGGAAATAAAGCAATATTTTTTTAATATTTTAGGTAATGAAGCAAATAATATTATAAAGAGTCTATATGTATATATAAATAGGCTTGTAAAAAAACATATATTAGTCCAATATCTAAAAGGTATTTATTATCGCCCTAAAAAGGGTGTTTTTGGGGATAAAGTATTAAATATAAATAAAGTGATAAATAAAAAATATATTTTTGATAATAAGGGTTATAAAGGTTATTATTACGGGCCAACTTTATTTAATAAATTGGGCTTAACTACTCAAGTACCTAAAAATGTTTATATAGTTACCAATGATTGCCCTAATAGTAATTTATATTATAATAAAAACTTAGGTGTTATTATAAAAAAATCTGTTATTAAAATAGATGATAATAATTATAAATATTTACAATTATTTGATGTACTAATAAATAAGGACAATATATCAGTAGAAGTAGATAATGAAAAGGAAATAATTTATAAATATATTAAGGACAATAAATTAGAAATGGCAAAAATATTTGAATATGCCAAATTAACTAAGAATATAAAAGCAATTGAAAAATTGTATGAAATGGGGTAATTATGGATATTGGGGTTTTGGAAGAAATAATTTTAAAAGTTAATAAACGAACTGGTATAAGTAATATAATATTAGAAAAAGATTATTATGTTTGTCTTATATTGCAAGAATTAGCAAGTAAACAGCAAGAATTACAAGCATATTTTAAGGGCGGAACGGCTGTTTATAAAATTCTTAGTCATATGAATAGATTTTCTGAAGATATTGATTTAACTGTTAAAGTTGATAAAAATACATCAAATAATAGTAATAAGATGAGATTAAAAAAGGCCGCATTAGGTTATAGAAGTAAAGGTTTGAAGTTAATTAATGATGATACTATAGATAAAAAAGGTAGTATAACAGCATTTTATCAATACTTTTCGCTTTTTAGTGTTAATGAATTATTTAAAGCTGGAAAAATACAGGTAGAAGCAACATCATTTACTGTTTCTGAACCGACTGATATATTTGTAATAGAACCACTTATTTATAAATATGCCAATGATACGGAAAAACTTATTTTAAAAGAACAATTTAATATAGCGTATTTTCCAATAGTTGCAATTAAATTAGAAAGAATTTTTGTAGATAAAATATTTGCGGCAGAATTTTATTATATAAGAAATACGTATGAGGATTTTGTTAAACATATTTATGATATAGCAATTATGTGGCGAGATGCTAGAATTATTAATTTATTAAAAAATCCAAATTATTTGAAAAAAATAATTAAATTTAAACGTGAAGAAGAAAAGTCACGAATTGGTGGAATACCTTCAAATAAGTCTATTTTAGATTTTGAATATTGGAAGTTAGATTTTAATGAAAAAATATTAATTGTATTTAAGAAAATGCAAGATATTTATATTTTAGATGAAAATAGCCAATTAACAATTGAACAAGTTAAAGAAGTTTTAAAAAAATTAGAAGAAAGATTGAATTTACTTTTATCGTAATATGTCTTCAATTTGTTTCATATACTTTACCAGGTGATACTGTGGAAGGAATAAATTTTGGAACACAAGAAGTAAAAATGATTGATCGAAGTAGTATTTCCTTATCAGGAGTGAATAAAATAGTTAGTTTTGATGATGAAGAATTTTTGATGGAAACAACTATGGGTAATTTAAGGTTACTTGGGGAAGGATTAGAATTACTTAAATTAGATACTAATGATGGTAATGTAAAAATAAAAGGGAAAATTAATTCATTTACCTATTTAGATGGTAATATTAATAAGAATAAAGAAAGTGTATTTAATAAATTATTTAAATAATGAATAGTTATATTCAAGTTTTATCTTTAGTTATTTCATTTATTTACGGAATATTATTTTATTTGCTTACGAGATTTAATTATTATATTTTGGATAAAAAACATAATATATTGAAGTTTATAGTAACGCTTGTTTTTATTGTAGATATTGTTATCTTATATGTCTGCTTAATGTATAAGATCAATAATGGTTATTTTCATATTTACTTTGTTGTAATGGTTATTTTAGGATTTATGTTAATGAATAAGTGTTATGATTTTTGTAAAGATTATGTCAAAAAGTTAATAAAAAAGTAAAATGAACTTTATCATTTTACTTTTTTTTGCTATTATTATATTTGATAATTGGGGTGATTATTGTTTGATGAAACGTACTAAGAAGGAAAAGAAGAGATTATTTGTTATTTCTAGTTTGATAGTGTTTTTAATAGTTATGTTAGTCCATTCTGTTGCTAGTGATTGGTCAGAAATAATGGATAATAATCATAAGATAAAGCAATTAACTGAGGAGTATAATGACTTACTCGCCGAAGAAAAGAAGTTAGAAAGTGATGTAACTAAGTTGCAAGATAGTGAATATGTTGCTAGATATGCTAAAGAGAAGTTTTTATATTCCGAAGAGGGTGATTTGATATTAAGAATGGAAGGTAATGATTAAATTTCATTCTTTTTTATTATTTTATCAATAAGACCATAATTTAGAGCATCAATTGCGGATAAGTAGTTATCTCTTTCTGTATCTTCCGTTATTTTTTTGATCGTTTGCTTAGTATTTTTAGCAAGTATTTCATTTAGTTTTTGTTTTAATTTAATTATTCTTTCGGCTGCAATTTTAATGTCAGTTGCTTGTCCTTGAGCGCCTCCGAGTGGTTGGTGAATCATCACTTCGGTATTGGGAAGAGCATATCTTATATCACCACTTGAAAGCAAAAAGGCTGCCATGCTAGCACACATTCCAAGGCCAATTGTTATGACTTTTGATTCAATAAAATTCATTGTATCATAAATACCCATGCCTGAGGTAATAGAACCCCCGGGACTATTGATATATAGATATATATCTTCATGATTTATATTATCTAAATATAAAAGTTCACTAATAACTATATTGGCTAGAGCATCATTTATTTCCCCAGTTAAAAAGATTATTCGATCTTTAAGAAGTCGGGAATAAAGGTCATATGCATATTCTTTGTTAGATGTTTTTTCAATTACTGTTGGTATTATGTTCAAAATTAATCACCTAAATAAATAATAGTAAAAATAGGTATTTTTTATTCAAAAAAAACTATAATTATGATATAATTTGAAAGAATAGAGGGATATTTAATGGATACAGTAAAAATTACTTTTAATGATGGTACTGTGCATGAATATAAAAAGGGAACTACTTATTATGAAATAAGTAAAGATTTTAATGCGGACAATATTATGGGTTTTAAGATTAATAATGAAGTTTATTCCCTAGATACTAAAGCAATAGAAGATGAAGTAATTACCTTTATAAATACTGATGATATTATTGGTAATAAAATATATAAAGCGGGATTAAAGTTTTTGTTTGAAGTGGCATTGATTGAAACTTTTCCGGAGTTAGAAGTCAGTTATGAACATAGTGTGCCAAAAGGGATGCTTGGGGTAGTGGAAGGTAATAAAATTTTAACACAAGACGATTTGCAAAAAATAAGGTCGCGCATGGCGGAAATTGTGGCTGAGGATGCCCAAATTGTTAAATTAAATGTTTCCCCGAAAGAAGCAATAAAGTATTATCAATCACGCGGGGAATATGAAAAAGCCGACAATATTGGAAGTATTACGGATCGTTTGGCAACATTGTATAAGTTACATAATAAATTAAATTATTTTTATTCTTTAATGCCATATTCTACTGGCAGTATAGATAAGTATGAACTTGTTTATTTAGGGAATAATAGAATTGTATTTATTTTTCCAACCGTAAGAAGTCATGGTGAAGTTCCAGAGTATGTTCATTATGCTAATATTATCGAATCATTTTTTAAAGGGAAAAAGTGGTTAGATAATTTGCATATGCCTTATATAAGTGATCTTAATAAGACTATTGGTAGTGGTAAAATAAAGGATTTTATTAGGTCAAATGAGCTTATGTTTAGCCTAGATTTGGCAAAAGTTGTCGATAATATAATTAATAATCGGGATATAAAATTTATTTTAATTGCTGGTCCTTCATCGAGTGGGAAAACAACAACTAATGCTAGAATCGCATCTTACTTGGAGGCTTTAGGGTATGATGCCATAAAAATAAGTTTGGATGATTATTTTGTTAATCGGGAAGATAATCCGAAAGATGAAGATGGCAATTATGACTTTGAATGTTTGGAAGCCATTGATGTAAAATTGTTTAATGAAGATTTACAAAGATTACTTAAGGGTGAAGAAATTAGTTTGCCGGTATATAATTTTATTAGTGGGAAAAGAGAATATCCTAAAAAGTATGTAAAACTAAATGAAAATAGTATATTTTTAATAGAAGGATTACATGCTTTAAATGATAAAATAACGGCTGGGATAGATAATAAATATAAGTATCGGATTTATTTGAGTCCTTTTATTCCAATAAATATTGATAAGCATAATTATGTATCGACGCTCGATTTAAGGTTGCTTAGAAGAATTGTGCGGGATAATCGGACACGCGGATATGATTGTTTGAAGACGATTGATAATTGGCAGCGCGTTAGAAATGGAGAAGAGAAATATATATTTCCTTATATCCATCAAGCCAATGTGATTATCAATACGGCTTTGGCATATGAAGTTGGGGTTTTGAAAATATATGTAGAACCATTACTACTTTCAGTTGGTGTTGATTCTATTTACTATGAGGAAGCAAGAAGATTAATCGGGTTTTTAAATCAATTTTTCCCAATACCAGGGGAATATGTCAATGATGATTCAATTTTAAGAGAATTTATAGGAGGAAAGTATAATGATTAAAGTTGCAATTAATGGTTTTGGTAGAATCGGGAGACTCGCTTTCAGGCAGATAGTAACACAAACGGATTTTGATATTGTTGCTATTAATGATTTAACAAGTGCTGAGGATTTAGCCTATTTGGTTAAATATGATACGGTGCATCGGACTTTTCATGAAGATGAAATAACCTTTGAAGGAAATGATTTAGTTGTTGCGGGTAAACATATTAAGGTTTATTCGGAAACTGATCCTGCTAATTTGCCATGGGGGGAATTGGATGTTGACTTAGTACTAGAATGTACAGGTAAATTTACGAATTATGATGATGCGAAAAAGCATATCGCTGCGGGAGCGAAAAAGGTTCTTATTTCAGCCCCTGGTAAGGGTTTAATGAAGACCATAGTTTATAATGTTAATGATAACACTTTAACTCATGATGATAAAATAGTTTCCGCCGCTAGTTGTACAACTAATTGCCTAGCCCCAGTACTTAAAGTAATTAATGATTTTATTGGTATTAAAAAAGGTTTTATGACAACAGTTCATGCTTATACCAATGATCAAGCAACACTTGATATTGCGCATAAAAAAGGGATTAAGGCAAGACGGGGGCGAGCATGTGCCCAAAATATTGTGCCGGCATCAACGGGAGCCGCTAAAGCAATTGGTTTAGTTATTCCGGATTTACTTAATAAAATGGATGGTAATGCTTTTAGAGTACCAGTTGCTGATGGTTCTGTAATTGATGTAACTTTAGAGTTATCTAAAAATACTACTGTTGAAGAAATAAATAAAATACTTGCCGATAATCAAAACGAAACATTAAAATTTACAATGGATCCCATTGTATCTAGTGATATTTTAGGGAAAAAATATGGCGCTGTAGTTGATGGTTTATCAACTAGTATTGTTGAATCAGATGGCACCCAACTTGTTAAAGTAGTTGCTTGGTATGATAATGAATATGGTTATACTGCGCAAATGCTTAGAACTGCTAAAAAAATGTTTGACTAAATAAATAAAAACTATTCAAGGATAATTTAATTCTTGAATAGTTCTTTATTTGGAGTTCTTTTTAAAATAGCATATAGTAGTTTTTCTTCTGGATATAAAAGTTTATAATGATAACTACTGGCAATAGTTTCATCAAGGCTAGGAATTTGCTCGGGGGTTACAGTTGCAATTATCTTTTTTAATGTTGTTAAGGGGATGAAAACTTTCCCCATTTTTTTAATATTTTTTAGTTCCTGGTTGATATCACAATTGTCTGATATTGGGGATATTCCTAGTTTTTTACGAACTAAATTTATTTGCTTTATAACCGATTCTTTGGCTTTATTACAAATTGCTTCAGGAGCATTAAGGTTATATAATTTTTCAAAAATAGCATATTTATCAAATATTGGATAATAGAATTCATCAGAGGGATAAACCAAATTATTTTTTTCTTTTTCTACTTCAGCAACTTTAAGGGGTGGCAGAAAATGTTTGATATTTGTTAAATAGGTTGTATCCTCTTCATCTTTTTTTGCATCCCAAGTCGTATCAATTGTAAATATACCTTGGATATTATATTTTGGATCATTAACAAAAGCAATACATTCCCGATGACCACGATTAGGATTATTGTGATTAGTCCAGGATAAAGGATAAACATTTAAATTTAAAATACTGGCAATCGCACATAAATAATTAGCATAACCAACACAAACTATATTATCATTTTTCATAATCTGATTTAAACTACGACTTTTATATTTTTTATTTCTTTTCTTTTCATCTTTGTATATTCGTTCTTTATATTTAAAATAGACAAAGTAAAGGGCTTCTAAAGGAGAATAATTTCTTTTAGTAATTTCTTCACAGTCATAAAATATTGTTTGATACATATTGATAAAATCTTTTAAATTTAAGTATTCACCAACGGTATATTCATCTTTAAAAAACAAATTGTTCTTATCGTAGTTAGGGTCAGTTAAGATGTTTATTTTTTCTTGAAAAGTTAAACCTGTTAAGTCAATAATTACGGGAAAATCAATGGTAAATATATCAGCTTGATATTTTTGATAGATGATAGTTGGTTTTTCTTTTTTAAATAGTTTTTTAAGATAATCATAGTTTGGTAAATCTTTTATACATAGAGTGGTATTGTCATGTCGGAGAAATTTTTTGGTTGGGGAAAAACTTTCTTTAAAGGTTTTATAACTTTCGGCATTTTTAAAATAAAATAATAGAGTTTTATCTTGATAATATAGTTCATCTTCTTCAAAAAAATCATTAATAAATATTTGGATTTTCATGGCACATCACTGGTAAGTTATTTTAGCATAAGTGTTAATTGATGTCTAGAAAAATATTGAATAAATTATATCTGCATGATAAAATTATATAGTAATAGATAGTAACAATCAAATAAGGAAAGGATAAGATGAAAACATTAAAAAATATTGATATTAAAAATAAAAGTGTTGTAATAAGATGTGATTATAATGTACCAACGGAAGGTAATATAATTAAGGATAATTCAAAAATAGTTAAGAGTTTACCAACATTAAATTATTTACTTGCGAATAATTGTAAGGTTATAATATTAAGTCATTTAGGACGAGTTAAAAGTGATGCTGATAAACAAAAAAATACCCTTAGATATGTGGCGCAGGAACTTGCTGATTTGTTAAAAAAAGAAGTTAAGTTTGTCGATAAATGTTATGGTGATCAAGTGCATGATTTTGTGCATTCATGTAAATTAGGAGAAGTAATATTACTTGAAAATACGCGAATTATGGACTATCCCGAAAAGCTAGAAAGCAAAAATGATCTCCGTTTGGCGCAATTTTGGGCTTCTCTTGGTGATGTATTTGTTAATGATGCGTTTGGTTCACTTCATCGGGCGCATGCATCAACAGCAGGCATTGCTAAGTTTTTACCAAATGCTATTGGTTTCTTGGTAGAAGATGAATTAAATAATTTGCAAATTTTGGTGCAAGATACTCCGCATCCTTTTGGGGTTTTTATGGGAGGTGCGAAAGTTGATGATAAGTTGCCAATCATAAAATCTTTACTGACGCGGGCTGATTATATATTAGTTGGTGGTGGTATTGCTAATTCCTTCTTGAAAGCCAAAGGAGCCGATATTGGGCCTAGTGTTGCGACCGATGATGCCGAAATCCTGCAAGAATTACGGGACTTAATGGCTAAATATAAGGGCAAAATAATTTTACCAGTAGATTTTACTATTGATGATGGTATTATTTATGATATCGGGAGTAAAAGTTTAGAATTATATAAAAAATATATCGATAATAGTGCCATAATATTTGTCAATGGTACTTGTGGTAAGTTTGAAGATGACCGGTTTATGGAAGGAACAAGTAGTTTATTTAAAATCCTTAAAAATAGTAATAAAAAGGTTATAGTTGGGGGAGGAGACACTGTTGCGGCGGTGAAGAAATTTGGCTTTGCAGATAGTTTTGCCTTTCTTTCTAGTGGGGGAGGAGCAACGCTTGAATATATTGCTGATGGTAATCTCGCAGCCTTAGAATGGATGGAATAGAATAATGAAGTATTTAGTGTGTAATTTTAAAAATAAATTAATTAAAGATGATATTATAAAATACAATAATAAAATAAGTGATATATCCCTAAAAAAGGTCAAGTTGATTATTTGTCCAACTTCCCTCTTTTTAGGCTTTTTTGATAAATGTGGTTATAGTTTAGGTACGCAAGATATATCATCATTTATGGATAAAACTATTACTGGGGAAGTAACTGGTGAACAACTTAAAAGTTTAGGAGTAGAATATGTAATAGTAGGACATAGTGAAAGAAGAATGTATAAAGGGGAAATAAATATTGATTTTATTAATAAAATCAATAATGCTTTAGAAAATGATATTAAAGTAATATATTGTATTGGGGAGACTAAAAAAGAACATGATGAAGGAAATACTTATGTTGTTTTAGAAAAACAAATTAGTGAAGTTCTAAATAATGTTGAAGTAAAAAATATTATAATTGCTTATGAACCAGTGTGGGCAATTGGAACAGGAGTAGTACCAAAGATAAAAGAAATAAAAGAAACAGTGGAATTTATCAAAGATATTACTGATGAGAAGTATGAAACTAAAATCGATGTTTTATATGGTGGTAGTGTTAATAAAGATAATATTGGAGAAATTAATAACATAAAAGGGGTTGATGGTTTCTTAGTTGGAGGGGCTAGTTTAATGGTAACAAATGTTATTGATATGCTAAGTGAGTTGGATAAGTAATAATTTTAGACAAAAATTTTTAAGATTTTAGCAGAAATTTGTCTATTATAAGGGGATTTCGACATTTTATGACAAGTCTTTACATGGATTTACATAATTCGACAAAAGTTTTTGTAGCATTTTGGATAATTCTATTTTATAATTAGTTCATGTGCAGTAAATAGAAAAAATTAAGCAGTAGGAAAGGGAAACACATGAACAAAATGATTAAAGTTGTTGCAATTGATGACAACGATGCAGTCTTGAGTAGTGTTAAGAAGTACTTTAGAGGTAGTGAGTTAGTTAAAGTGGTAGGATGTTTTAATGATGGTAAGGAAGGGCTTAGTTATCTAATTAAAAATGCTGATGACTATGATGTAGTATTACTCGATATTTTATTACCTAAAATTGATGGGATTAGAATGTTGGAAGAATTAAAGAAAAGAGATATTACCAAAAAAATTATTGTATTATCAAGTTTTAAAGATGATTATACAATTAAGAAATTACAAAAGTTACAAGCCAGTTATTATATGCTTAAACCAGTCGATATGAAAATATTGGAAGAACGAATTGTTGATTTATTTGAAGAATCAGATGTAGTCAAATATGCTGGTAATTATAGTGTTGAAGTGGAAGTTAGTTCTCTTTTACATGATTTAGGTATTCCATCCCATGTTAGAGGATACAAGTATATTAGAGAAGGAATAATGCTTTTATATACTAGTAAAGAAGTAGTTAATTTAGTAACTAAAGATATTTATCCGGAGATTGCTAATAGATATAATACAACAACTACACGAGTGGAAAGAGCAATTAGACATGCGATTGAAATTAGTTGGATTAGAGGAGATTTAAAAATGATGGAAGAAATATTTGGAAATAGTATTGATTTCGATCGGAGTAAACCTACTAATTCGGAATTTCTAACAACTATTGCTGATCGGATTAAATTACATCAAAAGGAATTGGTTGGATAATGGGGATTATTCCTCATTTTCTTGTTTTTTGAAAGTAGTTATGTTATGATAAAAACGTGATGAAGGTGGATTATGAAAAAAATCTTAACTATTATTTTTGATGGTTTTGGTATTCGGGATGAAGAAAAGGGTAATGCTATTGTGGCGGCGGATATGAAGAATTTTAAAGAACTGTGGAAAAATTATCCGCATGCTTTACTTGATGCTTCAGGTCCGGCGGTTGGTCTTAATGAAGGCCAAGCGGGTAATAGTGAAGTTGGGCATATGACTATTGGGGCTGGCAGAATTTTAAAGCAACCAGAAATACTCGTCAATGAATTTTTGGCTAATCCTGACAAAGAGAGTAAGGCCATGCAAAAATTGTTTGAGTTGCGAGATAAAGATATTCATATCATGGGTCTTTGTAGTGATGGTAATATTCATGCTGGTGTTGATGATTTTTTAGGAATGTATCAATTATTAATTGATAATGGATTTACAAAAATACATTTTCATATAATTACTGATGGCAGAGATACAGATATTCATTCAGCGTATAAATATATTAAGATGATTAAAGATAAAATTGCGGAGAATAATAATATTGGTAATATTGCCACAGTTTGTGGGCGTTATTATGCTATGGATCGCGATCAAAATTGGGATCGAACAAAACTATATTATGATCTAGTTGTTAATGGTAAAGGTTTAAGTTCCCTAGATGTTGAAAGAAGTATAAATAGTAGTTATGCTTCTAATATAACTGATGAATTTATTAAACCAATTGTTTTATCGCGGGATATGATTAAAAATGGTGATGTCTTAATTTGGATGAATTATCGCTTTGACCGGGCGAAACAAATTCTTAGTAGTATTGTTAACTCGGCTGATTTTAATGAATTTGCTCATCAGGATTTAAGTGATGTTACAGTATTTAGTTTCTTGCCTGTTGATAAAAAAATTAAAACGATTAATTTTATTGAGCAACCTGATGTTACTCATCCATTAGGGATATATTTAAGTGAACTTGATTTTACCCAAGCGCGCATTGCTGAGTCGGAAAAGTATCCACATGTAACTTATTTTTTTGATGGTGGATATAATGGTAAAATTCCTAATTGTGATAAAATCCATGTTCCTTCACCAGATGTTGCCACTTATGATTTGAAGCCGGAGATGAGTAGTGTTGAAGTTACTAAAAAAATTATCGCAGCGATGAATAGTGATTATGATTTTATCTTAGCCAATTTTGCTAATCCGGATATGGTGGGCCATACCGGCAATATGGAAGCGGCGACGAAAGCGTGTGTGGCAATTGATATGTGTTTAGATAAAATACTTGAGAAAGCTGAAGATAATTTTTACAAAGTCATCTTACTAGCGGATCATGGTAATGCTGATACAATGATTAATCCAGATGGTAGTCCTTGTACTACGCATACGACTAGTAAAGTGCCATTTATAATTGTGGATAATAAAATAAAGATGCAAGAAACTGGGACACTGGTTAATGTTGCGCCAACAATACTTGATTATATGGATATTGCTATACCAAGTGAAATGGCTGATACCGAATCATTACTTATTGAAGAATAAAATAAAGTTATTCCAATATTGGGATAACTTTTTATAAGTCTTTAAACAGTTCGGTGATTGATATATCCAGGACTTTGGCGATATGATAAAGGCTGCCAACAGATATGGTTTGAAAAACATTAGTGCTTTCTAAATTACCAATAAAACTTAAAGAATAATTACACATTTCAGCTAATTTTTCTTGAGTTATTTTTTTTAATTTTCTTTGTTTTTTAATGTTTTGTCCAATAATATAATAAATGTAATTTTCATCATTTTTATCAATTGCCAAATTATCACCTTCTTTAGTACTTATATTATCTCAACTATATTATTAAAATTTTATCTACCGTTCGTAGATAAAATATGATATACTTAGTATGGTGAAGTAATACATGAAAAAACTAGTTGCTGTTTGTATATCTATAATATTAGTGTTATCTTTATATATAATGCACTTAAAAAGAGATTATAATAACTTAATATATAATAATGTTGATAAGTCTAATGTTATCAACAAAAATTCAGATGCTTTAACCATGATGTTGGAAACTGATGTAGATTCTAACGAATATGAAGTTGCTACCAGTAATGATTGGCCGCAGGAAGGATATATATTTAATTCGGAGATGTCAGCATGTGAACGAGGTGGCAAACTTTCTTGGGATAGTGAGAATAATAGAGTAGTGATGGCATCGGGAAGTGCCGACAAGTGCTATGTTTATTTTGATCGGTATACATCAGTTAAAATAACTAATGTAACAACAAGTAATATTACGAATAGTAGTATTACGCTAACAGCGGAAGTAACAACTGGCGAAAATCCAATAACCACATATTACTTTAGTAATGACGATGGATTAAGTTATGAAGAAAGTAGCAGTAATACGTATACGTTTAATAACTTAGAAACGGGAACAGAATATAATTTTCGTGTTTATGCTGTCGATATTAATGGAATAAGTTCAAATATATATACATTAAGTGAGTCAACGCTAGAACTAACATTAGCAGATATATGTAGCGGGAAATCATTTGCTGAATGTATTAAAACAGAAGTATATACAGGAGATGGGAATGAAGGCTTATATTACCATGACGGATCAGGATCATACACTAATGCAGCGCAGGAAGCAGGGGATAATTCCTACAGATATGCCGGAGCAAATCCAGATAACTATGTCTGCTTTGCCAGTGATGCAGAGACATGCCCAAATGATAATTTGTACCGAATAATAGGAGTATTTGGAAATCAAGTAAAATTGATAAAAAATACAAGTTTGGGAAATTATTATTGGAGCGGATCAAGTTCTAATCGGAGTAATACATGGAGTAGAAGTGCATTAAATACAGGAACATTAAATGGAACATATTTAAATGGACTAGGAACAATATGGAGTGATATGATAGAAACACATACCTGGAAAGTCGGAGGAGGAAGTTATAATTATTTGATGTACGGGACACCAAAAACAGCATATAACTATGAATTAGGAAATAACAGTTCAAGTACAACATATAGTGCGAAAATAGGAATGATGTACGTAACAGATTATTATTATGCAGCAAGTCCAACATATTGGAGTTATGCAGGATATAGTGATAGTGGATCAAGTTATGATTATCGCGCAGCCACAGGAAGTAATTGGATGTACATGGGACTTGCAGAATGGACAATTTCCCGCAGATCGGACATTACGTATTATGCGTTCATCGTGGATAATGCAGGCGGTGTGAACCGCAACCTCGTCCACAACAACGACGGCGTGCGCCCGTCCTTTTATCTGAAGTCCAATGTGATAGTTACTAGTGGTGATGGTAGTCAAAATTCACCATTTCGGATTAGTATGTAAGTTTTAATAAAAATTTGCTGAAAAAATGCAAATTTTTTGTTGCATTTCATAGATTTTAGTGGTAATATTGTAGTTGTATGACTGCGTTGATGTGCAAGGTTACTGATACACTAGGGTAAGTTGGTAGAATTAAAAGTGTATTAGAGAACTTGTACGGAGTATGTCTATACTAGATATAGGCGAAAGGAGGACATGTAAAATGTCAAGTACAAAAGTAAGAATCAATTTGAAGGCATATGATCATCGGTTACTCGATGTGGCAGCGGGTAAAATTGTGGAAACTGTGAAGAGAACTGGCGGCGAAATTTCTGGCCCTGTACCATTACCAACAGAAATCGAAAAAGTTACAGTTTTAAGAGCAGTTCATAAATATAAGGATGCTCGTGAACAATTCGAAAGAAGAACATATAAGAGATTAATTGATATCAAAAATCCTAGTAAGGAAACGATTGATGCGTTAACTCATTTAGATTTACCTAGTGGTGTTGATGTAAATATCAAATTATAAGAAAATTTAGAAAGGAAAATGGAAAATGAAAGGAATCTTAGGACGCAAGGCTGGAATGACACAAGTATTTACTAAAGATGGTAAATTAATTCCTGTTACAGTTGTGGAAGTTGAACCTAATGTAGTAATGCAAGTTAAAACTTTAGAAAAAGATGGTTATAGTGCAATCCAACTTGGCGTATTTGAAAAGAAAGAAAAGCAAGCAAATAAACCAGAAATGGGCAATGCTAAAAAGGCAAACACTACTCCTAAGCGCTTCTTAAAAGAAATAAGAGATGTAGAATCAACTTATAATATTGGTGATACTATCAGCGCTGGTGTATTTGAAGTAGGAGAAATCGTTGATGTAACAGGTACTAGTAAAGGACATGGTTTCCAAGGTGTTATCAAGAGACATAACCAATCAAGAGGACCTATGACTCATGGATCACACTATCATAGAAGACCTGGTTCACTTGGTACTATGTTACCAAAAAGAGTATTAAAGGGTAAAAAGTTGGCTGGTCACATGGGTGTTGATACAGTTACTATTCAAAATCTCGAAATTATTGAAGTAAACGAAGCAGAAAATTATATTTTAGTAAGTGGCAATATTCCAGGAGCAAAAAATTCTTTAGTGTTAATCAAGACTGCTGTTAAGAATAGTCGCAAGAGTGATCCTAAAGAAATTCTTGAATATGTTGAGACTGTAGTTGATGAAGTAGTTCCAGAAGAAGTTAATGAAGAAGTAGTAGAAACTACTGAAGAAGTTACTCCAGTAGAAGAAACAGCAACGGAAGTAACAGAATCTACAGAAGAAACTGAAACTGCGGAAGAAAGCAAGTAATTGCTTAGAAAGGATTAAGATATGACAAAGATAAGTGTTAAAAACCTAAACGGTGAAAAAGTTAAAGATTTAACATTAACAGATAGCATTTGGAATATTGAAGTAAATAATGATGCTTTAAAGAAAATGATTCGTTTACAACTTGATAGCACTCGTCAAGGAACTAGAAAAACTAAAAATAGAAGTGAAGTTTCTGGTGGGGGCAGAAAACCATGGCGTCAAAAAGGTACTGGTCGGGCTCGTCAAGGTAGCATTCGGGCTACACAATGGCGTGGCGGCGGAATACCTTTAGGTGTTGGTCCAAGAGATTTTACATTTAAAATCAATAAAAAAGAAAGAGTTCTTGCTCTAAAGAGTGCTCTATCTAATAAAGTGCAAGAAAAATCTTTAATAATTGTAGATAACTTTAATATGGAATCTACTAAAACTAAAGATGGAGTAAAAGTTTTAGAAAACTTAAAAGTTGCTGATAACAAAGTATTATTTGTTACAAGTGATGATGCTGAAAAACTATATTTAGCAGTTAGAAATTTACCAAATGTATTAGTAATATATGCTGATGAAGTAAATTGCTATGATTTAGTAAATGCTGACGTTGTTGTTATGGATGAAGCAGCAATAAGTAAAATTGAGGAGGTGCTTAAATAATGAAACATTATTCAGATATCATTATTGCACCAGTCATTACTGAAAAATCAATGGCTAATAGACAAAATAATGTATATACATTTAAAGTTGCTAAGGATGCAACTAAGACTGATATTAAGAAAGCAGTTGAAGAAGCATTTAAAGTAAGTGTTAAAAGTGTTAATACATTAAATACAAAATCTAAGAGAAGAAGAGTTGGAAGATACTCAGGAAGAACTAAAACTTATAAAAAGGCTATTGTTACATTAGCTGAAGGTTCTTCAATTGAGATTTAGGAGGGTAAACAATGGCTATAAAACATTATAAACCTACAACTAATGGTCGTAGAGGAATGACTACACTTGTTAATGAAGAATTAACAGGGGCTAAACCTACTAAGTCACTACTAAAGACTAAAAGTAAAACTGGTGGTAGAAATAATCAAGGAAAAATGACTGTTCGCCATATTGGCGGGGGAGCTAAAAGAAAATACCGTATGATTGATTATAAGCGTAATAAAATTGGTGTTACTGGTCGGGTTGCTTCAATTGAATACGATCCAAATAGAAGTGCTAATATTGCTTTAATTAATTATAAAGATGGTGAAAAAAGATATATTATTGCTCCGAATGGATTACAAGTTGGCGCAATAATTGAAAATGGTGAGGCTGCTGATATTAAAGTTGGTAATGCCCTACCTTTAAAAAATATTCCGGTTGGTACAGTTGTTCATTGTATTGAACTGCAACCTGGTAAAGGTGCTGAACTATGTCGTAGTGCTGGTGCTAGTGCGCAAATACTAGGACGGGAAGGCAAATATGTTATGCTTCGTTTACAATCAGGGGAAACAAGATTAGTACTTGGAACATGTATGGCAACAATTGGTGTTGTTGGTAATGAAGATTACAAGTTAGTTAATCTTGGTAAGGCTGGCCGTAAGCGGCATATGGGCATTAGACCTACTAACCGTGGTAGTGTTATGAACCCTAACGATCACCCTCATGGTGGTGGTGAAGGACGCGCTCCAATTGGCCGTAAGAGTCCAATGACACCTTGGGGTAAACCTGCTCTTGGTGTTAAAACTAGAAAAAATAAAAAGAAAAGTGAAAGACTTATTGTAAGTAGGAAGAAAAAGTAGGAGGATGAAATGGCAAGAAGTTTAAAAAAAGGACCTTATGTTGAAGAATCATTAATGAAACGTGTCCAAGAAATGAATAAAAATAATAAAAAAACTGTTATTAAGACTTGGTCAAGAAGATCTACTATTTTTCCTGACTTTGTAGGTCATACA
>CALVVK010000019.1 GCA_944363825.1 uncultured Bacilli bacterium | reverse complement strand
TAATGGGATGAGTTTACTCATTAAATGTGCTTTCAGCACCTGATACAAGCCATGCAATTTATTGCATGGTAGTTGACAAAAATAAAATATTTAAAGAAATTAAGGTTTATTCTAAGAAAAAACATAAATTTAAACATTATCAAAAAATACCAATTATTTTAGATTAACCATGTAAAAGTGGTTTTTATTTTGGGATTTATTTGGTATAATTCTTTTGTGATGGCTATGGAAAAATTTGTTTATTATGGAATGCTTTTAGATATTTATCAAAGTTTACTTAATGATAGTAGTAGGGAGATATTTAAATTATATTATGAAGAAAATTTAACTTTGCAAGAAATTGCTGATAATTTAGGGGTTTCTAAAAGTTATATTGGTAGTAGTATTAAACGGAGTGAAAAAAAGTTGGCTGATTTAGAAAGTAAATTACATATTTATGCGAATAAAAAACAGTTAGAAGCGATTCTAGATAGTGATAATATTACCGAAATCAAGGATAATATTAAAAAAATTATTGAATATTAAAAGTAATAATATTTTTTAATAGTCATAATAATTAGTAGGTGAAGTTATGAAAAGATGTTTACTAATTATTATGACTTTTTGTTTATTTATTGGTAGTGCTAAAGCCGCAGAAGATTATGCTCCGGGCGCCAAAAGTGCAATTTTAATGGATTTTGCCACTGGGGAGATTTTATTTGAAAAGAATGCTGATGAAGTTTTAGCACCGGCATCGATGACTAAAATTGGGAGTATGCTTTTAATTATGGAAGCAATTGATAATGGCAATTTAAGTTTGGATGATGAAGTAACTATTAGTGAAGAAGCCGCAGATATGGGAGGAAGTCAAGTTTTCTTAGAGGCTGGTGAAGTTTATAAGGTTCATGATTTACTAAAGGGTGTTGCTATTGCATCTGGTAATGATGCGGTAGTCGCTCTAGCCGAAAAGGTGGCAGGATCACAAAGTGCTTTTGTCGAGATGATGAATAAAAGATTTAAAGAATTAGGGGCTAATAATACGAATTTTGTCAATGCTCATGGTTTAGATGCCGAAGGACATTATTCAACAGCCCGCGATATGGCAATAATTGCAAGAGAATTACTTAAACATGAAAGTATTTTGGAATATACTAGTATTTATGAAGAATATTTAGAAAAAAATGATGGAACGAAAACATGGTTAGTTAATACTAATAAGTTAGTAAGATTTTATGATGGAGTTGATGGCTTAAAGACCGGTTATACGACGAGTGCTGGTTATTGTCTTACGGCAACTGCGAGCAAAGATGGCTTTCGGCTTATTTCCGTAGTTATGGGGGAAGAGACAAGTGAAAATAGAAGTAGTGATACAGTAAAAATGCTTAATTATGGCTTTAATACGTATAAAATAAATACTATTAAAACTACTGATGAAGTACTTGGTAAAGTTAGAGTGGAAGGTGGTAAGCAAGATTACGTTAATATAGTATTAGTTGAAGATGCCACCGAATTACTTAAAAATACTGATGAAGTTAGTGATTATAAATTTAATTTAAAAATTGATAAAATTAAGGCTCCAGTAAAAAAAGGAGAAATTGTTGGGAGTGCTGAGATAATTGATAATGATGGCAATATAATTGATGAAGTTGCTGTAACAGTAGCAGAAGATATTAAAAAAGCAAGTTTACTCGATTATTTACTTAGAAATATCAAAACTTTAGGGGCTGGTAAAACATTACTTGAACAATAATTGGTAAACTGTGATATAATAAAAATAGTTTTGATGGAGGGCTTTAGATGGATGAGTATAAAGTAGCAATTATTGATAATATGGGGAATACCAATTTTATTGGGGGAGGTAATGAATTTCATTCGGATTGTTTGTTAAACTTTGCCCATGAAAAATATAGTGATTATGAAGTGTTTAAAAAACTTAGTTATCGTCATAGTCCGGAGGTTATTAGTTTTTTCTTCGTTGAGTTATTTCAAGATATTGTATTTTTAAATACTAGTAGTAAAAAACATGCTAATATTGGAATCCTTTTATTACCAAGGGAACTAGGTGATAACCAAAGGGAAGTTTTATTACAATTTCTAGACACAATTAAAGATTTTAAAATTGGATTATGTACGGATTTAAGAATTGAAAAAGGGAGCTTAGAATCAAAAGAATCGTATTCTTTAAATAATGAAACACCCCGGGAATTAGTAGAAAAATATTTAGGAATTGGGGGTCGTTAGAAGAACTGATTTTAGTTCTTTTTTTCTTTAAAAATAGATATAAATAGTTTATAATAAATTAAGGGGAATGATGTTTATGGATAGTGTTACACTTTTACCAGCAGATCGGTATGTAATTTATAATAAAACTATTTTAACGGAATTTGATCACAAGACTTTGATTGCTTTTTATGAGCCAATTATTGGTCACTTGGCGGTGAGTCTTTATTTGACTTTAGAAAATGATTTAGATAATCTAGGACAAGTGTCACGGGAATTTAACCATCATCATTTAATGAGTATTTTAAAGTGTCGTTTGGATGTTTTGAAGAATGCGCGGGAATCTTTGGAAGCAGTTGGCCTTTTAAAAACGTATTTTAAAAGTGGCAATGTGGGAAGTTACATATATGAATTATATTCTCCCCTTAGTCCAGTTGAGTTTTTGGCGCATCCCATATTAAGTGTTGTACTCTATAATAATATTGGGGCTTCCGAGTATGAATATTTGAAAAAAATGTATCAAAAATTACGAATCGATACGAAAGAATATGTTGATATTTCGAAAAGAATTGATGAAGTATATACAGCTGTTGCGGGTAGTAGTGTGGCATTTGATAGTATCAATCGAAGTGTTGGTGATATCGAATGCGCCGAACAAGTCGATTTTGATTTAATTATTTCTTCTATTCCTAAAGGAATTATTAATGATAAAGCCTTCAATAAAGGAGTTAGAAAATTAATTAATCAACTGGCTTTTGTCTATAAAATTGATTCTTTAAAAATGATGGAATTAATTAGAAGTGTGTTAAATGAATTTGGCATGATTGATAAAAATGCTTTAAGACTGGCATCCCGGAAGATGTATCAATTTAATAATGGTGCTTTACCAACTTTGATATATCGCAGCCAGCCAGAATACTTAAAAACTCCTGCGGGGGATAATTCAATGCGAGGGAAAATTATTCAAGCATTTGAAAGCATTAACCCGGTCGATTTTCTCAGGGTTAAGTATCGGGGGGTTAAGCCAACAAATGCTGATATTAAAATAATTGAGATGTTAATAATCGATTTAGAATTACCCCCAGCGGTTGTAAATGTTTTGCTCGATTATGTCTTACGGAAGAATAATAATCGCTTGTCAAAGGGGTATATTGAAACTATCGCTGGTCAATGGAAGCGAGCAGGCCTTACTAATGCTAGTGATGCTATGGATTTTGCCGAAAGAGAAAATAAGAGACTTAGTAAAAAGTTAGTATCAAATAAAAGTAAGGCGCAAGAACCAGTTTGGTTTAATAATAAAAATAATACTGTTCAAGAATTAAGTAAAGAAGAACAAGAAGAGATTGAAAATTTATTTAAGGAGTTTAAATAATGGAACCATTAAAAATGACTTTAAGTGAAAGGATAGAAAAAGAATTAGAGAAAAATTTGCAAGATTCCCTAAAGAATCCGGAATTTGCCAGTTTAGTAAAAAGACTTAAAATAAGTAAGGAATTGGCTAAGAAATATAACTCGCAATTACAAGATACTTGTGATGAGTTGCAAAACTGTAAGCATTGTCAAGGGTTATTCATGTGCCAAAATAACTATTTGGGACATGTATTATATCCGAGCAGTGATAATGCCACTTTACAATTTATTTATATGCCTTGTAAATATCAAAAACAAGAAGATAAGGCTAGATTAGAAAAAGAAGAAGGCTTAAATGAACTTAAATATGCTAGGATGAGGGATATTGATACTAGTGATAAAAAACGTTTAACAGTAATAAAGTGGCTTAAAAATTATTATGATAAGTATGAAAAAGTTAATACTTTGAAAGGATTATATTTGCATGGTTCTTTTGGGAGTGGTAAAACATTTTTAATTGCTGCCTTGTTAAATGAATTGGCCGCGAAAAAAAATGCCGAAATAGAAATTGTTTATTTTCCGGAACTACTTAGGAATCTTAAAGAAGATTTTAGTTTAGTTGAAGATAAATTGCGGTATTTACAAAGAGTTGATATATTACTTTTTGATGATATTGGGGCTGAGAATGTAACTGTTTGGGGCCGTGATGAAATATTAGGAACGATATTACAATATCGGATGAATAATAAATTGACAACATTTTTTACATCGAATTTAAATATTTCTGAGTTAGAAAATCATTTAGCAGTTACTAAAAATAGTGAAGATGTCGTTAAAGCCCGGAGAATAATTGAAAGAATAAAAAAACTTACAGATGATTTAGAATTAGTTAGTATGGATAGAAGAAAGTAAAGTGTTATTTTGTCGAATTAAAAATTACTAAATGTCTTTCTTATTTAGTAAATTTGTGATATTATTTTAATATAAGGGTGTGATAATAGTGAATAGGGAACCACTTTTAAAAGAAGAAGAGGAAAAAATAGTTTTTGGAGCTAAGGAAGAAATACCAAAAGAAGTGAATAAAGAACCAGTTAAGAAAAAACATAACAATTGGCGGGCTTTACTGGATAAAAGTGTTATTTTAACTATTATTTTAACTATTGCAGTGTTCTATTATTTTGGTAAAACAGCATTTGGGTTTTATCTAGGATTTAAATATTTTAATTTACGTTATGCTGATACCAGTACGGTAGAGACATCTAATCCCAATGTAATTAATGATAATACTAATACTTTAGAAGAAGTACCTACATCTTCAGCAATACTTAATAATACTTATAATAAAATAAATTTAAATAGTTGTAATGATTTACTAAATATAGTATATAATACTAATTTAAATGTTAGTAATTTAACTTTGGATAATTTATTAAGTTTGGCTATTAATAATTTAAATAATGGGGAATGTATTGCTAATTTAAGTGTTAGTGTTGATAATTTAAATAGTGTTTTTGTTAATTTATTTAATGATCCTAACTTAATTAATAATTATTTAGTAGCAGGTGATACTACTTATGGTAATTATGTAGTTAATTATGATCAAAGTAATAATATGTTTAATATTAGTGGTATTACTTGTGATACTTGTGGGGAAGATTTAGTTGTAAAGCAAATAACAAGAGCCACTAGTGATGATAGTATTTTGTACATTTATGAGAAATTTGGTTATTTAAAATATAGTGATAATAATAGTTATGAAGTAAGGGATAATATTAATGGGAATATTATAACTACTTATACTAGTGATGGAACAAATAGTTTTACTAATTTTGATATTTTACCAACTTATAGATGGACATATAAAAAGGGTAATGATAATAATTATTATTTTGAATCAATTACCCGGATGTAATAGTTATTATTTGTCTAACAAGTAGTTTTAATGCATTATCTAAATGGATAGTTTTATAAATACTATCTATTTTTTTAATTATTGAATGAATTTTATAAAGGTATCCATCTTTATAGTAGGTTATTAAGACTTTTTCTTGACAGTAGTAGGCTTCGATAATTTTTTCTTCAATAATTTTTTGTTCTTCTTCACTAATTTGAGGTTTAGTTATTTTGGCTTTTTCTAAAACTAGAGAATTGACGATGTGTTTGCCATTTATTAAGGAATTAAAAGGAGCCCATTTAATCATGCCCCGATCTTTATTCATGATGACCCCCAATTTTGGTATTTCGCTCAATTGCGGTAGAATCAGGAAGGAGGCTAGATGCTTTAATTAAACTATTTTTGCCAAATTTATTTTTGATTTCATCAATTGTTGTATTAATTTGATCTTCTTTGATGGTATTTTGGTATTCTTCAAATAAATTTAGTTGGACTCCTTGTTTAGTAACTAAACCACCACAAGAAATACTTACTTTTCTAATAGGGAGAAAATCATAGTAACGGTCGAAGATAATATTGCAAAACTTAGTTATTTCTTTACTGGAATCAGTAGGAGTATCTAGTTTGAGGCTGTGATAAAAACCACTATTTATTTCTTTGGAGTAACTGATACCAAATCCAATAACTGTCGTTTGTTTTTTGTTGGCTCTTAATCTGGCTGCAAGAAGATCGACCATTTCGGAAATAATAAGGCGAATACTTACTTCATTGTAGTCTTTAAAAAGAACTTGCGAATGGCTGTAAGATTTGTCTTTGGCTTCCGTTTTAAAATCAGCAATGCGACTGGTATCAATACCGTTGGCATGATTCCATAACTCTAAACCCATAATCCCAAATTTATCTTTTAGTTTATTTTTGTCATACTGGGCGAGATCCCCGATTGTATAGATATTTAAGTTATTTAAGTTTTTTTCCATTCTTTTCCCAATCCCCCACATTTTAGAAAGAGGAGTTAGGGACCAAAGTTTGGTTGGTATATCATCATATGTCCATTTAGCAATTCCATTTTTGTATTTTTTAGCCTCAGTATCCATCGCAACTTTGGCCATGAGGAGATTAGGCCCAATCCCGCAGGTGGCAGTTAAGCCTGTTTTTTCTTCAATTTTTTTTAGAATTTCTTGGGCTAGTTCATAATCACTTTTTTTATATAGTTTTAAATAATCAGTTACATCTAGGAAACACTCATCAATTGAGTAGACGTGTAAGTCACTTTCGGCGACATAATCTAGGTAAATGCCAATAACTTCTTTACTTTTTTGAATATATAATTTCATCCGGGGTGGGACAATAAAGTATTTTATATTGGCAGGTATATCATATAATCTTGAGCGGGATGCAACACCTTGCATTTTTAAGTAAGGGGTTACTGCTAGAGTAATAGCCCCGTTACCTTGTTTGGGATTAGCCACTACTAAAGGGGTTTTAAATGGATCTAAGCCTCTTTCTAGGCATTCACATGCCGCAAAGAAACTTTTGAGATCGATACACATGATATTTCTTTTAAGATATAAATCGTTCATAATCCACCTCCGAACTTTTGTTCACAACAAGATTATAAGACATTTATTCAGCAATAGCAATTCCTATTTTTGGCATTATTTTTCTTTAATTAATTTTAAGATATCTTTATCGGTTATTTCCAAAACTTCAATTAGTTTTTGGATTGTTTCAAACCGGGCCTTCTTGTAGGAACCATTTTCAATGCGAAGTAAATTTCGCCAGGAAATGTTACATTTTTCAGCGACTTCTTCCAAAGTCATTTTTTTTAATTTGCGATATTCTTTTAGCATAGGAATCCTCCATGACAATTATGTCATTTAGTTAAGAAGTTGTGTATGTCACGTATGACATATATATTATTGACATTTATGACATAAAGATGTATGATTATTATGACAATAATGTCATAATAATGGAGGGCTTGTAGTGAATAAGAAGTGGCTTTGGGGTATAATTTCCGGTTTTTATGCTATATCAACAATAGTGTTAATAAGTATAATAGTAGTGCAAAATGAAAATAAAGTAGTTAATAATGTTAATAATTTAAGCCAAAAAAATAATACTCTAACCATGATGTTAGAGACTGATGTTGGATCAAATGAATACGAAGTAGCAACCAGTAATGAATGGCCAGAGGAAGGTTATATATTTAATGCGGAGATGTCAGCATGTGAACGGGGAAGTGAACTAATTTGGAACGAAGAAACTAAAACCGTTAATTTAAAAACAAATATGTCTGATACGTGTTATATTTATTTTGATAAAGTGCCAAATATTTATGTTACTGATATTGAACTATACATGTCTTGTCCCTATACAGAAATTAATACTATTTCAATTAATACAGGAACAATAGCAGATGTTTATATAAAACTTCTTAATACTTCAGAATATTTTAAATTTGAAAATAATCAAATTAATTATGGAGGATGGAACTATGGATGCACACGTGAAATTTCTTATGATTTGTATGTTGTAACAACTGATGGATATGCATCGGAAGTCTATTCAGGAATTGTTGTTAACGAGTGTCATGAACCATGCTAATAAAAAAAGATGGAAAGTTCTAATTAACTAACCATCTTTTTCTTTTTATTTTTTTTCAATTGTTATAATCAAGTTTTCTTTTTTAGCAATTTGTAATAATAATTCAAAATCATAATTTCTTTGGCCATATTCATAAAATTGAATAGCATTTTTGGTTCTATTAATACTTTTACCAAATTCTTCTTGCGTTTTCCCTGACCATTCCCTAATTATTTTAATTACTTCATTTGCCTTATAATCATTTGCTATTATTTTCACTTTATCACCTCTTGACAAGCATACAAAATGTTGGTAATATTTTGTTAATAAAACAAACATAATGTAGGTTTTATTACTCAAAAAAGGGATGAAATATGAAAAAACGGATTTTTTTGTTTACTTTCTTTAGTTTACTTTTAATAATTAATGCAGTAGGACTTTATTTAAATTATTTTTATCAAGAAGATGTTGTTTTGGAAAGTGCAAGTCTACCAGAAAAAAAGAAAAATAATGCTTTAACTATGATGTTGGAAACAGACGTTGATTCCAACGAATATGAAGTAGCAACAAGTAATGAATGGCCGCAGGAGGGCTATATTTTCAATGCAGAGATGTCAGGTTGTGAACGTGGTGGAACTCTTTCATGGGATAGCGAGAATAATAGAGTACTCATGGCAACAAGCAGTGCCGATAAGTGCTATGTGTATTTTGATCGGTATACAACAGTAAGTATTACTAATGTAACAACAAGTAATATAACAAATAATAGTATAACATTAACGATTGAAGCAACAGCTGGAGAAAGCCAAATTGCAACATATTATTTTAGTAGCAATAATGGCGGTTACTATGAAGAGAGTACAAATAATACGTATACATTTAATAACTTAGAACAGGGAGTAGAATATAATTTCCGAGTATATGCCGTAGATACTAATGGAATAAGTTCAAATGTATATAGTTTAAGTGAAACAACATTATCAACAGTCTACTTAGCAGATTATATCAAAAACACAGTGTATACAGGAGATGGAAATAATGGCTTATACTACCATGATGGAAGTGGATCATATACGAATGCTGCCCAGGAAGCGGGAGATAATTCCTATAGATATGCCGGAGCAAATCCGAATAACTATGTATGTTTTGGTTCTGATGCAGCGACTTGTCCCAATGATAACCTATACCGTATTATAGGAGTGTTTGGAGATCAAGTAAAATTAATCAAACATGATTATGCCAATAGTAATATGTTAGGAACAAATGGAGATTATCATAGTTCATCATATTCAGGAGAATGGGGAAATTCTAGTTATTATAAAGGAAGTCAAAGTCAATCAGCAATACCAATATATTACGGGAATAGAAACGGAAGTAATACATGGAGTCAAAGTAATTTAAATACAGTAAATTTAAACACAAATTATATAAATTACTTAAATGGAATAAATTCGAAGTGGAATGATATGATAGAAACACATACCTGGAAAGTCGGTGGAATGGCATATAGTCAAACAAATACAGTAAAACAATATTATACAACAGAATTAGGAAGTAGTAGTTCAAATACAACATATAGTGCGAAAATAGGATTAATGTATGTAAGTGATTATGGATACGCAGCAAGTCCAGCAAACTGGACAACAAGATTATATAATTATGAAAATGATACAAATCGCAATAATAATTGGATGTTTATGGGGCTTTCAGAATGGACAATTTCCCGCATGTCGGACTCTACGAGCCTTGCGTTCTATGTGCGTAATACAGGCTATGTGTACTACCTCAACGTCAGCGTCAACTACGGCTACGGCGGCGGTGTGCGCCCGTCCTTTTATCTGAAGTCCAATGTTGCGATAACATCGGGGGATGGGAGTCAAAATTTACCTTTTCGAGTGACTTTAGGCTAAGAAAAGCGTTTGTCTACGCGCCCTTGCGGAGCGAGGCAAACAAATGGGGAATTTGGCTATAGAGACTAAAGAGGGAAGAAATAAGATGATGTGATGTTAGAGCCATATCTGGCCCGATAGGGACAGGTAAAGGCTGGGGCGAGAAAGGTAATAATGGATAAGTGTATAAAATTATATAAGTGTGGTAAGTTTTATAATGAATATGGGGATAATGGTAAAATACTTAGTAAAATAATGGGGTATAAGTTTAGAGAAAGTAGTAATAGTAGTGGATTTCCTGATATTGCTTTAAATAAAGTAAGAGGGATATTAGAATTAAAGAAGATATCGTATGTAATATATGATAAAGATAAGATATTATATAAATATAAGGGTATTGATAAATACTTTGATAAATTAAAATAGAGAATGTAGGTAAGCATTCTCTATTTTAGTTAATATGTTTTTTCGGAATAAGCATGAGAATAAATTATTGGATCCATGAATTCGACATAGTTTAGATAGATCATTCTAATTAAATACCAGACATTATTCATTGGATCACGAATAATTAAATGGTCTTTGCCGGCTTCTTCAATAATTCCTTCATAAACTTTGTTTTGCCAAGCACTACTATCGGGATATGAGACATAGGCTTTAATCTTTTGGCCTTTATTTAGTCTTAGTATGTTTTCAATATAACTTTGTTCCCGTGGAATACTTGCATTATTTACTTCATTAATGGAAATATTTCCCGGAGGACTTGTATAATTATTGCCGGGGAAAGTAGGATTTTGATAATAATTTCCGTTCAAAATAATTCACCTCAGAATAAATATATGCATATTGCTAAAAAAAATTTAATGTTTTATAATATTATATAAGGTGATACTAATGAAATTAGATCTTGATATGAAAAAAGGGATTGTTGAAGGAGTATTTTTTGTCATCGGGGTTTTTTTATATGCTCTTTGTTTTAATTTATTTTTAATTCCTAATGATTTAGTAGTCTCTGGTTTTAGTGGTGTTGCCATAGTTACCCAAAGATTATTTGGGTGGCCTGCCCAAACTTTTATTTATATTACCAATGGTTTATTATTGATTATTTGTTTCATATTCTTAGGCTGGCGAATTACTAAAAGAAATATCGCCGGTTCAGTTATGTATCCTGTAATGATTACTTTATCGGAGCCAATTGCTAAATTTTTAAATTATTATGTTATTAGTGATGATTTTTATTTAATTTTATTATTTGCAATTATTTTATATGGAGTTAGTACGGGCTTAATATATCGCACAGGTTTTTCCACGGGTGGTAGTGATATAATTATGCAAATATTAAATAAATATCTTAATATTAGTGAGTCAAAGGCCATGATTGTCGCCAACAGTTTGATTATTATTGTGGGTATGCTTGTCTTTGGTTTTAATAAAGGAGTTTATTCATTTATTATTCTTATTTGTTCTACTTATTTTATCGATAAAATTATGTTTGGTTTACAGACTAGCAAAGTCTTTTATATTTATACCAAAAGATTAAGAAAAGTAAAACGGTTAATATTAGAAGATTTTAAAACTGGTTTTACAAGTATTCCTAGTCGAGGTGGTTATTCAAGTAAGAATGGCTTTATGATTATGTGTGTTGTTGCTAATCGGGATTATTATTTATTTAAACAAAAGATTTTAGAAATAGATCCGCAAGCCTTCATTATTATTAATAATTGTTATGAAGTTAATGGGGGTGTTCAGAGGAAAAGTTTGCCGTTCTTATAAATTTATGTTAGACTAGGTTTAGTGATGTTTATGAAAAAAATTGTGATTTTTGGTGGAGGCAGTGGTCTTTCCCAACTTTTAAAAGGGATTAAATTATTTCCAGTGGAAATTACTGCTGTTGTTACAGTTGCTGATAATGGGGCAAGTACGGGTCGCTTAAGGCGGGAGATGCATATTCCAGCGGTGGGTGATATTTCCAAAGTAATGCTTAGTATGGCCAATGTCGATGATGATGTGATTGATTTAATGAATTATCGGTTTGTCAAATCCAAGACTTTGGGTAATCATTCAGTTAAAAATTTACTTCTCACGGCCTTACTTGATTTAAAGGGTAATTTTGATAATGCCCTACCAGTTCTTGGGAATATTTTGGATTTAAAAGGAACTGTTTTACCTCTGACGGAAGATAATATTAATTTAGTTGGGGTTACGAAAGATGGCACGGAGTTATATGGGGAAGAACAAGTAAGTAAGAGTGCTAAAGTAGTTGATTATGTTACTTATGATAAAGAATTTGTGGTTAATCCGAAAGTTATGCAAGCAGTTGATGATGCCGATTTAATTATTTTTTCCTCAGGTAGTTTGCTTACAAGTATTGCTCCTCATTTGATAGATAAAAGTTTAGTTAAAAAAATAAATGAAGCAACAGCGGATAAGATGTATATTTGTAATTTATTCACGCAACCGGGGGAAACTGATGATTTTACGGTTAAAGATCATGTCGATTTTTTAGAAAAATATTTAGGTCATAATATTGATGTTGTTATTGCTAATAATGCGATAATGAGTAGTAAATTAGCCAAGAAATATGCTAATGAAGAACAAAAAGATCCAGTTTTACTCAATCAAGAAGAATTTAAGGGAACAAATATTAAAGTTATTGCTGATAAGTTATTTACAATCGAAGATGGATATTATCGTCATGATTCTTTGAAGACGGGTTATTTAATTTTTTCATATTTGATGGATGTGGTAGAAAAATGACTTTTACAACAATGTTGAAAGAAGAAATATCGAAAAATGATTTTAATGTCATTGAAGCCCGTTATGAGTTAATTGCCTTTTTAAATTGTATTGGTAAATTTAATAAAGATGAATTATTAATTACAGTCGAAAATGCTAGTATTGCTAGAAGAATATATAAAGAAATAAAAGTTATTTATGGGGTAAGTCCCAAAATAATTGTGAGAATTCAAAAAAGATTTAAAGTAAAACAAATATATATATTAAGTATTAAAGAACGATTAGATTTTATTAAAGATTCAATTAATATGGGATTAAAAATTGAACTAGCGGACTTAGTTAGTGATGAAGAGAAAATTGCTTTTTTGGAAGGGGCTTTTTTGGCCGTTGGTAATGTAACTAATCCGAGCACGAGTGGTTATCATTTAGAATTTATTTTTACCAAAGAAAGGCTCGCTAAACAGGTTTTGAATTTACTTAAACATTTTAAACTTAAGGCGAAGACTATTAAAAGGGGTTATAAAACAGTTGTTTATATTAAGGCTAGTGAAAATATTAGTGATTTGATTAAGTTATTTAAAGCCACCAATGCGTTATTTTATTTTGAAGATATTAGAATATATCGGGATCATAAAAATATGGTTAATCGGCTTAATAATTGTGAAATAGCCAATCAAGAAAAAACATTTAAAGCAGGTTTAAAACAATTAGAAGATATTAATTATTTAAAAAAGATGGATTTATTTGATCTGTTAGATGAAAAAACAAAGATTGTCGCGGAAGTCCGAGTTAAGTATCCGGAGGTTTCCTTACAGGAACTCGCCGATATTATAACGCTGGAATATGATTATAAAATTGGTAAGTCGGGGGTTAATCATCATTTTATAAAATTAAGTGAATTAGTAAAAAGACATAAGGGAGTGTGTAGTAATGAAAGTAAGATTAGCAAGTGAATTGCAAAGTGATAGTATAGTTGATGGTGATGGTATTAGAACAGTTATTTGGTTTCAAGGTTGTTTGCATCATTGTCAGTTTTGTCAAAATCCTTTAACTTGGGATATGGATGGTGGCTTTTTAATGGATACGGAGGATATAAAGAAAAGTTTAGAGGAACTTAAATATCAAACAGGAATAACTTTATCCGGGGGAGATCCTTTCTTTCAACCAGAAGCAGCCTTAGAAATTGCTAAATTTGCGCATAGTATTGGTTTAAATGTTTGGGGCTATACGGGGTTTACTTATGAAGAATTGTTAGATAGTGATCAAGCCAAAAAGAATTTACTCGTTGAGTTAGATGTCTTAGTTGATGGCCGATTTGAAATAGCAAAGAAAAGTTTAGCCTGTAAATTTCGGGGAAGTACTAATCAACGGGTAATCGATGTTAAAAAGAGTTTAGAAAGCGGGGAAGTGGTTAAGATATATGAATGATTCTTATAATTATGTAGTTCTTGCTAATAAAATAGATCGGCAATTTTTAAATAATTTTTCTGAATATCCGGAGATTGGCGAGTTGCCTTATGAAGAACTTACTAAAAAGTTAGAATTTCATCCTGCTCGGCGCATTGTTTTTAATAATACTTTTTATAATTTAAGAGAAAAAGAAATAAAGAAAATAATGGAACTTTTAAGTAGCCAAAATATTAAATTTATCTTGATAACTAGTGATGTTGAATGTAGTTTATATGGGGATTATATCTATGTTTATGATGGCTATCAAAAAGTATTAGAAGGATTAAAGGAAACAGTTTTAAAAGAAGAAAAAGTTTTAAAGAAAATTGGTTATGGCTTACCTTTTGTTGTCGATTTAGCATTACAACTCAATTATTATGATATTTTTGATAAAATCTATTGGAATATGGATGATTTAGTGAGGGATTTATGGAGTTAAGTAAATTAGAAGGTCGAATTATCGGTGTAATTAGTGATAATTTTCAAACAGATGATTTTTTAGACAAACTAGTTTCCGATATAATTGTCAAAAAAGTTCCGGAATCACTTAAAATGGTTCAACTAGAAAATGCGGTTTTAGATAAAAAGTTTAGGGAATTATCGCTGCGGGATAAGTCGAAAGTAATACTTGCAAGTAAGTTGCATGATCAGGAGATAGTTTTGGTTAATTTTTCTAAGGGTTTAACTTTTAAGGATTTTAGTTATTTTAAAACTTTATTTAAAAAAATTGTTACTTATGGTCGCAGGATTATTTTGGTCGATATTAAAAGTGAACTATTTTTAAATTGTGTTGATAAGATTTATGTAATTGAAAAAGATGAAGTTAAATATGCCACGGCTGATTTATTTGATAAGATACTGGAGTTGTATATCGATGCGCCGAAGATAGTGGAGTTTTTCCATAAGTGTGAAAAAATGGGCGTTCGACTTGATCAATATACTGAGTTAGATGAACTGATGAAAGCCATTTATAGGATTAAAGCATGAGATATCTAATTACATTTAGTTATGATGGTACGAAATTTCATGGCTTCCAAAGGCAAAATACTGTTAAAAATGTGCAAGGAGAATTAGAGCAGGTATTGAGTACAGTTTTAGATGAGACAATTGTTATTAAAGGTAGTGGGCGGACCGATGCTGGTGTTCATGCCCATTGCCAGGGGGCTCATTTTGATACTAACAGGAAAATAACTAGGAAAGATAAAAAGAGGATAAATAAGCAATTAAATGGGGAAATTATTATTAAAAGTTATCGAAAAGTTAGGGAAGATTTTCATGCACGAAGAAATGTTTTGGAGAAAAAATATGTTTATCAAATAAATAATGGGGCATTTGATCCTAATAAAGAAGGCTATTTTTATCAAATAAGATATAATCTTGATTTAAAAGCCATGAAAGAATGTCTAAAACTATTTGTAGGAACCCATGATTTTAGAAATTTTGTCAGTGGGCCAAGAATTGATTATACAACAACTATATATAAGACTAGACTTAAGAAAAAAGGTTCTATTATTTATTTGGAATTTGTGGGTATTGGTTTTTATCGTTATATGGTGCGGCATTTAGTTGGTGCGGTATTAGATGTAGGTCGGGGTAAGAAAAAATTGGCTGATGTTGCTGCTATGCTTGATGGTTCTTGCATCTTACAAGGTAGTGTTGCTCCGGCCTCCGGACTTTATTTAGAAAAAATTAAATATGACTTGTAATTTATTAGTTTATGTGTTACAGTATAGCCATCTTAGGAGGATTTATGATCGATAAAGAACGAACTTTTAAAATAAGAAAAATCGAAAGTTATGAAAATCAATTAAAGGCCAATAAAACGGATACTTTAATTGCTGTCTTGGGGCTTAGTGGTTCAATTGGAGCCTTAATTTTAGGCAAAGGTGTCTTGGCTTATAGTGCAGCATTTATTGGGGCAGTTAATGCTGTTAACTTATATCGCGTTTTACTTAAGAAAAGTAAATTAAAAGAAGAGTTGCAAAGTTTAGAACAAGAATTGGCAAATGATGATATAAAGCGAAGTGGTCGATGATGAATATTTTAGATATTATTAGTTTAGATGATGGTAAAACATATATTGTTGGGGCTAAAGCAGATACTTTTAATACCAATTATTATTGCTTACTCAATAAAGATAAATTAGATGAAGTAATAATTTGTAAAAGCGTCGATAAAGAAACGTTAAAAGAAGAAAATAATCCGGATGTAATAAAGAAATTAATGCCAATTTTTTATAAAAGTATTAATAAAGAAGAACTTATGGAAAAGTTGAAAGAATTAAATAATTGATAGATTTGTATTAAAAATGCATAAATTTAAAGAAAATACCTAAAAATGTTTGACAATTGGGGTATTTTTTCATATAATTTTAATCGGTACATTTTATTTATGTGAGTTATTTAGTCGTGGGAAAATTAAATAAGGAACATAATGAAAGGAAATAGTTATGAAAACATTTATGCAAAAAAAAGAAACTGTGGAAAGAAAATGGTATGTGATTGATGCAACTGGCCAAACTTTAGGTCGGCTTGCTAGTAAGGCTGCCCAAGTTTTACGTGGTAAGCATAAAGTTACATATACGCCTCATGTTGATTGTGGTGATTATGTAATTGTTATTAATGCTGATAAGGTAGTTTTAACTGGTAATAAGTTGGAAGATAAGAAGTATTATAATCATTCCGGTTATCCAGGGGGACTTAGAGAAAGAACTGCTAAGGAAATGATTGAAAACTATCCAGAAGAAATGGTGGAAAGAGCAATTAAAGGAATGCTTCCTCACGGCCGACTTGGTCGAGCAATGGGCAAGAAATTATTTGTTTATCGCGGGTCTGATCACAAGCATGCGGCTCAAAAACCGGAAGTTTTGGAAGTTAATTAGGAGGAATTATGAGTAAGAAACAAGAATGGACTGCAACTGGTCGTCGTAAGAGAAGTATTGCTCAAGTCAGAATGACTGGTGGTACTGGTAATATTACTGTTAATGGTGTAGATGTTAATGAATATATGCCATATGCGACATTAGTAATGGATTTAAAACAACCATTAGTTGTAACCAATAATGAAAATAGATTTGATATCGATGTTAAAGTTACTGGTGGTGGTTTTTCTGGTCAAACTGGTGCTATTCGTTTAGGTATTACTAGAGCGTTACTTAAATTTGATGCCAATACTGATCAAACTAGAGAAGATAGTTATAGACATATTCTTAAGAATGCGGGATTTATTACTAGAGATCCAAGAGTTAAAGAAAGAAAGAAATATGGTCTTAAAAAAGCCCGTCGGGCACCACAATTTTCTAAGAGATAGTAAACAGTTTTCTTTTATATCCTATAAGTTTTATGCTTATAGGATTTTTTTTGAAAAAAACACTTGACACGCATACATTTGTTTGATATAGTAGATATATCACTAAAGGGGGAAAGAAAAATATGGAACAAGTTGCTAAATATAAGGAAAATGTTTTTGAAAGCATTAAACATGTTGATGAATTTGGAGAGGAATTTTGGTATGCTAGGGAATTGCAAACCGTTTTAAATTATAAGGAATGGCGGAAATTTAATGGTGTAATTGAAAAAGCAAAAATAGCATGTCAAAATAGTGGCGTTAATATTTTAGACCATTTTGTCGAAGCCGCCAAAATGGTGGAAATAGGATCTGGCGCTGAAAGGCAGCAAAATGACTATAAATTAACTAGATATGCCTGTTATTTGATTGCCCAAAATGGTGATAGTAGAAAAAGAACTATTGCTTTGGCTCAAACTTATTTTGCTATCCAAACTAGGAAACAAGAAATCAGTGAAAAAGAATACAGTATGTTGACTGAAGATGAAAAAAGATTTTATCAAAGAAATTTAACTAAAAAAGGTAATTATTCCTTGAATAAAACTGCTAAAAAGGCGGGAGTTAAGAATTTTGATAAATTTCATAATGCTGGTTATAAAGGGTTATATAATGGCGAGACTGCAAATGATATAG
>CALVVK010000018.1 GCA_944363825.1 uncultured Bacilli bacterium | reverse complement strand
AAATCAATTATAAGAGACAATTTAAGAGGTATTATATCTCTAATTTTTATTTTATGAAAAACTGTCCAGAGGTAAGACAAAACTGATAAGTCTCATAAACCTATCAGTTTTTATTAAATTCTTTAGCAAGAGTACCATTTTTTAATAAATGATTATAATTATTCTCATTAATAACTAAATCAAATTCTCCAATATATTCATATATATCAGGATTAAATCCCATTTTAAATCTATTTAAACCATGATATGGATTATCTAAACTAAAATCAGCAGTAATACCATTTAAATCAACATATTTATATTTACCCTTGTAATATTCTAAAATCGCATAATACAAATAATAATTCGCCGCATAGCGTTTGAGTTCATGATCAAAACCACTAATAAATATTGAAACTCTATTTAAAAACTTAATAACAATGGCTCCAGCCACATAAGTAGTAACATCTGTATTCAAGTATTTTGATGCCTCAGCCACATCATTCTTATATGAAAGTAATGCTTTATCAGAATTCATCTTTGAATTAATACTCTTAGCATTATTATTTCTTATTAACTTATCATTTAAATTACTATTATTAAGTAATTCATAATTATAATAATTTTGCGAATTAATTAAATATTCTTTATAATTAACTTTAACTAAGAAAAAATCTACATCCCCTGACTTATCAAAAACACTATATAAATTATTTAAAAAATAATAATTTTGTTTATCATGTTTCAAAAAATCAGTCATAACACTTAATTTATCTAAACCAACTTTTTCTAAAGTTAATCCTTTTCTAAGCCCTTTACGAATTTTATTTCTTGTATTCTTAGAAAAAGTATTTATATCCATCTCTTCTAAATTAATAATAGCATTAATTCTTGGTAATAACGCCTCAAAGTACATGTTATTCTTCAACTTTTTATAACCGCATCTATTTAAATTACTTATAACATTATAATTATTATTATATTCAAAATTAAGGGTATTTTTATCTAACTTACCAATAGCAATCTCTGGATTAATTTTAATAAAAGTAAAATTTTTCTTTTTATAATAATCTTTAATTAAATTAGTAAATGTTTCTAATAAAAAACTATCAGAATAGTCAATTAAAAATCCCCTCGGCGAATAACCATAATAAGTATTACCTAATTTTTTATATAATATTAAAGCTGCCGCATAAATATCGGTGTTATCAACTAAACCAATAAATTCATAATCAAAGCCTTCTTCTGATTTCAATAAAGCATAATTAATAGATTGATAGAAATTACCAATGATATTATTTTTACAAAATAAATTAAATTCATCTAAGGTTATTTCTTTAATATGCATATTCCCAAACCTCCTTTGATATAAGAATAAATTATATCACAAAATCGTTGACAACTTCAAGATAATTTGTATAATATTATTAAGGGTGATATTATGGCTAATCCATTTAAAAATAGTATTGAAAACGTTTATAATCGGATGATTATATATTCACTTATTACGGCAATATTATCGATTATAGTAGGTTTAGTATTAATTTTCTTACCAGCGGTATCTAATAAAGTTGTGGGTATCATTATTGGTGTAATTATTCTAGCCTATGGTATAACGGCCATCTATAAGTATTTTCACCGTGATGGTGCTAAGATATACACTTTAAATATTGTCTTTGGAGTTCTTTATTCGATATTAGGAGTCGTAATAATTTTATATCCCTATAGTGTTATGAGTTTTGTAACTGTCTGTTTAGGATTATTTGTTATAATTAATGGTGCTACTAAAATAAATTATGGTATTTGGTTAAAAAGAGGAAATGAAGATTCTTGGTTAGTTACCTTAGTAACTGGAATATTTTTAGTAGTTTTAGGTATTATGTTAGTATTTAATCCTTTCTCAGCCCTAACATTAACCCAAATATCGGGAGCATTCTTAATTATTGTTGGTATCCTCAATGTATCCGATACTATTTTGTTTAAGAAAAGAAGTAAAGAAATAATGGAAATATTTTGGTAACCTAGGAGATAAACCTAGGTTTTTATTTGACATTCGACAAAACCAGACACCAGCTCCTATGGACTATAGTTTTACTTTGTGCTTGTTAATTAATTAAGGAAATATTTCCTTGTAATTCGAATTATAAAAATTATTATGAAAGGTGGGTTTTGTCATATGTCAAATGATACTGATACACAAAAATTTTATAATGGCACGAGTGATCGGGTTTTTAAAACAATTGCTAATAGTGGAGAAGAAGGGAAAAAGTTTTTAGAAGCAATTTTAAAAACTGTATTTAATAAACCAGTAGAAGTAATTAGGTTTCTAACCGTTGAATTACCTTTAGAAAAAGAAGATGTTAGAAAGAAAACATTGGATTGTCTTGTTTTAGTAGATAATGATAAATATGTCAATGTTGAGGTGAATGCGCAAAATCGGGGTTATTCTGATGTTGTTAGAAATTTTGCTTTTCTATGTAGTTTTTATAGTCAAAATGTTAAAAAGGGTAAAGACTATGATATTGATAATTTGTATGTGCAAATTAATTTAAATTTCTTTACTCCAAAAACTGATTTAATAGTAAGACATTCTTATGTGCAACATGAAGAAGGAATATTAATTGATAATTTTAGAATATGGGATGTTTTTGTAGAGAATATTAAGAAGTTGTGTTATAATGATGAGGAAGAAAGGGATAAATACAAGTACATACTAATGTTAGATGAAGATGAATCGGGATTAGAAGAATTTTATCCTGATGATAGTATAGTACAGTATTATAGGAGGGAGATAATGCGACTTAATAGTGATGCCGATTTTGTTAAAGAATTAAGTGAAGACGAAGAGAATTTGAAAATGCTAAATACTGAGAAAAAGATAGCCTATAAAGAAGGGGCTAAACAAAACAATATAGAAAACGCTCGGAAGATGAAAGAAAAGGGCTTAGAAATATCTTTGATAAAAGAAATAACTGGTTTATCAGAAGAAGAAATAAATAAATTGTAGGTAGAATGAATCAATCCTACAATTTTTTTCTGATATTTTATCTTGATAAAATTTTCGCCATTCGTTATACTAATGTAAGAAGGTGATTATTATGTTGATAAAAGAAATACATGCTAGAGAAATATTAGATAGCAGGGGTAATCCGACAGTTGAAGTTGATATGACTCTTGATAATAATATAAAGAGAACTGCTAGTGTTCCAAGTGGGGCATCAACTGGCAGTAGAGAAGCACTTGAATTAAGAGATAACGACTCTAAAAGATATAATGGTAAAGGTGTTTTAAAGGCTGTTAGTAATGTTAATGAAATAATTAGACCAGCATTACTAGGTAAAAAAGCCGACCAAGCAACTGTTGATAAAATATTAATTGAATTAGATGGAACAGAAAATAAAAGTAAGTTAGGAGCCAATGCTACTTTAGGAGTATCACTTGCTTGTCTCAAATGCTTGGCGGCATCAGAAAATAAAGAATTATTTGAATATGTTTCTAGTAAAAGTGTATCTTTACCCATTCCCATGATTAATATTATCAATGGTGGTAAACATGCGGTTAATAATATCGACATTCAGGAATTTATGATTGTTCCAGTTGTTAAAACGATGAAAGAACGGATTCGGGCAGGATCAGAAGTGTTTCATGCCTTAAAAGATTTGCTTGTCAAGAATAATTTTAGTGTTGGTGTTGGTGATGAAGGTGGTTTTGCACCCAATCTCGAAAACAATGCAATGGCTTTGGAATTTATTGTCGAAGCAATTAAAAAAGCCGGCTACAACCCTGGTGAAGATATATTTATTGCCCTAGATGTTGCTGCTAGTGAAATTTATAATAAAGATAGTGAAACTTATAGTGTTGATGGTCAAAATTTAACTAACAAAGAATTAATGAAGTATTACCAAGAATTAATTAATAGATATCCAATTCTTAGTATTGAAGATCCTTTCTTTGAAGATGATTTTGAATCCTTAAAAGAATTTAGTGCCTTAGTAGGGGATAAAATAATGCTTGTTGGTGATGATTATTTTGTAACTAATGCCGTATATTTACAAAAAGGAATCGACATGCAAGCGGGTAATGCTATTCTTTTAAAGGCTAACCAAATTGGTACGGTTACAGAAATGACTAAAACAATACTTTTAGCCAAAAAACATAATTATAAAACAATAATTTCCCATCGCAGTGGAGAAACAGAAGATACATTTATTGCTGATCTAGCAGTTGGTATGGCTATTCCCTTCATTAAAACAGGTTCTATGTGTCGGGGTGAGCGAATTGCCAAATATAATAGGTTATTAAGAATTGAAGAAAAGTTAAAAAAATAATAATGTATAAAATAATAGATAATAATAATTTTAAGACAGAAAAAGATAAATACATTACTTTAGTAGAGAAAGTATTTGCTAATGACTCTGATAAGATAGCCAATATCTTAGAATTTGAAAAACATTTAAACTATATTTTTGCATCCCCCTATAATAATCAAGCATTTTGGGTTTTATTAATAGTTAATGAAACATTAATTAGCATGGTTAATTTCTTTGAGTATGATTCTCTTAATCACGATTGGTGTTTATTTACGACTTTTACTAATAAAAAATATCGGTGTAAGGGATATGCTGGTAAAGTACTAAAATATGGCTTAAATCACTTAAAAAGATATCAATATAATAAATTAATCTGTGGAATTGAAAATACGAATATTGCTTCTATAAAATTACATGAAAAGAATGGTTTTGTTTATAGTGGCTATGATTGGGATGAACTAGCCCCAGGTTTTCCTAAAAATCATTTAGGTTTTATATATAAAAACTTTAATAGGTGAAATAAAATTATTAATTTTTCACCTTTTTTCTTTTTATAATAGTTGTTAAATTAGGTTGTTATGGTTTATAATTATGATAATATGGAGATGATTAGATGAAAAAAATAGTTGATGGTAATACGGCATGTAGTAAAATTGCCTATTACTTTAGTGAAGTATGTAGTATTTATCCGATAACCCCATCAAGTCCCATGGCGGCTTCCATTGATACTTTAACTGGTACCAATTTACTTAATATTTTTAACTCGAAACCAAAAGTAGTGGAAATGGAATCAGAAGCCGGGGCTGCCGGGGCTATGCACGGGGCTTTACTTTCTGGCTCACTTGCCTCTACTTTTACGGCCTCGCAAGGTTTACTTTTGATGATTCCCAACATGTACAAAATGGCTGGAGAATTATTGCCGGGGGTTATTCATGTTGCATCCCGCTCGCTTGCTACCCATGCTTTATCAATCTTTGGTGATCACCAAGACATTTATGCAACTAGAGCAACAGGCTTTTGTATTCTAGCCTCATCTAGTGTGGAAGATGCCCAAAATCTAGCTGCTGTTGCTCATCTTTCCGCCATTAAAGGCTCACTTCCTTTCTTGCATTTTTTTGATGGTTTTCGAACTAGTCATGAATATAACACTATTGAAGAAATACCAGAAGACAAACTCTTGGCGTTAGTTGACCATGAAGCCATTAAAAAAATTCGTAATCGCACCTTAAATGTGGGGAAAAAATATCAATATGGCATGAGTCAAACGGAAGACATTTATTTCCAATGTACCGAGGCTAGAAACAAATATTACGAAGCCATGCCCGATATTGTTAATAGTTATATGGCCAAAATTAATGCCATAATGGATACTGATTATAAACCATTTGTCTATTATGGTAGTGAAGATGCCGAAAATATTATTGTAGCCATGGGCAGTGTCTGCGACACTATTAAAGAAGTTGTTGATACTTTAGGTAATGTTGGGGTTATCGAAGTCCATTTATATCGCCCTTTTAGTTCTAAGTATTTTCTTGACTGTTTACCTAAAAGTGTTAAAAAAATTGCTGTCTTAGATCGCACCAAAGAAAGTGGATCTATCGGTGAACCATTATTTTTAGATGTCTGTAGTGTTTTAAAGGATTATGATATAAAAATCTATGGTGGTCGATATGGTTTATCGAGTAAAAATACAACCCCCGCCGATATTTGTGCTGTTTTTCAAATGCTTAAGGAAAATCCTCGGACTAATTTTACAATTGGTATCAATGATGATGTCACTAATCTAAGTTTAGAACCTGTTCCAATCGCTATTCCGAAAAAACATAATGAAATTCTAATTTATGGCTTTGGTTCCGATGGTATGGTTAGTGCTAGTAAAGACTTATTAAAAATAGTTCATGAAAATACTGATAAATATGTTCAAGGTTATTTTGAATACGATTCGAAGAAAAGTGGAGGTGTTACTGTATCCCACTTAAGATACTCCGATGAAGTAATAAAAGAACCATATTATGTAACTAATCCTCGCATAACTATTGTTACTAAAGATATTTATTTTCGAATGTTTGATATAGTTAGTAATATAAGTGAAAAGGGTATTCTTTTAATAAATACAATTAAAAATAAAGATGAATTACTAAAATTATTACCTAATAAAGTAAAAAATATTTTGTATAAGAAAAATATCAAAGTATATTTTATTAATGCTGATGATATTGCTCTAAAAAATCATATTGCGGGTAAAATAAGTAAGATAATGGAATTATTAATACTAAAACTACTAGATATTGAAAATGCCCTAGATTATCTTGAAGAAAGTGTTAAGAAAAGTTTTATGACTAAAGGCGAAGACATAGTAAGTAATAATATTAAGGCTATGCATGAATCTTTAGATAAACTAGAAGAATTATCTATTACTAATACCTATCCGGAAACTTTAAATATTGTCGATGATGCAAGTGTGATTAGTATGATGACTCATCGCTTGGGTAATAAAATTCCTGTTAGTATGCTGGCTGATTATGCTTATGGTCGCTTTCCGGGAGCAACAACGCGTTTAGAAAAACGGAATATTTCTAATGTTATACCCGAGTGGCATAAGGAAAACTGTATCCAGTGTGGTATGTGTTCTTTAGTTTGTCCGCATGCGGTTATTAGAAGTGTTTCTTCAACTGATTCATCTAAAGGTATTCCATTTATTGGGGAAGATGGTTTAAATTATGTGATTGAAATAAGTGAAGAAGATTGCACTGGCTGTGGTTTATGTGCAGGCATTTGTCCAGGTAAAATGGGTAATAAAGCCCTAACGATGATTGAAAAGAAAGTTAAAGAAAAAAATGAATTAACAACAAGTGTTAAAAATCCATTAAATAAATTTACTATTAAAGGTAGTCAATTAAATAAGCCTTTATTTGAATTTAGTGGGGCTTGTGCTGGTTGTGGCGAAACGGCTTATATTAAGTTATTAACGCAACTTTTCGGCGAAAAATTAGTTATTGCTAATGCTACTGGTTGCTCAAGTATTTATGGTGGCAGTGCGCCATCGACGCCATATTCTATTCCTTGGGCTAATTCCTTATTTGAAGATAATGCCGAATTTGCTTTTGGTATTTATACTTCCTATAAAGAAAAACGCGATCGCATTGCTGCGATTATGATGAGTACTATAGATACTGTCGATCAAGAAGAAGCAAATCTTTTCCAACTTTGGTTAGATAATCGCGAAGATTTTGCAATAACAGGGGATATTAAAGAAAAATTGCATGATAAAACCATTCCTAAAGAACTTACCGACTTAATTGATTATATACCTGCTAGAAGCGTTTGGGCCATCGGTGGTGATGGTTGGGCTTATGATATCGGTTATGGAGGCCTAGATCATGTTCTGCACTCTAATGAAAATATAAAAGTTTTAGTCCTAGATACCGAAGTGTACTCGAATACTGGTGGTCAAGCCAGTAAGTCAACTAAACTCGGGGCTGTTGCGGAATTTGCTAATTTTGGTAAACGAACTAACAAAAAAGACTTATTCCGAATTGCTAGTTGCATCCCTAATTGTTATGTTGCTAGCATTTGTCTTGGGGCTAATATGATGCAAGCCATCAATGCTTTTAAAGAAGCGGAAGAACATGACGGTCCGGCGATAATAATTGCTTATTCGCCATGTATTGAACACGGAATTAAAACCGGCATGGGTACTAGTATCAATGAAGAAAAATTGGCTGTCGATTGTGGCTATACCTTGTTAATGCGCTATGATGGTCAAACCCATTTAGATTCTAAAGAACCAGATTTTACTAAATATGAAGAATTTTTAAATAATGAAGTCCGGTTTAACGCATTAAAAATAAAGAACCCAAAACTGGCTGCAGAAATTTTAGCAGAACAAAAAGAAAATGCTATTAAAAGATATAATTATTATAAAAATATTGTCAGTTAAAAAAGGAAGTCTAATTAAGATTTCCTTTTAGTATGAAAAAAAATACGAAGCCTCCCGGAGGAGACTTCAAAAGAATAAAAAGGGGTTGACTAGTGTGATACTAGCACCAATTCGCCTTTAAGTGAATTGGTGATTATTATCCTAACCGATTTTTGTAAGTTTGTCAACATTTTTTTAACAATATGTTATAATATTTTGGGGAGTTAGATATGAACTTGAATTTAATTGCCAAAATTGGACCAAAAACGGAAAAATTATTAAATAAAATTAATATCTATACAGTTGAAGATCTTTTAAGTTATTATCCATATCGCTATAATATTATCAAGTTTGTTAACATAGATGAAGCCTTGGATAATACTATTAGTTATGTTTTAGCAACTGTTTTAAGTGATATTAAAGTAGCCTATATCAAACGTAATTTTAATCGTTTGTCATTTATTGCTGCCAATAACAATCAAACTTTTACCGTTACTATTTTTAATCGGGCTTTTTTAAAGAAAAATTTAACTTTAAATAGAGAAATAGTCCTAATAGGTAAATATAATAAACTAAAAAATACTTTTGTTGCTAATGATATTAAATTTAGTTATGAAAAAGAACGGATTGAAGCAGTATATCATTTAACGGAAGGTTTAAAAAATAGCACTATTGAATCTTTTGTGGCATCAGCTTTACAACTAGATTACAATATTGCTGATTACGTTCCCGATATTTATAATAATAAATATAAATTATTATCTAAAAACGAAGCCATTAAATTAATCCATCAGCCCAAGTCCATAACAGATATTAAACGAAGCGAATTAAAACTAATTTATGAAGAATTATTTTTATATATGTTTAAAATAAATTATTTAAAAGAAATTAATAAAAAAGCCCAAGGTATAAAAAAAGAATTTGCTATGAATTTAGTTGAAGATTTTTTAAATGATCTAAGTTTTCGGCTTACAACTGATCAAGAAACAACTATCAAAGAGATTTTAAAAGATATGCAAAGTGATATCAGAATGAATCGCCTTGTTCTAGGAGATGTGGGGAGTGGTAAAACTGTTGTGGCAGTTACAGCCATATTTGCTAATTATTTAAGTGGTTATCAAAGTGCTTTTATGGCTCCGACTGAAATACTCGCTAAACAACATTATGAAACGCTCCAAAACTATTTGGCTAATTACGATCTAAAAATAGGTCTACTTACTGGTAGTTTAACTAAAAAGAATAAAGAAAAATTATATGCGCAAATTAATGCCGGTGAAATTGATGTCGTCATTGGGACGCACGCGTTATTAAATGAAGGTGCTGCATTTGCGAGTTTAGGGCTGGTTATAACTGATGAACAACATCGTTTTGGAGTAAACCAACGTAGTTTACTTCAAAATAAAGGTCTCAATAAAGATGCTGATGTCCTTTATTTGTCGGCAACTCCAATTCCTAGAACTTATGCTCTTACCATTTATGGTGATTTAGATCTATCCCAAATTAAAACTAAACCGAATACGCGTAAAGAAATTATTACGAAAGTAGTATTAGAAAAAAATATTCGCGAAGTCTTGCTCGCCATGCTTGAAGAACTAAAAAAAAACCATCAAATATTTGTAGTTTCACCATTAATTGAACAAAATGATGAACTGGATTTAAATAGTGTTAATATTTTAAAAGAAAAACTTGATCGGGCTTTTAATAATAAAGTCCCAATTGGTATATTGCATGGAAAATTAAAACAAAAAGAAAAAGATGAGTTAATGTTAGAATTTCAAACTGGAAAGATAAAAATATTAATTTCGACGACCGTAATCGAAGTTGGAATTGATATTCCTAAGGCCTCACTGATGGTTATATTTAATGCCGAACGATTTGGTTTAGCAACCCTGCATCAATTACGGGGGCGTGTCGGTCGCAGTGATATTCAAAGTTACTGTTATTTAGTAACTAATGATGATAATAATGAACGTCTTAAAGTAATGGCAAGTAGTAACGATGGTTTCTATATCAGTGAAAAAGACTTTGAACTCCGCGGCGGTGGTGACTTATTTGGAGTAAAACAAAGTGGTGATATGACATTCAAAATTGCTGACTTAAAAAGAGACTATAAAATTTTATTGCAAGCAAAAATTGATTCGGAAAATTACCTCGCAAAGTCCCTATTTAAGGGAAATTCGTTGTACGAAAAAGAATTAGAAAAAATAAATTTTTTAGATTAATTTAAAAAAAATATTGACAAATGAATAAAAAAATATTAAGATTATACTAGCATGATAGATATCATGCTGATAACCTGATCTCTCTTACGAATCTCAATGTGAAGAGATCAACCAAAACCCCCTGAAGAGTCAGCGAGAGCTGGCTCGTTTTTGTTTAGAAAGTTGGTATAAATAATGACTTTTCATTGAGAATTTAGTACAATTGTAATAGGAGTAGGATATGTATAATTATGAGTTTGAAAAGAATAATGAATCAATAGTTAAAGAAGCAACTAATGTAAATGTAAAAGTTGATAATAAATATTATCAAACAAATTTTGTATTAACAGAAAAAAATTTGTTGATATTTTACGATGCTAATATGAAAAATCCTGTTTGGGGTATGGGAACACATCCGTTACCTGAATTATATTTGCTATTTAGTATACCTAAAAATGATGTAAAAATTGAAAAGACAGAAAATAACTTATATATAATAGTTGATAACAAAAAAATTAATTGTTATAGTTTTGATTTAGAAAATTTTCTAAAATAGTTGAATAATGAAATGAAACTTATGATAATTTAGATATATGAAATCTTTTTATAATGAATATAAAGATGATGAAGAATTTGGGCAACTGATTGCACAATTGCCATGGAAACATAATATTACTTTAATGCCAAAAAGTAAAAGATAAAGAAAATATATAAAATAAAGAGAAACATATAATTTTTTTTACTTTCAAAAAATTATTAATCTAGACAACAATTAAAAAATATGATATATCTTAAATAGTGGTCGCATGAAAAAGAAATCTGTAATTTGTATTATCTTTTATTTAGTCTTTTTATTTGTATTATTTTTAGGTGTATTATTACCAAGAAATTTAAATAATTTAGATGAAATATGGAATTTTAATTTTGCTAGAAACGTTGCCAATGGACTTTTACCGTATAATGATTTTAATATGTTACAAACTCCATTATTTTCTTTTATTCTTGGAAGTATTTTAAAAGTATTTAAAACCGAATTAATTGTAGTAAGAATTTTTGGGGCTATTATGGGAGTAGCAATAATTTATTTATCATATAAAATCTTGAAAAAACTAAAATTAAATACAGTATGTTCAATATTATCTTCCTTATTTTTGTTTTTATTTTTAAGTAATAATTACTATATTGATTATAATTATCTGTGTTTATTTATAACTTTAATTATTATTTTTTTGGAATTAGATAGTAAAAAAACTATTAAATATAATATTTTAATTGGTTTTATTGCTGGTATTTCTATATTATTAAAACAAAGTACTGGTATCATAATTTCTGGCGCAACAGTTTTATATATATTAATAAATAATTGGCATAAAGATACTTTTAAATTAGTTTTATATCGCATTATTGGTGTATTAATACCAATAATTGGCTTATTATTATATTTAATAATTACTAATTCTCTAGTCAGTTTTTTTGATTATTGTATTTTGGGAATAAATACATTCTCTAATAAAATATCATATATAAATTTATTATATACAACGCCAATTTTTTGTATTTTAGTCCCAATCTATATATTATATTTTATAATTTGGGGAATAAAAAATAAAGATCAAACAAGTATCGTTTTAGGAGTATTTTCTTTAGCAAATTTTGTATGTGTTTACCCAATAGCAGACGAAATTCATTTTCAGATTGCAGCATTTCCTGCCGTGTTAGGTATTCTTTATTTTATCTTTAAAAATATTCAATTTAATTTTTTAAAACCATTTTTATTAATTGGAACAACACTCTTAATTTGTGGTTTAACACTTTATTCTATAGATAAACTATATCAATATAAAAATGCCAACAAATCTAGTTTAACGAATTTTTCATTTATCCCGATAGATATAAATTTACAAAATAGAATAAATGTTGTTGATGAATTTATTATAGAACAAGAAAAACCAGTATATATTTTAGATGCCACTGCTGCAATATACATGATTCCTTTAAATAGATATAATAAAGATTATGATATGTTTTTAAATGGTAATTTGGGATCAATGGGAGAAAATGGGCAAATAGAAAAAATAGAGGATAAAAAAAATTGTATATTTTTACTAAGAAATGACACTACGAAATTAAATTGGCAAACACCAACTAATGCGATAAATTATGTTAAAACAAATCTAACAAAAGTTGGAACAATAAGTATCTTTGACATATATGAAAAATAGATAATTTGACAAATATTTTATACTATGATAGTATACATTACCACAAAGGGGGATAAAAATGTCTAATAATATTACATTAAAATATGAAGGTTATCAGGGAATAGCCCTAGATAGATTTAATATATTTTCATTAAGAAATTTGTCAATTTTATATAATTCACCAGCAAGAGATTTTTCTAATCTTGACTCAAAACTAAACGAATTACCAAGATTATCTTTAGAAGAAGTAAAATCTTTAGCCCAAGAATTTTGCCGAAAATATTTTTCTAGCCATAATATTTTTGTTGCTAGTAGTGCAACTTTACAAGAAAATCAACATTATATTTCTTGTAGTAAAAGTGGCGAAGAATTTTATCAAAAAGTAAATAGTTTTTTAAAGGAAATATCACCATTTGCTATCGACATCAATTTAATCGAAGGTCATGCCATGGTTGGTTATATTTATAAACCTCTATTTATTTTCCCTAATTGTTTGGATACTAAAAATAGAAAAGTTTATTATGAATATATGGCTCTTGGTAAAGATTTAAATTTACTTTCAGTTGGTACATTTGTTCATGAATTTGCGCACTCACAACAAGAACAAAACATCGGTTACTGTGCAGATTATTTAAATAAAGAAGTAATTAGCATTTTTCTAGAAAAAGTAGTGGCTTTAGAACTTGATCCTTCTGGGGAATTGTTAAAATTATCGGAAAGAATGCGTTTTTTAGATTTATTTTATAAATATGGTAGAATAATTTCCCGAGGAAACACATTAACTACCGAGGAAAAGAATGATGATTTAGTCTACGTTAAATCAATATTGATCGCCGAAAAATTATTTGATATGTATCAAAAAGAAAGGAAACCAAAAAATAAAGATAAATACATCAGCGATATTCAAAGTGTTTTTGATGGCCAACAAACAGTTGAAGATATAATTGGTAGAAGAAATATAAATATCCATCAATGCCAAGATTTATTGTTGTTAAAAAGACATTTAGACCATTAGGATTACCTAGTGGTTTTATTTTTATGATATAATACTACAAGTAGAGGTGATTTTATGCGAAAATTATTTGTTCTGCGCGGTGCTATGGCATCAGGTAAGACTACTTTTATTAAAGAACATAATTTAGAAATGTATACCTTAAGCAGTGATAATTTAAGGTTAATGTTCAACTCTCCCGAAATAACTATTAATTACCAAGAAAAAATTCCCCAATTTAATAACGAAAAAGTGTGGCAGTTATTATATGCTATTTTAGAAGAACGAATGAAAAAAGGGGAATTAACATTCATCGATGCCGTTCATGCCTACAGTAATATATCTTTTCCTATTTATAAAAAACTGGCCGAAAAATATCGCTATCGGACATACATAATTGATTTTACTAATGTTTCCCAAGAAGAAGCAATAAAAAGGAATCTAGCACGGGAAGAAGAAAAAAGAGTACCAACTTCAAGTATTGAAAGAGTTTATAGGGCATTTAAAAAAGAAAAAATCTCTTCATCTTTTAAAGTGATTAAACCTACTGAATTTTCCCAAACAATTACGACAATCCCGCGCGATTTAAATTCTTATGAAAATATCCATATCATCGGTGATATCCATGGTTCTGCAACAGCCTTAAAAACATATTTTAAGGAATTTCCAATTAAGCCAAACGATTTTTACATCTTCACCGGCGATTATTTTGATCGTGGCTTAGAAAACTATCAAACATTTAAATTTTTACTTGGTTTAATGAATAATAAAAATATCCAATTTTTAATTGGAAACCACGAAGACAAATTATATAAATATGCTTGTGATGATGAATTTAAAATGGATTATAATATTAAAAATACAATTTTGGAATTAGAAAATAATCAGGTAACGAAAAGTGAAATTCGGATGTTTATTAAAAATTTATCCCAATTAGCCTATATTAATTTTAATAATAAAACCTATCTTATAACGCACGGGGGCATTCCTTATATTCCAAGTAAACCTTTAGATTTTTATAGTACTAATACATTTATATATGGTATAGATTCCTATGAAGTCGATATTGATCAAGTATATAACGACTTTATGGAAAACCAAGCAACAAAAATATATCAAATCCATGGTCATCGTAATTATTATCACCATGCTATTAATAAATACCCGTATTCCTTTAATTTAGATGGCGATATCGAACATGGTGGATATCTTCGTATCCTTACTTTAAATAAAAGTAATTTTGAATGTTTAGAAATAAAGAATGATGTTTATGATTCAAATCTAGATGATAAAAACAATATTTATAATTTAATTAATGATTTAAGAAATAATAAATACGTTTATGAAAAAGAATTGGGTTGTAATATATCGTCATTTAATTTTACTAAAGAAGCATTTTATCATCAAATATGGAGTAATATAACTACCAAAGCCCGGGGATTATTTATCGATACTAAAAACTATCAAATAGTTGCTCGCAGTTATAATAAATTATTTAAAGTAGAAAATTTTGAAGAACTATCTTTTCCAGTAAATTTCTATTTAAAATATAATGGCTTTTTAGGGATTGTATCGGTTTACAATGATGAATTGTTTTTGGCATCCAAATCAACTAATACTGGGGATTATGTTACTTATTTTAAAGATATATTTTATAAACAATTTACTTCCGAGCAAATAGATGCTTTAAAAGAGAAATTGCGCCAAGAAAACCTAACGGCTGTTTTTGAAGTAATCGATCCAGTTAATGATCCTCATATAATAAAATATTCTCAAAGTCAAATCATCCTGCTTGATATGATTTATAAAAAAATGGAATTTGCTAAATTATCATACAAAGAATTAAAAAAATTTGCTAATAACAACAATATATTAATAAAAGAATTAGTTTATGAAGCGAGTAACTTAGATGAATTTAGACTTATTTATAATAAAATAATGGCAGATGATTATCAATTTGATAATGAATATGTTGAAGGTTTTGTTATTGAAGATAGTAATTTATTTATGGCGAAGACTAAAACTAAATATTATGATACTTGGAAACATTTGCGAACTAAAATGGAACAAGCCCTAAAGGATAATAAATTTAAAACTAAGAGTACTAATGAATTAGAACAAAGATTTATGAATTTTTTAAAAAATAAATATCAGGATAAACTAGTTAACTTAGATGAAATAAATATAATTAAGGAAAGAACAGAATTTATAGACTTCGATAATAATATTTAGTAAAATAATGCTAAGGTGAAGTCCATGAACAATAATATTTCTAACCACCCAAAGTGGTCCAAAGATCAAAAGCAGGAATATTATATTCCCAAGAATGCTGCGAAATTATTAATTGGCTCAATGCCCCCGGCGCGAATTTGTGCTAATAAATTCCGGGCTAATGACCTAAATTTTTTCTATGGCTCATCAGATAATCGCTTTTGGGATATTTTGTTTTTAATTACTAATAACCCTCATGAAAAAACTATTAGGGCATGCCAAAAATTTTTAGATGATCACCAACTTGGTTTATTTGATGTCGTTAAAAGGTGTATTCACAATGCTAATAAATTTGGTAATCCTTTAGCAAGTGATAAGTCCTTGCTATCTATTACTCCCATCCCTCAAGAAGAATTCTTAGAAGTCTTAAAAGGAATTAAGAAAATATATATTACTGGGGACTTTGTCTTAGATTTATTAAAAATTTTCTATGCTGAAAAAGTAGAATATAATAAAAAGGAAGGGATTATTTATTTTTCAGGCCATGAAATTCCATTTAAAATAATTACCGCACCAACTCGCAGAAATTTTTTAAAATATAAAAATAAAATTTTAGAAGAGTATACTGATTTAATAGAGGAAATATGAATAAAAAATTAATTATTAAATTAAATAGTAGTTATAAGAAAAATAATAAACACATAGTCATAATTTTAATCATTCTAGGATTAATCATATTAATTTTAAATATCATCAATACCATAATAGTTTATAAAATAATACTAAATATAATAGGAATAATTTGTATAATAATAGGTATATATTTTTCTTTAAGTAATAATGTTAGAATCGAAATAGAAAATAATATTATTACGAAATATAATATTTTTAAACAAAAAAAATATCTAGGTAAAATAACTGATATTACTGCCTTTTCTACCTTGAATAATAAATGCCTAGTATTAAGTGATTTAAAAGTATTATTTGCCTTCTATTATAAAGTTGGTAAAGAGAATAAAGAATTATATACTTACTTATTAAATAACTGTAATAAAATTATTCCTATCTATAAATGTCTCCAAGTATATAATTTATATTTATTGTTTTTAATTTTCTTATTATTATTTCCTTTTATATATTTATATCTAATTTCTAGGTATGCTTTATTACTATTGATCCCTTTCCTGGGTTTTATCATCTACATTTATGTAAGACTTAGTAAACCCTGTTTAATAATAACGGCCGAAAAGATAATTTATTATGTCTTTCATCACGTTAAAGAAATTAATTTAACAGATATAACCAAAATCGAGTTTTTAATTCACCGGAATCGCTATAAAATGATGATTGATCCTAGTTGTCATGATCTAATATTTTATAATAAGAACAATAAAATATTGAAATGCCCCAATATATACTATGATGATTTTAATAGAATTAGCGCTAAAGTTAAACCGTACAACATCAAAATCCTCCGGCGATAATTGTCGTTTTTCATCGAATAAATAAAATAGATTGAAAACTGTGCTATAATTACTTTACTTGGGGGATGGTTTTTATGAAGCAACAAGAAATATATATTAATTTAGATGATTCGGGAAAACTTACCAATAAAGAAATAGTCTGTGTTTACGGGGGCATCATTTTCTTAAGTAAAAAAGACAAAGATAAGTTTATTACCCAGTATCGCAGTATTATTAATGATATTAAATGTAAATATTGTCATGCCAATATTTGTAATCAAACATGTCCAGAGATAAAAAATACTAATATTAAAGCCAGTGATAAAAGAAGAATAATGAATTATATCAAAAAGTATTATGTTATTGCTTTAGTGATTAAAAATAAGGAAATATATGAACATATCTTAAATAATAAAGGAGCAAAGGGGCGATTTATCGATTATGCGATTAGAAGAGTAATTAAAGAAAGTATTAAAAGTCTTATTAAAAAGAAACGGGTGGATGCATCAAAGTCCCTTAAATTAATAATAAATATTGATGAACAATCAACTAAAAATAATGGTTATTATAATTTAAAAGATGGTTTATTTGAAGAATTAAAACATGGTATTGCTAATTACAATTATGGCCATATTATTACGCCAATTTTGCATGGTGATTTCACAATTTCTTTAAATTATCAAAATTCTTCCAAAAGTTACGTTGTCCAAGCGGCCGATCTTCTCGCAGGAACAATTAGAAGAAAGAGTTTGGAAGATATCAATACCGCTGATGAATCATTTTCTAATTTAGGTGATTTCGTCGATTTCAAAATAATTTTACCATAGAAAAAAAGCCACACATTGTGACTTTTTCCCAATTAGGGCGACGTACTTACGAGTACGCTTAATTTAAAAAAATCGCTACCTAACTATCGACCTG
>CALVVK010000017.1 GCA_944363825.1 uncultured Bacilli bacterium | reverse complement strand
TTCTTTATCTTTTGTTTGGCTATATTAATTATACACCTTTTTTACTTATCAGTCATTATGTTTAACACAACTTTTATTAAAAAGTTATAAAAAAAAGAAGAACTAATATTCTTCTCAATCACTTACTCTAATATTTGTACCATCAACATTTTTATATACACGTTTCTCGTTTTTAGAAACTTTTTTCATGATTTCATCTTCTAAATCAAAGCCTAACATTTCAGATAAACCAAGCAAATAAATTGCAATGTCAGCTAATTCTTCATTTAGATCATCTTTTTTCTTTCTGTAAGCATCAAAGGCTTCTGCTACTTCCCCATACAAAAAGCAAAACTCTTTTTCTACATTTTTGGTATTAAATCCTTTATTTAATTTGTTTTGCCAAACTTCTTTTTGAATTTGTTTTAAATTCATATTTTACCTCCCTATTAAATTCATTATAGTAACTTACTACTCTTTCTAAATTATAATACAAAAATGAATCAAGTTCAATGGGACTTAGGGTTTTGTCATTACAAATCGTAATTACAGGATACTTTTGTTTTTTTATTTCTATATACCCTATATTATATGTTGTTTCAATATATGAAAAATAATCTATATTATAAACATTGTCCATTGTAGTTTCAGAAACGAAATGTCCACCATTTTCATATCTTTTAGCATTTCTCTCTTTTCTAATAGTTAATGGTGATACTAAATTAACTATAACAGTATTTTCTTTATGTGGTAAATAATCAAGTATAGAATCAATGCTTCTTTTATAAACATTCTTACCAAACTCATGTTCATATAATTCGTCTTTACCACGAGAAAATTGAATTATATTATTTTTAGAATGTAAAACAGATACTGCTTTTTCTAAAATCATATCCCATAAAATAGGTCTAATGATATCATGTCCATTTCCATCAAGAGATTTTTTTGTATAATGATTAATATTATCATAGTTTGCAATATACTCATTATAAATATTATCCATAAATTTTAATTTATCTTTTAATTTAGTAAATTGATCTTTACTTAAAACTAATGATTCATCATCCAACATAAATGTTTCTAATAAAGGTTCTAAATCATCTACATCAGTATAAATATCATAATATTTTTTTAAATAATTAATAAATGTTGTTTTTCCAGCACATGAATTACCAATTACAATTATATTATTAGGTAAATGCTTGGGTGTTATTAAATTAAATGAATCAATATTTTTATCTATATGTGTTAATGCTCCAACTCTTTCTAAAGAAATAGAACTATTTCGTATTCCACAAGAAACGGATTCATTGATAGATTTCCCATCTATGTATTGAGATAAAAATCCTCCAATAAAAGTATCACCTGCACCTGTGGATGAAACAATATTATCTTTTGGCTGTATTGGAAAACATAAATTTTCATTTGGGCTTATTGCAACTACCGGTTTATCTTCATCCGTTATAATTTTATAAGGAATCTTATTTATATATTTTTTTATTAGAAAATATTCCTTCATATTACAAAATAAATATTTTATTTTATTTTGATATTTTACAATATATTGCAACATATCTTCAACACTATGAATCATTACATCCACTGATAGTGTTTGAAATTTTATATTAGGATTATCCAATATAGATTCTATATTTACGCCTTTTCTAAATGAAATATGCAAATGATTAATATTAATTGTTTCAGGAAACTTAAAAGGCTTATTATAATATTTTAATTCTTCACAACTTCCATCATCTTCATTTAATTTAAAAGTTGTAATATCATCATTTATATTACCTAAATTTATAATATCATAATGTCGTAATAAATTATTTAATTCCTTATTTATATTACTTATAATTGCAATATTTTTATCGGAACAAGTTCTACATGATAATGAGCTATATATAGCACTTCCACCATAAGTTTTATATTGTTCTTTACCAACCATAATATAATCAATAGAACTATTACCAACAAAACAAATATCAATCATCGAACTAACCTCTTAACCTTTGCTTGAATCTGTGATTCATTTTCTAAACTCGTATTATATTGGTAAACATCAATATAATTTTCACTATATCGCATTATAGAATCATATTGTTTATTAAGCAAATCATAATATTGCATAATTGTATTATAATCACTAATATCAGATAATCTTCTAGCTATCAAAGTTTCTTTTGAAGCTGTTAAGTATATAACAGATGTATCTACTTGCTTATATGCCATTAAAAGTTTTGTATATTCTTCTAAATCAATTTTACTTTTTCCTCTCAAAACTGGTCCATATACCATTTCACTAATAAATGAACGATCTAGTACTAAACTACCTGTATCCTCTTTTAGTATTCGCATATACTTAATCATTAAATCCATATTTTTAACATCATAATCAAAATGATACTTTTTCATACCATTAGATACGAAATAATCTACTAAAGTAGTTTTCCCTACTCCATCCATTCCTTCAACTATCAGCATTTTATCACCACCATTATTAATTACTTTTTACATTTACATAAAACTTTTACTCCAGCTTTAGCTAGAGGACATTCTTCAGGCTTATGTTTGTTACAAAAATGTCTTTTATAATAGATTAATACTAAATGACTCCACCAAGTAGCGTTAGAAGTATTAGGAATATTTAAATCACTATATCTATTCTTTTCTATAACATCTTCTAAATCTAAATACTTAGTCAATGTTTCAAGTTCTTTTCTCAAATAGTCGTGTCCAATAGCAGTTTTATATGTAGGAAACCCTAAGCAAGGTAATTCAACATCTTTCATACCACTATCTACTGGCATGATTCCAGACTCATAATATCCTCGCATATAAAGCACACAACATTGAGCCACTTTATAAGATGCTCCAGAAACGTTTTTAGCAATTAACTCAATTAATTCTTCATTAGGCAATTTTATCAAATCTTCTGCGTGTTGTTCAATAAAATTAATCATTGAACTAATATATTTATATCTTGTGTTTGATAAACCTAATCCTTTAATAATTTCTTTTATCTGTTCTTCTGACATATTTTTAATTTCATCATAACTAAAGCTATCTAAATTATCAATTACTTTCTGATAACTGCGAATCATATTATAAGATATTCTAGTGGAAAGTCCAGCAATTAATAATCTTTTACGATAATCTGTTACTTTTAATGGCCACCACATATTATCATCATGATTTTTAAATATATCTTCATGTACACTCTCTTGACTACTGCATATATCAAGTATGTTTTTATATTCTTTCTTTTCCATACACTTCTCCTTATAAATTTTCTCTAATTATTTTTGAAAATAAACTTGAATTACTAGAAATTACCTTCACGTTTAGTTTTCTTTCAACATTGCTAATAAAATGCAAAGTAGGAAGATTTGTGCAAGAAATAATAATATCTCCATCATCACTTTGATAATTATTAATGATAAATTTCTCAAGTTTATTTTTTCCAAAGTCAAAATAATCTTTAGTATTAATTAGATTTAAATTAATTATTCTATTTACATTAATATAATTGCCTTCAAGTTCTTTTTTAACTTTACTGCCAAGCTCATCATTATATGGGGTAATTAGCAAGCATTTCTTTATATTTTTTAACTTTGCTTCTTCGACTAATGCTCCAGCTGGATTATTTGAAATGTTTAAATTTTCACTAACAATGGCAGATGATGTACAAAAATATCCAACATAATCAACATCTAAGTATTTTAAATCTTCTATTTTGTTATTACTGTCTTCTGCTAAATCTTTTAAATACTGCTCTTTATTTTCCTTATAACTAGTCTTATAATCTAACTTTGCAGTATAAAAAATATAATCATTACAATCTAAAATATTCTTATTAAATAAATACTGTAGCTCATGTTCAACTGTTAAATTAGTCTTTGGAATTAGTAACCCTATTTTTCTCATAAAAGTTCTCCTAAAATTGTTCTATTTCCAACATATCCAATTACTCTAATTTTATAAAAATGATCTAATTCTAACTTTTTATTTTTAATAACAATCCTAACTGGACAAGTTGCCATTTGTCTTAAAATTGAATTGCCATCTTTATACATTTCCATTCTTAATTCTGAAATAACTAGACCAATCGGAAAAACTTGTTTTAACATTGGTACACTAAATTCCTTTTCAATAGTATCACTCCATACATGAAATTCTTTCAATTCTTCTTCATTATAATGATCAAATTGTTCCCCATACGGTGAAGTTAATTTACGTACAAAAACTCTACGAACCCAATTTCCAGAATCTAATATTTTTTTAAAATTATCTAAATTATATTGTAAAGTTTTTTCTGTTTGTCCATCCAAACCATAAATAATATTTATACCAGGTAATAGTTTAGGTAAACCTGTTTTTCCACGCTCTTTACCAAATTTATTAATTATAGCTATTGATTTATGAATATCATTTATAGTCCCATTTAAATTACATTTTTCTCTAACAACTGGATCAAATGACTCAACGCCAAAAGGTGTGATATTACCATCAGTTGTATATTTAGCAACTACTTTAGTAATTTCTTCACCTTCTTCTGTATCAACATTATGAGGACTAACATTATCTATATGAAGTGTTTTAATATTTGGACATCTTTCCCATATTTTCTTAAAAAGCAATTCGATTTCTTTAGCATTACAATCCTTATAAGCATAAAAATTTGGCTGTCTTCCTAATCTAAAATATAAAGCCCCAGCTTCATACAAACTATGAATTTCATTTACAATATCTTCTCTTTCTCTAAATTGTAATGGTAATCCTCTCATTCCTTCTATACAAAAAGTACATCCAGGTTTTCTGTTACAACCTGTAGCTGTTTCTATTTCGATAACTAATGGTCTTTCTAATTGTTTTAAAACGTCACTAGAAGCAATTGCTATATCCTTGAGTTTATCATAATTTGGATTAAATCTATTTGCTGAATTGTCAATAAAATAATTATATGTATTACCAAAAACAATATCATTAAACAAATTTTCTGGAACGGTCTTTTTGATATATCTTCTTGTCAATTCATTACCACCAAGTGAGTAAAATAAAACTTTGTTAGTTTCTTTTGGACTATATTTGTTAAGCAATTTTTCCATTTCTAAAAAAGTTGGTGGTTCTGCTGAAACATATTCATATTTTACAAAGCAACCCATAACTACATATATATTATTTGCATTCTTTAAAATATCTTTTACATTATCTTTGTTCTTAGTTGTATTTAAAATTCTCTTATTAAATGAATTTTTAAAATGTGTTTCACCATCACAGTATCTTAAATCGTCTATTGTTAAATAATAATATTTCCTTTTCTGTTGTGATAATGCTCCTGCAATATATCTTGAATGAACACTTAAAAATGGTGGAACACCTAATCCTGACGGTTCATCCGTATATCCATCAATAATAACATCATACTTCATAAAATTCCTCCTAGTCAATTAACGTACTTACGTGAAATGGTAAAAATTTATTTCCAAGTTCTTTAATTCCTTTAAATAAAATGTCGTGAGTATCATCTATTAATACTGCATACTCATATTTTTTTGATTCCAATTTTTTCTTAATAACTTGAATTTTAGCATCTTTTCGTGATTCAAAATTAGCATTATAAGTAAAAATTCTATTTTCTTTTTTTATAAAATCAGCATACTTATCAAGCCACTCATCCTTTTCATCTGCCTGTTCTTTAAAAAAGCAAGAGCTTAAAATATAAACATCAAATCCTTCTTCATCATTAATTTTTTTCAAATTATTAATTGTAGTATATATAGGCCGTTTCTTTAGATACGTTCCTTGTACATTATTTTTTATATTTTCTCCTTCACCAAACCTATAATCTGCAATGACTCCATCCATATCCACAAAAATAGCTAATGAATCAATTTTCTTGTGCTTGACAAATTCTTTTAAAACTTCTAATAAATACAATTTACTATTTCACCTCCAAAAAAGGTAATACTCCCAAGGAATACTGCCTCGAATAATTTCTAATAATGTAACAACATACCTTATTAGAAACCTCTTTTTTGTATTATACATTACTGGAAAAATATGTCAATATTTTCTGTAAAATTAAAACTACATACTTACATTTTCACTGTATTTACTTTCATCATTACACAACTCCTCACTTATATAAACGAAGTTATATTTAACAAAAAAAGCTAGCAAATGAATGCTAGCTTTTTTGTTTTCAAAATTGTTTCCAAAAATTTTTTCCTTATTTTATAAGGTTTTTCCTATAACATCTTTCCTAATTTTGGAAACAAAATGGAAACAAATTGACTATTTTTTGTAATTTTTTTAATTTTTAAAGCCCTCACAAACCCTTATTTTATAAGCTATTTGCCACAGCAGTTTTTATATTTTTTTCCACTACCACATGGACATGGATCATTACGACCTATTTTGACACTTACTCTTTTAGGTTGAGCCTTAGCCTTTTCTTTTCCATCATTGGCATTACCTTGGAGTGTTTGTTTTCTTTCAACATTTTGTTTAACTTCCGCTTTTAGAAGGAATAATGCCGTATCATTATCAATTTTATTCAAAAGATTTTCAAACATTTCATATCCTTCCATTGTATAAACTTGAACAGGATTATTTTGCGCATAGCCGCGAAGGCCAACACCTTCTTTTAAATGTTCCATGGCACTCATATGTTCAACCCAATTAGAGTCAATTACCCGAAGCGAAATGGCTTTTTCAAATTCATTCATTAATGGGGAAGAAATCATCTTCTTTTCATAATCCTTAATTACTAAATCAAATATATAATCAATTGTTTCTTGATCATTTAATTCAGTAATATCTTTAATATCTAAATTTTGATTTTTCAAAAAATTAGTATTAACATATTCAACTATTTCCGCTTTATCATTTTCCGTCAGATAATTTTCGGGAGGAATATGACTTTCTACTAAATTTGTTATCGTATTTTTAAATGTCGCAATTATCTTATCATGAATAGATTCTTCATCTAATATCTCATTACGCCGCGTATAGATTATATCTCTTTGTTCATTTAAAACGTTATCAAAATCTAGTAGACTTTTCCGATGATCATAATTATTTCCTTCAACCTTTTTTTGGGCTGATTCAATTGACTTAGTTAAGGACTTAGAGCGAATGGCTTGATCATCATTTAAACCAAGACTCATTAACATATTTTTAATGCGATCAGTACCAAAACGGCGCATTAAATCATCATCGAATGAAACAAAAAATTGACTAGTACCAGGATCCCCTTGACGGCCAGCACGACCACGTAATTGGTTATCAATCCGCCGTGATTCATGTCTTTCTGTTCCAATTACATATAAACCACCAAGTTCCCGAACACCTTCACCTAATTTAATATCGGTTCCGCGACCTGCCATGTTGGTTGCCAATGTTATAGCACCTTTTTCACCAGCATGGGCAATAATTTCCGCTTCACGTTCATGGTTTTTAGCATTTAATACTTCGTGTGGCAAATTATTTTTCTTTAAAAGTTTACTTAGTTCTTCATTAGATTCAACCGAAATTGTCCCAATTAATATTGGTTGGCCTTTAGCATGGATTTCCTTAACACAATTAATTATTGCCTTGTATTTACCGGCCTTATTAGAATAAACTAAATCGGGCAAATCTTCTCTAATTACTGGTTTATTAGTAGGAATCTCTATTACATACATATTATAGATATTTCTAAATTCTTCTTCTTCAGTCTTAGCAGTACCAGTCATACCAGCCAGTTTGTTATACATCCGAAATAAATTTTGGAAAGTAATAGTAGCCATTGTTTTAGTTTCCGTATTAATTGTGACACCTTCTTTGGCTTCAATTGCTTGATGTAAACCTTCTGAGTATTGTCTGCCATGCATAAGCCGACCTGTAAATTGATCAACGATAATAACAGCATCACCTTCAACAACATAGTCGATATCTTTCTTAAAACCATAATTGGCTTTTAAGGCTTGGTTTAAGTGATGAACTAGAGCAGTGTTATCAAGATCATAGAGATTTTTAACATTTAATAATTTTTCAACTTTTTTGCTTCCTTCGGCTGTTAGAGAAACATTTTTTGTTTTTAAATCAACGGTAAAATCTTCATCTTCTTTTAATTTTTTTACAGTCCGATCTGCATCAATATACAGATTATTGGAATTAAATCGACCACCACTGATAATTAATGGGGTTCTTGCTTCATCGATTAAAATTGAGTCAACTTCATCGATAATACAAAAATTTAAGCCCCGTTGGACCCGATTTTCTTTCCGCACAACCATATTATCGCGTAGGTAATCAAAACCGATTTCATTGTTAGTTGAATAGGTTATATCAGCATTATAAGCATCTTGTTTTTCTTTCGGACTTAAGGCTCTTAAGTTGATGCCAACAGTTACACCGAGCATATCATAAATTGGTCCCATCCACTCAGCATTCCGACTTGACAGATATTCATTGGTAGTTACAACATGAACACCTTTACCAGATAAAGCATTTAGGTAGGCCGGCAAGATGGTGGTTAAAGTTTTACCTTCACCAGTTTTCATCTCGGCAATATTACCAAAATGAATGGCTAGACCACCAAGAATTTGCACATGGAATGGTTTTTCCCCAATGGCACGATAAGCCGCTTCGCGGGCAACAGCAAAGGCTGGTACAATTAAATCATCTAAAGTTTTACCGGTTTCTAGTTCGGCTTTAAATTCGATTGTTTTTTCTTTTAATTGTTCGTCGCTTAATTTTTGAATTTCGGGTTCCATGGCTTCAATTTCTTGAGCCAATGCTTCAAAACGACATAATTCTTTATATTCACTATCTAATAATTTCTTTAAAAATTTCATTATCCACCTCAGCCAATATTATAACATGATACGCCCAAAAGAAAAAGGATTTTAGTAAAGCAAACCGGCGAAACAACTTAATTTAATCTAGTAATATCAGTATAATAATAATTACCATCATTACTTAAAGTAAATGTATGGGCATAATAGGTAACAAATGGTTCTAATTTATTAATTACTTCTTTAATATCATTTGCTATATTAAATTTAGATAATAATATTTCTTTATCAACACTGTTATATAATCCTGTTTCTGTAGAATCATAATTGGGATCATTGGAATCATATAAGAAATAATATAATGTTTTTTCAATTATAACTATTTTATTATTAACTTCATATGCATAAGCAATATCTGTGTACAAACAGTCATCTAGTTCATCGCCATTATAATAATTTATTGCTAGTTGATTTCTTTCTTCATCATAATAAAAATCTGCTGACATTGTAGTATCATACCCTTCATATGTAGATATATCATAGGAAATATCACCAAATATATTTTTTAATGTACTAGCAAATAAAGAATTATTTATATAACTAATTGTGGAAAAATCATTTTCAAGGCAATCAGTCATAGATGTATCGTTATATAGTAATTGATATAAAGATAAGGAAATATATGTATTATTAGTTAATTCATTTAATTTATATGAGTCATAAACTTCTCTATTTTCATTTTCTTCTAAAGCCGAACTTGGTACTATTTTGCTATATAATTCTATTACTTTTTTATCATTTATATTTAATTCTTGATAATTTGAATCTTTTATATAATTAATTACCTTATTATCTTTCATTAAATAATCATAATAAGTGTTATTTTCAGCAACTAGACTAACTAATATAAGTTCTAATAAATAATTTTCAGTATCATTACTCATTAGCCCTTTTTCTAATTGATAATTGGTAATCATATAGGCATAATTAGAAAATTCTAATTCTTTTTCTTCTCCTAGTTCATAAGAATATTCTAAATTATTTAGAAAAGCAACTAGATATTCTTTTTGTTCATTGTTTAAAAAATTTATTGGTGTGTGCGTTTCATTTAAAATTGATGCAGAATTAGAATTTATTTCCTTAGTTGCAACACTTATATTAAAATTTTCATCTATTAAAAAATCATAAATATAATTATTTTCTATATATGCTATATGATAAAATATTCCTTCAAGGTTTGGTTGATTCTCAGATTCATTATTATCACCAGTATTATCCGTATTTATTTCTTCATTATTAATTGGGGGATTATTTAAATTTTTTTCTTTATTTATAAAATATAATGAAACTACAACTATAATTATAGTAATTAATATGATACAAATTATTAAAATAACTGTTTTTACTTTTTTATTTTTCATATTTATAAACTCCTACTTCATATTATTATATTAACATAAGCACGTATATAAAAAAAGAAGCATAAAGCCTCTTTACAAGTTATTTAACATTTATTATGCCGTAACTTCCATCTTTTCTTTTATACAAAACTGAAACACAATCTTCATCAATATTTTTGAAGACAAAGAAATCATGATTCAATAATTCAATTTGAATTACTGCTTCTTCTTCATCCATTGGCTTCATATCCATATCTTTTCTTTTTACTATTTTCGAATCAGTTAATTCATCTTCTTCAGTCTCAAAATCAAAACTCATTTCAAATTTTGGAATGCCCCGATATTTCTTATCTAAGCGATCCTTATTTTTTCTTATTTGACCTTCAAGTTTATCGATAACTAAATCAGTTGCCGCATAAAGGTCTTGATGGCGTTCCTCAGCCCTTAAAGTAAATTTACTAGTTGGAACAGTTACTTCAATACTTTGTTCTTGGTTCTTAACCTTAATTAGAACTTTACATTCAATATCCTTAGGACTTTCAAAATACTTATCAAGCCGACTTAACTTTTCGCTTATGTAATCTTTAATAGATTTGGTGACTGTTATTTTATCACCGCGAATACTTATTTTCAAACTATCACCTCTATTTATAATATACCACAAAAATGGTAAAAAAACTACATATTAAAACACATGAAGTTAATCATGTGTCTAGTTTTAATTACATGTATAGCCATCGGCTTCCATATTGGCTTTAATTTCTTCAATTGTGGCATTTGAATCAACAATTTCTTCTATACTATATTCTTCCATTACTTCATTACTTACTTTAATTAGATCAAATTCCATACTAAAATTCATCCGGTAATTGTCATCATCTGTATCCATATTTATTTTTACGCCTTCTTCATTACCATTTTCAATAGTATCATTAAATTGCGCTTCCATTACTGAAGTAAATATTGCCCAATATTCTTGAGCCTCTTCGGTTGCTGTGGCATCTAAATTTAATTTAACATTTGTAACTTGGTCTTCTTTATAAGTTACAGTTATTTCTTGATCCATTCTAATACCATCTTCATCTTCAGTACTAGTACAAACTAATTTCTTTTCACCACAACCAGTTAAACAAAATAAACCAATAACTAAAATTATTAAAGTTTTCAAACCTTTCATCTTATACCTCCTTCCTACTTTAGGATATCGTATTTAAAGAAAAAAATCAATAAAAAATTGCATAATAAAAACCAGAATAAATACTGCCTTTTCTGGTTTGCATTAATTAACCAATTGTAGTCATTTGTTCTTCTGTAACATCAACTGCTTGTAATCCCTTGGCGGTTTCAATTAATTTGAAATTTACTAAAGATCCTTCGTTTAATGTTTTGTAGCCATCCTTTTGGATAGCAGAATAATGAACGAAAATATCAGATAGTTGGTCGTATTCGATGAATCCATATCCTTTTTCATTGTTAAACCATTTAACTCTGCCTTGCATCAATTTCACACACACTCCCTTCTTCTCTTTAACTTTAACATATAAACTGCGCATAAGCAAACATTTTAGTACGACAAAGTTCGACACTATTTTTTCTTGCTTAATTAATACTAACAAAAAAAGCGTAATTATTTTTAATTAATGTACGAAATAGTCAGTTTTATGTCTAAAATTAATTATCCCGATATTTTTTCGACAATAGTTCTACTTTTAAGCCATTATCTAAGATAAAATAATTATTGGCCCAATTTAATTCTTGAACACGCATTTTATTCAAGAAACAGGCGCGATGAACTTGTTTAAATCTTGAATCTAAAAGTTTCTTTATTTCATTTAAAGAAATTCCTATATTATACTGACAATTATCAGTAACAATAACTACTTTTCTTTCAATGGTATCACGATAGATATAAAGAATGCTATCATAATAAATATGTAAACTGTATTTACTATTTTTATACCGAAACATATTACCAATATAAAATTTATCTAAAATATATTTTAAGTCTAATAATATTTTTTGAGGGTAGCCATATATACTGGGAAGAAAATCAAAAATATTGACAATCCAGTTATTATAAGTGTTTCCTAATAATATTAGTTCACTACGATAATCTTTTTTTCTTACGTGCCTAGCTAAACTTATTTTATTAAATTCATAGCCATTATTAATTAAATATATTTTTTTAGTATCACTTTCATCTATAGTATTACTTAGTTCTAGATTAAATTTTTTAAACCATTTTAAAACTAGTTTTTTAGAATATAAGAAATCTAATTTAGCGATTATCTTCTTCAAAGTTTGGTAATTCCGTTCGTCGTTGTCAACTAATATTATTTTTATCACTTATGATAAGTATAAAGCAAAAATTCATTCCATGCAAACATTATTTGAATTATTTACAAGGAATGAACACTATTTAACAAAAATAATTCGTGATCAGTATACATATATGTTTTATTTTGATGTTTTGTTTCAAATTCCGAAAATATTTCGGTTAATTTAGCACTATTACCAATTAAATATAAGTCTTTTTTAGCAATTTTACTTTTAATATATTTTAATAAGGCTAAATTATCATTAAAAAAATTGGTGGTTATTAAATAACTTTGAATTTTTTTATATTCATCAATAACTGTTAGTATTTGGTAATTATCAAATATATTTAAGTAAGCATTTTGGGTATTTAATTTATACCTTTTGGTTTCATTTTCAAATATTATCTTACGATAATTAAATTTTTCCATAGTCATTTTTAATAATGTAATATCAGCAGGTGTATAGGTTGGATTAATAATTATTTTTAGAGTATCACCAAATAAATTGTTGTTAAGATGATGTTCATTTAATAAATTATTAAATGTTTTTAGAAATTTATCTATATTAAATATTTTGCCATAAAGAATTATATTTTTATTAATTTTATATTTGATAACTTGCGTTAATTTTCTATTTTTTAAATAAATATAATCATCTGTTAAATATAATAAATTATTAAGTCGCATTTTAATTACCTCGATATTTTTCTTTTGTTGCTTCTCCCCCACGAATGTGTTTAAATTCATCATGATCTTTAAATATTGCAGCAATTTGCTGGGCCATATTTTGATCAATTTTGGCAAGTCTTGTACCTAAGTCCATATGGACAGTACTTTTACTAACTGCAAAAGCATCAGCAGTTTTTCTAATCGTGTCTTTGGTCGCAAGAATATGTTTTGCTTCCGCTATGACTCTTTTTTTAATAAATTCATTCATAACCAAACAACCCCTTAATAAATTATATTATTAAGGGATTATTTTATGTTTTATTGAAGATCTTTTATATCCATTGTATAAAAGTCTTCTGGGTCAATTGTGTTACCATTGTAATATACTTCAAATAGTAAACAGTTTTCAGTCTCACCATCTAATAAGTTGTCCCCACTTTTACCAATAACATCTCCCGCCATTACAGCATCATCTTTTTTGACAGTTATTTCCCCTAAACTGTAGTAAACACTTTTTAAATTAGGGTTATGAGTAATTTCAATAACATTACCAAGAATTTCATCTTCGGCAACATTAGTTACTGTACCACTTAGAACACTTACTACATCGAATGTTTCAGTAGATGAATAAAGGACTCCGCTATTTTGTAAGTATGTTTTTTCATAATAGACTAAAGATTTTTGTTGAGTTGCTTCGTCATCTTCTTTGCTATAATATGATTTGCTAATGCTAACATTTTGGGAAGTAAATGGTTTTACTTGGGCCTCAGTTACATTTTCTTCATTCTTAATTACCGGGGTTGTATTATCATCTTCTAGGGCACTTACTGATAAGTTATCTTGATAACTTATTTGACTTTGTAAGACTGATCCTAAGAATGATATACTAATAAATAAAATTCCTATTACCAAAATGTAGACTGTTGGTAAGACATATCCTTTTAACTTTCTTTTCTTCATAATTCACCATCCTAATTAAAGTATGAGAATTATTTTTATTTTTTATACATTTATTTCAACAATATCGATATCTTTGTAATAATGATGCAAAATTTCTGCATAATTAGAGCCATTTTGGGCCATCGCATTGGCGCCATATTGACTCATACCAACACCATGACCATAGCCTTTAGTAGTAATGGTAATGGTATCAGATATGTTAATTGTAAAGTCCGTGGAACGCAGATTAAGTAAACTACGGAAAGTTGTGCCTTTAAATTCTTGATTATTGATAACTATCTTATTTACCCGGTTAGTTGGACTATATTCAATTGAATTAATAGTTATATTAGAACAGTCGATATTTAACTTTGTACAAAATTCTTCTTGCGAAAATGTCGTGGTAACAGCAAAGTTTTTAACTGATTCATCCCAAGAAGAATCAACACTTTGCAGATATGCTTGGTCTTCTCCAAAAACTAAAGCCACATCTTCAGTTGCCCCATTACTCATCGCAAAATAATAAGCACTAATTACTTCACCATCATATTCCATGACGAGATTTTCGGTATCTTTAACCGCCTTAGCAACACGATTATAGTAATAATCAAAATCACTTCCCCATTTTTCTTGCATCTCACTTATCGTTAGATAAACTTGATTGGTTACATCAGTTACTAAATCATAACTCTTTGTCGAACTTTTTATTTTAGATAAAGCATAACTTCTGGCAGCAATGGCTTGGGCTTTTAAGGCTTCTTCCGCGAATGATGCTGGCATTTCTCCGGCGACAACACCAATGATATATTCTTCTAAATCTAAAGTGCTTTCTTCATTGGTTTCGGCATCTTTAATTGTTACATTATTATTTTTTTCGTCATTATTAAAATAAGTAGTCTTTTTACTGGGACTACTTATTATGGCGATAATACTTAAAACAACTATGATAATTATTAAATATTTATTTTTCATATTTGCCTCATTAATTGTATGTTTATTTTATTTAAAAAATGCTAGTAAAATCTATAACAAAATTGGTTAATAAATAACCGAAAGAAAGACTTAAAATAATTACTAAAACCCGGGCTTCAATTATTTTATCTTTTTTAAAAAAACCATTAAAGTTAATACCTGATAAGCCGTAGGCTGCAATGAAGGTAAAAACGATATATAAAATTAGTTTAGACATGATATGTTCCTGCTTCGATGGCATCAATTTTAGCCAGGCGCCTTAAATGTCTTTCTTCCGATGGCCCTTTAGTGGCAATGAAAGCATCAACTATTTTATAAATATTATCTAAACCAACCGATGTACCAATGGCAATAACATTAGCCCCATTGTGATTTTTGGCCGTAAAGGCATCATCTTCATTAAATACTCTAGCACATTTAATGCCCTTCACTTTGTTGGCCGCGATACTCATACCAATACCAGTAGAACATACTAAAATACCTAAACCTTTTTCTTGTAAAACTTTTTGACAAATATCATAAGCAAAATCGGGATAGTCATCTAAAGCATTATTGGCTAGTTTCGATACGGTTACATCAATACCATTACTTTTTAAATAATTTGCTATTTCATCTTTATATTTTAAACCTTGGTGATCAACACCTAAAAATATTTTTATCATAATCACTTCCTTAATTTAATTATACAAGATAATTAGAAAAAAAACAAAAATATTACTACTTTTGTTCTTTATCTAAACCAAATTTCTTATTAAATTTTTCAATATTTCCAGTTTTCTTGGCCTTTCCTTGTGTTCCTGTATAGAATGGATGACATTCGCTACAAATTTCAACATCAATTTTATCTTTTGTTGAACGAGTGGTAAATGTTGCTCCACAAGCACAAGTTACTACGGCATCTTTTACTTCTGGATGGATATTTGCTTTCATTTTCTCTCCTTCCGCCATACCAAATTCATGGCATAGTAATCCACTTGCCTTTATATTATATATTATCGCTCTAGAAAATGTCAATAAATTGTTAATAAAAAATTAATGGCGAATATATTATGTGATTATTGTTAATTTCGACTTCCAGTAAGCCAGTATATTCATTGGTAGTAGTCTTAGCAATAATTTTGGCTAGATATTTATCATTACTTTTATAAATGCGACTTACTTCGTAGGTAATATCATTTTTGTTATTATTATTCACAATATAGGCAATTTTATAAAATTCATTGTTATAATTATTGATAGTATTTAATATACTCGGTGAATAATTGGCTAAAATTTCGGGAGTATAAATTTCATTGACACTTGGTAAGGTTTTTAAATCATGAAAATAACTTTCATAGGAATTTTCCTCGGTTGTACTGATAATTTTATAATCGGTTTCGGAATCAAAATAGATACTTGGATAATTTTTTTCATATAAACAATCCATAATGGCTGGGGCATAAACATCAAAAAAATTGGTGCCACTAGTTATATCATAACCTAAGTCATTATTTAAATATTGACAAGCCCAGTTAGAGGAATTTGATTCTGCATTAATGTAGTCAAAAATGGTTGTTAGTTCCGATGCAATAATATCAATATTTTCATCAGGCCTACTATTAGAGTTATTAGTAGATACTGCTGGTTCATTTTTGGTTATTATGTAAAAAACTAACCAAATTATTAAAACCAAAACTATTATTATAACTATTATTTTTACGAAATTACTAAAATTATTTTTCATAATATATCACAATATCAACATATCATATTCTAGAATTATTTGCAACTTTAATTTAGAGCATGTTTATTAAATTTTGGGCAATTTTTTGATGACCTTTATAATTAAGATAATAACTATTAGCAAATATATATTCATCATTGAGATAATAAGCAATAATATCTAAAAAAAGAGCATTATATTCACCAGCTGTTTTTTGTAAATTTTTATTTATTTCAACAGCATCAGTCTGATCAAAATCATAGGCCGGGTAAAGACCAACAATGATAATTTTTTTGTCATAAAATTCACGGATTAATTTTAAAATTTTTTTCATCTCGGCGATATATCTTTCTTTGGCTTCAGTTGTTAAGTTTTTTTGCAAAGATAAATCAGCAAATTCGTCCATACCAATACTAATAGTTAAAATGTCTGCTGATGCTATTATTTGTTTAATTGGAGTTTTAGTAAATTCTCCTACAGCATTGTCTTCAAGTAGTTCATTTAATTCGTGAATTGTTAAATGATTTTGAGAAAATTCATTATTGTAACTGTCTAATATATTTTTTTCTTCAGCATATTCTTTTAGATAATCATTAAAACTGGGGCCAGCAACATTGTAAGAAGTCATACCAAGGCTTAGGCCATCACCAAGACTGACAATGGCAATTTTATTTTTAATAGTTATGCAATTAATCAATATCGTTACTGCCGCACCAATTAAAATTATTAATAATAATTTATACCTTCTTTTCATTATTACCCCCAAAAAAATGTAAAGATAACTCTTTACATTATACTTCAATTATTTTGATATTAGCACCAACTTGGGATAATTTGTTGATAATTCGTTCATAACCGCGCAAGATGTGTTCGGCATCACTGATGATAGTTGTTCCCTCAGCAATTAAACCAGCAGTAACTAAGGCTGCCCCGGCCCGTAGATCAGTTGCCGTAATATTGGCACCATGCAAAGGAGTTGGTCCCGTAATTTTGGCATGTTGGCGTTCGGTTTCAATTGCAGCCCCCATCATATTTAAATATTTGACATGCCCCATGCGATTTTCCCAAATAGTTTCTTCAAATAAGGATATTCCTTTGGCTTGGGTTAATAATACCGATATTGGTTGACCTAAGTCTGTAGGAAATCCAGGATATACAGCGGTTCTAACATTGGTGGGGTTTAAATTTTTGGTTTTATTTAATATTATTTTGTGATTCTTTAAACTAAAATTGACTCCCATTTCTTGTAATTTATTTAAAAGTAGGAGATTGTGTTCAGGAACAATGCCTTCAATTATCAAATTATCGCCGAGTAAAGCCCCCATGATAATATAAGTTCCTGCTTCAATGCGATCTGGAATAACTTTTATTTCGGCCCCATGGAGTTCCGTTACCCCTTCAATTATTATTTCTTCGGTACCAGCGCCGGTGATATTAGCCCCCATTTTATTTAATAAATCGGCGATATTACATATTTCGGCTTCTCTGGCAGCGTTCATAATTCTGGTTGTCCCTTGAGCCATTGTGGCAGCGAGCATCAAATTAACGGTTGCACCAACTGAGGCAAAATCCAATAAAATATCACTACCTTCAAGTTTCTCAGCCGTAATTATATATTTACTATCTTCCTTAGTTATAGTGGCACCCAAGGCTTCAAATCCCTTTAAATGTAAATCAATTGGTCTTGTGCCAATATTACAACCGCCGGGGAAATACATTTCAACTTTTTTAAAACGGGCCAGTAGTGCTCCCATAAAATAATAAGATGCTCGTAATTTAGTACTAAGTTTTTCAGGAATTAAACAATTAATAATATCTGTTGCATCTATTTCAATTGTTCCACTACTTCTTTTTACTTTAGCATTTAATAATTTTAATATCTCGATTAAAGCATCTTTATCCGATATGTTAGGGACATTAGTTATTTTAACAGTACCCTCAGCCATTATA
>CALVVK010000016.1 GCA_944363825.1 uncultured Bacilli bacterium | reverse complement strand
TTACATTATTTTGAAAGTCTAATTTTATACTTTCATAATTTTTATTTTTATAAGTATTTTTTATATTATTGGTCTTATAACTATTTCCGACATCTTTATTCTTAAACTTAGGAAATTCATTTTGTTTTTTGAAAAATCTTTTATAGGCATCATCTAAATTAAATAGCGCAGTTCTTAAACTACAACTATCTACTTCACTTAACCATGGATATTCTTTACATAATCCTGGTAATTCTTTTATTTGATCATAACAAGACTTAGATTTACCTGATGTTTTATATTCTTTTATCTTTTCATCTAAAAAATGATTATAGATAAACCTAGTGCAACCAATTGTTTTATTAATTAATTCTTTTTGAGACACTGTTGGATATAATCTAAAAAAATAACCTTTTAATATAGTAAACATATTAATTACCTCCCTGAATGATGATTTGATTATATCAAACAAATGTATGCATGTCAAGTATTTTTTTAAAAAAAGTATGACTTTCCTATTATATAATTATGTAGAATTCTACATAAATATAAAAAAAGATCTCAATTACTTGAAATCTTTTAATCTAAATACTTTTTGAAATTCTTAAATTCTGGATTATCTTCTAAGTTAGTATTGGCTAACTCTTGTAGTAAATTTTTTTGCTTCCGATCCAGTTTAGTTGGAGTAATAATATTAATAACGGCATACATATTACCACGACCAAACGAATTAGGTGTTTTAATACCTTTACCTTTTAATTTTAATTTAGTATAATTTTGAATCCCAGCCTTAATATCTAAATAGACATTACCACTAAGAGTTGGTATTTCTTTTTTACAACCTAAGGCCGCATCAGTAATGGTTATTGGCACTTCTAGATAAATATCTGCCCCATCTCTTTCAAATAATGGGTGTTCTTTTATCTTAAATTCGATGAAAACATCACCATTCGCCCCACCATTAACACCAGCATTACCTTTACCACTAAGACGTAATTGGAAGCCTTCATCAACTCCTTCGGGAATTGTCACAGTTAGGGTTTTAGTTTTAGCAACAACTCCTTTACCGCGGCATTCATCACATATTGTTTCAAACTTCTTACCGGCGCCTCGGCAGTCTGGACAAGTCTTTTGGGTTTGCATATAACCAAATATCGTTTGTTGTTGTTCTAACACCCGACCAGCACCCCCACAAGTCTTACAAGTTACTTCCCCAAAACCACCTTTACCATGGCAGCGACTACATTCACTGGTTAAATCTAATTTAATATCTTTTTCACAGCCAAAAGCCGCTTCTTCAAAGGATAGGTTAAGGACAACGCGGATATCTTTGCCTCGGCTCGCTCTAGTAGAACTACTACTTCTTGAACGACTGCCCCCAAAGCCAAAACCACCAAATGCTCCGCCAAATAAGTCATTTAAAATATCATCAAGATTAATATCGCTAGCATCAAAACCAGAGAAGCCACTACCAGTACCAGCCCCACCATTTTGGAAGGCTGCATGGCCATATTGATCATATGCTCGTCTTTTCTCCGGATCAGATAATACTGCATAGGCCTCACCAATTTCTTTAAATTTTGCCTCAGCCCCGGCTTCCTTATTTATATCAGGATGATATTGTTTAGCGAGTTTCCGAAACGCTCTTTTTATTTCCTCATCAGTAGCATTTTTACTTACTCCTAATATTTCATAATAATCTTTTTTATTCATTTTACTTCACCTTCTTATCAACTAATTCTTCAAGTTCCGTTAATTTATCTTTAAATAATTTAAAAGCACTTTTAATAAATTTCTTATCACTTAAATCAATTTGACATTTTTTTAGTATTTCCAGCGGATAATCACTACCACCAGATGCTAAAAATTCTAAATAATTCTTTTGCATATCCGTATTTCCTTCTAAAATACTATTAGCAATCGCTAGGGCCACAATTAAACCAGTTGCATATTTATAAACATAAAATGGGGTATAAAAATGAGGAATTCTTGCCCATTCATATTTGATAGCATCATCAACTACAACATTTTTCCCAAAATACATTTTATTTAATTCATAATACATATCACAAAGATTTTCGACTGTTAAAACTTCATTATTTTCATACATCTTATATGCTTTTGTTTCGAATTCTGCAAACATCACTTGGCGAAATATCGTCGTTCTAATTTTATCTAAAAATGCGGCTAAATAATAGATCTTTTCTTCATCAGTTTTAGCCTTTTTGAAAAAATAATCATCGACTAAAACTTCATTGACTGTTGATGCAATTTCAGCTAGAAAAATTGGATAATCCGCATTATTATAAGCATTTTTATTATCACTATAATAAGAATGCATTGCATGTCCTAACTCATGAGCAAGTGTAGCAACCGAATCAAAATTATTTTCATAATTTAAAGAAACATAAGGATGGATGCCATAAGCCCCCCATTGGTAAGCACCACTTCTTTTGTAAGCATTCGGATAAACATCAATCCAACCGGCCGTAAAACTTTGGGATAAATCAGTAATATATTTTTCTCCTAAAGGTTTTAAAGCCTCTTTAACATGCTCAATTCCTTCCTTATAAGGTATATCTTCATTATTTACTTCACCCAAATCGACATAGACATCATATAAATGCGGTTTATATCCCAAATACTTGCCCCTTACTTTCATATATTTATGTAATAAAGGAATAAACTCATGAATATCAGCAATAAATTCTTCATAAAATTCAACACCTATATTATCAGCATATAAACTACTGGCTAAATGCGATTCATATCCTCTTACTTTACTACTAAAAGTATTTTCTTTAATTGATCCAATATAACATGCTGCAATAGTATTAATAAATTTACCAAAGAAATTATACATATTCTTAAAAGCATTTCTTCTAACTCCTCTATTTTTACTACTACAATATTTAATATAATTAGAATTAGTTAGTTTTACTTTCTTACCCAATTCATCTTTGATAAAACCTAGATCAATATCGACATTATCAAGAGCAGAAAAGATACCACTGGATGCCCCTAAAGAATTATTGGCTAAAGCAATAATTTTTTCTTCTGCTTCACTTAAAGTATATTTTTTATATCTAAAAATCTTTTCTAAAGTAAAAGCATATTTTTCTAATTCCTTATTTTCTTTTAACCACTCTTTTATTTTATTATAATCACTATTTATTAATAATGGTCTTACAAAAGATAATTCTAAATTCATTTCTTCCATTATTTTATCAGCAGTTTCTTTATATATTTTCCCTACTTCATCAGCCATATCTTGATAATGATAAAGATAAGAATAAACATATAACCGTTCAAAATTTTTACTTAATACTTCATCAGTTTTTAAATACATCAAAAAATTATTACTATTTTTCAAAAAACCATCTTTCATATTACTTATTTTTTTAATAAGCATTCTTATTTCTGTAGTTAACTCTTGATATTCCTCAGCATTCTTTATTAAATCATCTAAATGCCATTTATATAATCCATCAATATCTTTTCGCAAATGTTCCATATCTTCTCCTAACCTTAGAAAGGTTCTAGTTTCCTAGAACCTTATCTCTATTCTCTTATTATTTTTCTTCGTAAGTTGCATCTTCAACTTTTTCGTGATCATCACTATTATCTTCTGATGTCTTATTATCTTGCGCCTCTTTCGCAGCTTGTTCATAGACTTTACCCGCTAAATCCATAGCCACTTTATTTAATTCTTCCGTCTTTTTCTTGATTTCATCAGTATCATTTCCTTCAAGGGCTTTTTTAACTTCTTCAATCAATTTTTCCGCTTTTTCTTTATCTTTCTTATCAACCTTATCCCCAAGATCACTTAAGGCTTTTTCACAAGCAAATACACTTGAATCTGCTTCATTTCTAACTTCCGCTTCGGCTTTCCGTTTTTCATCAGCCTCTTTATTGGCTTCGGCTTCTTTAACCATCTTATCGATTTCTTCATCAGATAGATTTGTTGAAGATGTAATTGTAATAGATTGTTCTTTATTTGTACCTAAATCTTTAGCAGTTACATTGACAATACCATTGGCATCGATATCAAATTTAACTTCAATTTGTGGTACACCTCTTCTTGCAGGTGGAATATTTGTAAGTTGGAAGTTTCCAAGAGTCTTATTATCACTAGCCATTGGTCTTTCCCCTTGTAATACATGAATATCAACTGCTGGTTGGTTATCTACTGCCGTACTAAATACTTGAGATTTACTAGTTGGAATTGTTGTATTTCTTGGAATTAATACTGTCATTACATTACCAAGGGTTTCAATACCAAGTGAAAGTGGTGTAACATCTAGTAAGACAATGTCATCAACTTCCCCAGTTAAAACTCCACCTTGAATTGCAGCACCCATAGCAACAACTTCATCTGGGTTAACACTCTTATTAGGTTCTTGACCAAGTTCTTTCTTAACTAATTCTTGAATATAAGGAATACGTGTTGAACCACCAACTAAAATCACTTTATCAATATCACTTGCTTTTAATTTAGCATCTTTTAGGGCTTTTCTTACTGGTTCAAGTGTTGAATCAAACAAGTCACGACATAAGTCTTCAAATTTAGCCTTAGATAATGTTACATCCATATGAACTGGGCCATCATCATTTTGGGCAATGAATGGTAAACTGATGCTAGCATTAGTCATACTTGATAAGTCTTTCTTAGCCTTTTCAGCAGCATCCTTAATTCTTTGCATTGCCATCTTATCTTTAGATAGATCAATACCATTTTCCTTCTTGAATTCATAAACTAAATAATCAACTATTCTTTGATCGAAGTCATCTCCACCAAGACGGTTATTACCACTTGTTGCTTTTACTTCAAATACACCATCACCTAATTCAAGGATAGATACGTCGAATGTACCACCACCAAGGTCATATACTAAAATAGTTTGTAATTTATCTTGTTTATCAAGACCATATGCTAAAGCTGCAGCAGTTGGTTCATTGATAATTCTTTCTACTTCAAGTCCAGCAATCTTACCAGCATTCTTAGTAGCTTGTCTTTCAGCATCATTAAAATATGCCGGAACTGTTATAACAGCTTTTGTTACTTTTTCTCCTAAGTAGCTTTCAGCATCTTTTTTAAGTTTAGCAAGAATCTTGGCACTAATTTCTTCTGGCGTCCATTTTTTATCATTTGCTTCTACTTTTTCACTAGTACCCATTTTTCTTTTAATTGAAGAAATTGTATTTTTAACATTAGTTACCGCTTGTCTTTTAGCAACTTCCCCAACTAATTCTTCATCACCTTTAAAAGCCACTACTGATGGAGTTGTTCTATTTCCCTCAGCATTGGGAATAACCTTTGGTTCGCCCCCTTCTAGAACTGCAACACATGAGTTTGTAGTTCCTAAGTCAATACCTATAATTTTACTCATAATTAATCATCCTTCCTTTATATTTGGCAAATTATTTGCCCATTCATAGAGTATTTTATTATATTTTTTTATTTCTTTATTTATTAGAGGAATAGCAATTCTTTTTTTATCATGATCATAAAAGTTAACTTTATGACTTAAATAATTGCCATCTTCTAACGTAAATCCGTCCGGAATATTGGGAAAATCATAACAATCATTAAAAACTACATATATTACCGATCCCCCAATTTCCTTCCAATAGTCAAATTCCGTATCCCGAATTTCTTTAACTATTATTTCCGGATCTTTTTCTAATTCCGCAAGATTTGCAATATCCGCCCCATCCATATCGATAAATTTAATATCGTGATGTCCCGCACAACTCGATTTTGTTATATATCCTTTTTTATTTAATAACAAAATTGTTTTCGCAATATCCGCATCAACTGGAATAAAGCCTTTAGGATTAGCACAAATTTCCCAAGAATTTAAATCGATATACACTGAATTATTCATTTACTTTAACCATCGCCACACGAATAACTTTATCTTTATATGTATATCCTTTTTGTAATACTTCTAGTACTACATTCGCCGGCAAATTCTCATCTTTCTCAGTTAAAACCGCCTCCATTTTGTTAGGATCAAACTCTAAGCTAGCACAATCAATTACTTTAACTTCCATACTATCTAAAATATTAAGTAAATTAGTATAAATCATTTTAAAACCACTCAAGAATTTAGATAGTTCATCAGTTAAATCACGATCATCCAAACTAATTGCCCGTTCAAAATTATCGACAATGGCTAATAACTTAATTATTAATTCTTCCCCTTCGTATTTATAAATATTACTTATTTCATCTTCATACCGCCGTCGCATATTCTGCATTTCGGCACTAATACGAAGTACTTTATCATTAAGATTTCTATTTTCTTCTCGTAACTTTTTCTCTACTTCATTTTCTTTATTTACTTTTTTCTTATCAGTTTTTTTCTTTTCTTTAATATTTTTTACTTTTAATTTTTCCTCAGTCTTTTCCATCTTTTTCCTTTCTGCTATCTAACTTTTCATCGACATATTCGAGCAGACTTACAATTCGCGAATAATCCATCCTTTTCGGTCCAATCACCGCAATTGTTCCATCTTCACCATTAATATGATATTTCTTGCGAATAATTGTTACATTAGGATCGAATTCTGATTCATCACCAATATATATTTTTATTTCATTTTCATCATCATCGTCATGACTAACTTTTTCAATAAAACTGACATCCTCTAATTTATTGGCTAGTCTCTTTAACTCCGCAACATCATTATATTCCGGCTGTTCAAAAATCTTAGCCCGACCTGTAACATGAATATTACTATTATTAACTACAAAATCATTAAAGGCATCATAGAAAATATTATATACTGTTTCATACTGCCGAATCTGTCTTTTAATAACCGGTTTAACTTCCTCTTCCATCCGTCTACTTACTTCATTTATTGGTGTTCCAACTAACATTTTATTAATAATTTCACTAGTTTTAATAACTTCATTAACATTAATATTATTTGGTAAGTTAAACATCTTATTTTCAACATTTCCCTTATCGGTACACACAACTGCCACAACCTGATTATCATTTAAAGCAATAATATTAACTTGTAAAAGAGCATTATCAGCGCTACTCTTACCCAAAACTACACTCGTATAATTAGTTATATCACTAATTATTTCCATACACTTAGTTATTGCATCACTAAGTTCTAGTTCGTTATTAGCAAATATTTTCTGTAACTTCAACATATCACTACCCGTAATCTTTTCTGCTTCCATCAAATATTCAACATAATAACGATATCCAGCCTCACTTGGCACCCGTCCCGAAGATATATGATTTTTTTCAATATAACCTAAGTCTTCTAAAACAGCCATTTCATTTCTGATTGTTGCACTTGAGCAATTAAACTTGCTACATAAGGCTTTCGATCCCACCGGCTTCGCGGTTTTAATATAAACCTCGACAATTTCTTTTAATAGATTATTTCTTCTCTCATCCATAATCTTACCTTCTTTAGCACTTATTTTCCAACAGTGCTAATCATATTATAATATTATGCTTAGCACTTGTCAATATATAACTGCTAATTTTTGTAATATTTGACAATTTTCCCGAAAAATGCTAAAATAACCCGCAAAGAAGGGGGAAATTATGGATATTGGAATTTTATTTAAAGAAAAAGTAATGGAAATATGGGATGACTGTATTGCTAAAGAAAATAATCCTTGGCAAAACAAAAACAATTTTTTTGGAAATGCCCTTAATGTTAGTTTTCCATTTAATCCTGACAAACTAATTAAACACTCTGTTACCATTTGCAAATTAATTTCACTAGTACATAACGCCGATACTTATGATGAATTAAGATTTCTCGACACTGGTGAAAAATGGAGTGAATTACGGCAACCAGTCAGTTTTCTCATGGCTTTAGGCAATGCTTTACAAATAGTTGAGTTCAAAAACCCACAAGAAAACTGGACTAAAAGAGAAAGAAAAAACCCAGAAATAACTTTCAAATTATAATAAGACCCTCGGTCTTATTTTTTTTCTAGGTTTTCTAAGGCCTTAATAATTCCAATTTTACCATATTCATAAGTTAGACCACCTTGCAAATAAGCAACATATGGCTCCCGAATTGGGCCATCACAAGAAAGTTCAATTGATGAACCTTGAGTAAATGATCCTGATGCCATAATTATTTCGTCATCATAACCTGGCATGGGGGACGCCTCAGGTAAAGCAAAAGAATCAATTGCACTACCTTGTTGAATTCCCTTAACAAATGCTATTAACTTATCTTTATTTCTAAAAGTAATAGCCGTAACAATATCATTTCTTTTTTCATTCCATTTTGGTTCCACCGCATAACCTAAATTCTCTAAAATATAGGCCGCAAAAACACCAGTTTTAAGAGCGGATGCTACAACACTTGGTGCCAAATATAAACCTAACAAAATATTTCTGTTAGCCCCTAAACTTGGCCCCACTTCTTTAGCCTCACCTGCCACATTCAAGCGTTCACTACACAAATGAATTAAATCTTTTCGCCCCACGATATAAGCCCCATTTGTGGCAATACCCCCACCGAGATTTTTAATTAATGAACCAACACACAAATCAGCCCCAACTTCACTAGGCTCAACTGTATCGACAAACTCACAATAACAATTATCGACCATAATTATGACATCTTTATTCACTTTTCTAATTTCTTCGATAACTTTTTTAACATTTTCTATACCAATACTTTTCCGTAAAGAATATCCTTTAGACCTTTGAATAGCAATTAATTTAAGATCATTTTCTTTTACCCGTTTAACTATTTTTTCATAATCAAAATCATCATTAATTAAATCTATTTGTTCATACTTAATTCCAAATGCGTTGAGACTACTAGGATTATCATTAAAACCAATGACTGAATCCAAAGTATCATATGGCTTACCGGTAATCGACAACATAATATCATTAGGTCGTAACACCCCAAAAAAAGCGGTACTTAAAGCATGGGTCCCCGAAATAAATTGATTTCTTACTAAAGCATCTTCCGTTTTAAAAATGCGGGCAAAAATTCGTTCAATCGTATCTCTTCCTGCATCACCATAACCGTAACCAGTAGTCCCATTAAAGTGTTGTTCAGAAACATTCTCTTTCCAAAATGCTTCGATCACTTTCCGACTATTAAAAAAACAAACATTATCAATATTTTCAAAAACTGGTTTTAATTCATCTTCAACATTCCAATAATTATGCACTCATACCACCATCCACTCTAATTATTGCATTATTTATATAACTGGCCCGAGAACTAGCCAAAAACCAAACAACCTCCGCAATTTCCCTAGGCTCAGCAAACCTTTTTAAAGCAATTTTTGCTATTTCCTTCTCTTTAAAATTAGGATCCATTTCCTTATTCATATCCGTCTTAATCCAGCCCGCCGCAACGGCATTAACCCGGACCTGAGGGGCTAAAAATTTCGCAAAATCATGAGTAAGAGCAATGACACCTGCTTTAGAAGCATCATAATCAACAGATTCAATATATCCAGTATCAAAAGCATTAGTACTCGTTATATTAATAATACTTCCTTTAGAAAGCATGCTTAAAGCATACTTAGTAACTAAATATGTTCCTACTAAATTTACATCTAAAACTTTCCTAAATTCAAAAGCATCTTTACTTTCCAAATCATTATCTAAAGCAATAGCAGCATTATTGACTAAACAATCAATACTTGCATATTTTTCCTTTATTTTTTTAAACATTTCTTTAACTTGCTCTTCACTTGCTATATCACATTTAACTAATAAAACTTGAATATTATATTCATTTTCTAATTTCATCTTTAATTCTTGCGCCAAATTTTCGGAATTACAATAATTAATTATTACATTATAACCATTTTTAGCAAATACCTCACTTAGCGCCGCACCTAAACCCCGGGCCCCACCAGTTATTAAAACAGTTTGCATAACATCACCAGTAATAATATATCATTATTTGGTCCTAAAAAAAAGAATAACTTATGTTATTCACTAATTATTATTCCATTTTCATCAAAACGATAATGTGGCATCTTAAATTCACCGGTAGAATCTTCAGCATCTACAGAAACTATATCAGCATCAAGATCTTCACTAACAGGACTTTCTTCATCACTTATAGGAATATCCATCGTATCTACCTCATCAACATCATCAAATAAATATGGAACACTATCACTATTATCAAAGAAATTTTCACTTACCACTTCTTCTTTAATTGGTTCTTCTTCCACTAAAGCAACATCATCTAAAGCCTCAGTTAATTCATCATCAATTATTTCATCTCTATTTAATTTTTCATTAAATACTTGATATTCTTCATCTTTATATCCAGTAAATATACATTCTAAAATATCATCATGATTAAAAGAACACATCTTATTATTTAAAAGTAATCCCATTGGATAACTACAACCCATATAATCATAAATTTCCATGCCATCATGATATTCTACCGCAGAATAACCAACAATCATTATTTTATCTTCACTATTTTTAAGTTTTACAACAGAACCTATTGGTAAAAATTTATCTTCCATAACATCCACTCCCTTATCTTCTTTTCCATTAACCAAATTTTTCCGTAAATTATTTAAATCAACATAAACTATATTTAAAATATTATCTAATCTTTTAAACTCACTAATTTTAACAAAATCATTTGGTACCTTTATATAATTATCATTTATTTTCTTTAAATGTCCTAATGCCTCATCTAAGTTTTCTAAAATATTTCTATCTTCCATTATAAACTCCTATAAATTAAATATTACTTGACTAGATGCTTCTTCAACTTGCACCCTTTTACTTAACAAATTAATTTTATTATCAACATAAGGCATTATTTCATTTTCTAAAGAAATTATCATTTCCTTTATTGTTTTATATTTCTTATCAACCATACTTTTATTGGTACCATCTAATTGGTTACTAGTTAGTTGTAATGGTTCTAAAGTTTCTTTCAATTCAATTATCATATCTAACAATTGTTGTTTATAAACTTTATATTCTTCCAACATAAATTTTAAAGTATCTATTGTTGCTATAATATCACTCCCAATCAACTCCCCTTAACCACAAGTTAATTCTAATACATTTTAGGAGTTGTGTCAATGTAAAATTTGTGTAAATTTTTTATCCAAGAGCAACGCGATAGGGATTTTGATTCGAACCATCACCATCAGTTATCGCAACATTGGACTTCAGATAAAAGGACGGGCGCACACCGAAGATGACGTAGTTGCTGACGATGTAGTAGCTCACAACGCCTGTATTATCCACGCGGAACGCATAGTCCGAAGAGTCCGAGCGGCGGGAAATTGTCCATTCGTAAAGTCCCATAAACATCCAGTTATTATTTCGATTTGTATTATTAGCATAATTATATAATGTTGTTGTCCAGTTTGCTGGGCTTGCTGCATATCCATAATCACTTACATACATTAATCCTATTTTTGCATTGTATGTTGTACTTGAACTATTGTTTCCTAATTCATAATTATATGCTGTTTTTGGTGTTCCATTTTGCAAATAATTATAACTTCCTCCTCCGACTTTCCAGCTTGTTGTTTCAATCATTTCTGTCCATTTGCTATTTTGATTATTCAAATAATTTATATAATTTGTATTTAAATTTACTGTATTTAACTGACTGGCACTCCATGTATTACTTCCATTTCTATTCCAGTAATACAAGTATAACGTACTTTGATTTCCTTTGTAATAACTTCCTGGTGATGTCGTTGAACCAAAATAATCACCATTGGTTCCTAGCATATTACTGTTGGCATAGTCATGTTTGATTAGTTTTACTTGGTTGCCAAACACTCCAATTATTCGGTACAAATTATCATTTGGGCATGTTTCTGCATCACTTCCAAAACACACATAATTATTGGGATTGGCTCCGGCATATCTATACGAATTATCCCCTGCTTCCTGCGCTGCATTAGTGTATGTTCCTACTCCATCATGGTAGTATAATCCGTTATTTCCATCTCCTGTGTACACTGTATTTTTAATATAATCGGTCAAATATACTGTTGATAACGTTGATTCACTTAATGTATATACATTTGAACTTATTCCATTAGTATCTACTGCATATACTCTAAAATTATATTCTGTTCCCGTTTCTAAGTTATTAAATGTATATGTATTACTGCTACTTTCTTCATAACTTACTCCATCATTATTACTAAAGTAATATGTTGCTATTGAATTTTCTCCGGCTGTTGCTTCTACTGTTAACGTAATACTATTATTTGTTATATTAGTTGTCGTAACATTAGTAATACTTACTGTTGTATACCGATCGAAATATACATAGCACTTATCGGCACTACTTGTTGTCATAAGTACTCGATTATTCTCACTATCCCAAGATAGTTTACCACCACGTTCGCACGCGGACATCTCCGCATTAAATATGTATCCTTCCTGCGGCCATTCATTACTTGTTGCTACTTCGTATTCATTAGAATCTACATCAGTTTCCAACATCATAGTTAAAGCATTATTTTTATTTTCTACTAAATTCCCACTTGCTACAACAGCATTAGAACTAGATTTTCCTAAAAGAAAACCTAAAGTAATTAAAGCAATTGCCCCAAAAACAATAACAACAACCTTTTTATACATAAAACATACCACCTTAACACAACATATCCATTGTTAAGATAATATTACAACACATCTGTTCACAAGTCAACACTTATGTTGTAACAAATGATATAAAAATAGTGGTGATAAAATGTATTATACAGAAAGACTCCAATGGGTCAGAGATTGTAAAAATGTAACGCAAAAAGAACTAGCCGCATACTTAGGGATAAAACAACAACAATATGCCCGGTATGAAAAAGGGATAAACATTATGCCCATAACTTATTTACCTAAAATATGCGAATACTTAGATATCTCCGCCGACTATATACTAGGACTTATTGATGAAATGATTTCATACAAAAAATAAGACTATAGAGCCTTGATTTCTCTCTTAGTCTTATTTATTTTGTTTTCAATATTTACCCTTTGGACTACAAATAACATAATCAAGATATTGACAGTAAAACTACCACCATAACTTAAAAGCGGAAGTGGCACTCCCGTTAAAGGAATCAAAGCCAAAACTCCCAATAAGTTAATTAAAATATGCAAAGTCATAAACCAAAATGTTCCATAGGCTAAAACACTACATCGTAAATTTTCCGATTCTTTAGCAATCTTTAAGATTCGAAACAACATATAAGCATAGCATAAAATTATAAATATCCCAAACACTAAGCCTAATTCTTCAACAATTATTGGAAATATAAAATCCGTATGGCTTTCTGGTAAATATAAATATTTTTGCGTTGAATTACCAAGACCTACACCAAATAACCCCCCATTATTAATCGCAATAAAACCATTACACACTTGATATCCAGTAGTCTCCGTATACCTTGAACAAGGATTTTGAAAAGTAAGTCGATCCATTTGCATACTGTTTAGTAAATCACTACCCGAATATAAAATTACCACGACCGCAATAACTAAACCAATCGCTAAGACTTTAATAATGCGAATCATATTATTCTGTACCATTGGCACACTTATAAATGTCAAAAAAACTATTCCCGCAATAATCGCTGCACTACCTAAATCTGGTTGCATAGCAACAAGTCCCGCAATAATTGCCCCAAACGCTAAAGGAACTAAGTAAGCATAAATATTTTTAACTTTTTTATAATGTAGTTTATTATAATAAATCGCTGAAAATACAATTAAAATCGACTTGGCAAATTCACTAGGTTGTAAACTAAAAAAACCTAAATCATACCAACTGACAGCATTATTAGTCATTCGCCCATTAATAAATAAGAATGCTAATGCTAGAATAATAACAATTACTCCGGGCCAAGCCAAAAAACTATAATTCCGCGTCGGTAATTTAATAACAATTGTTAATCCAATAATGAAAGAAAATCCCACAAAAATGGCTTGTCTTATAAAAAAATGATAAGGTTCATAACCATAACGAACAACACTAGAAACACTAGATGCCGAATAAATCATGACTAAACCAACCACTGCCAAAAAAATAGTTAAAATAAAAAGTGGTATATCCATTTTTGAAAATAACTTGCGCATATTTAATCTCCTAGATTAATTTTAACACAATATCACTAAAATTCACTATTTTTTTAAAATTTTAGGTAATTTTAATGTCAAAAAATGACCATTAATAATAAATTATAGTAGATAAGGAGGTATTTATATGTATTATTATGGAAATAACGGATACTATGGCGGAGGTTATGGCGGATATCAAAATCCATGCTGTGGCACTTATGCTGGTTACACTAGTGGCTATGGTATCGGTGCTGCTATTTGGATCGTTTTATTTATCCTATTAGTTATCATTTTAGGGGCTGGCTGGTCTTGGAATAATAACAATAATTAATAAATTAAGGAGGTCTTCACTCCTTTTTTTTGCATTTTTTGCTGTTTTTTGATACAATATCCTCGGGTGTTGAAATGAAATTACCAAATATTAAAATTTTAGATGAAAAACATAAATTATTACATCAAAAAAGTAAAGACGTAACTTTTCCAGTCAGTAAAGAAGACAGAAAACTGGCTGAAGATACAATTAAATATTTAAAAATGAGTCAAGATGAAAAAATTGCCGAAAAATATAATTTACGAGCAGGCATGGGCATGGCTTTTGTCCAACTTGGTAAATTAAAACGAATTTTTGTCATCGCTAGTGAATTAGAAGATCATACCTTTGCAGAATATATAATCATTAATCCCAAAATTATTAGTAAAAGTGAAGAATTAATTTATGTTGGTGAAGGCGAAGGCTGTTTAAGTATTAATCGTCCCGTCGAAGGAATAGTGCCAAGAAATGCCCGCGTAACTGTTGAATATTATGACTATGATGGCAACAAAAAAACTATTAGAGTAAGGGAAGACTTAGCGGTGGCTTTCCAACATGAAATAGATCATTTAGATGGTATATTATTTACTGATAAAATTGATGCTAAAAACCCCTACAAGGATAAAGAAAAAATGCGTGAAATATAATAAGTGATTGCTTTTTAGACAATCACTTATTATTTTGTTTTAATACTCTATTATAAGCATTTAAGATATTATCTTTAGCCCCCGCTTTAAAATGGTTTAAAGAAATATCCTCAACTAAATAATTTATCCCTAATTTCTCTAATTCTCTTGGTTCAAATATAACTATCCCGTCACTCTTTTTATCAGTTAACTTTATAATTAAATCATATAATTCCTTAACTAAATAATTATTTTCCTTAGTAATATCAACACTACTACCAACAACTATTAATTTATCTAAATTTACATTTTTAAAAAGTAATGGATTATAAATTCCCACTTTATTATCTTGTTCAAAACCATAATTAAAATTAATAAGTAAATTAATAATTTGGTATATCCCCTTATGAATTAAAGAAAACTTAAAATAATTACTTTTAAGTATTTCTTTATCGGTCAGGGGAGTTCCAAGAATCGGCGGATGAATGGCAATTACTTTATGAATCCGCGGACTAATTGTAGCAAATGCCCCAATTAATCCTCCGTGACTTTCTGTTATAAGCACAACTTCATCCAAACCGGCACTAGCAATTGCTTTTATTAAATTATCCGCAAAATTAAAGGCATTAACATAACTTTTATCATAATTAAATATGGGATAATCATAATGCCAAGAACCAGCAAATAAATTATGACCAGCATCGAGCGAATAACCACATTGTTCCAAAATATGTAATCGGTGCTCCATTTGGCCGCCAATATAGATTACAGGCATTTTAGTCTGATCATATTTAGTCCAATCAAAGTATAAACTACCTAATTCATTAACTTTATAGCGCCCTTTACCGCGCCGATAATTTAGCACAACCACTCCCCCTTTAAGTATTAATTTGCTAATTTCGCACTAACTATTTTACTTACTCCCGACTCTTGCATCGTCACCCCATATAAAGAATCAGCATATTCCATCATTCGCTTTTTATGGGTAATGACAATAAATTGACTCCGTTCTTTTTCTTTTAGCAAGTATTTGCCAAACATATCGACATTTACTTCATCTAATGCCGCTTCGGCTTCATCGAGAATAACAAATGGTGAAGGTTTTACCTGCAAGATAGCAAACAACAAACAAATTGCTGTTAATGCTTTTTCTCCCCCACTTAAAGATACTGGAGAATTAATTTTCTTTCCTGGAGGTATAGCAATAATATCAATACCTGTATTAAGTAAATCATCAGGATCACTCAATTTTAATTCTCCATGTCCCCCTTTAAACATTAATTTGAAAATATCGGTAAAAGCCCCACTAATTTCTTTAAATGACTTAGCAAATTTTTCAATCATAATATCATCCATTTGATGAATAATATCTTTTAACTCTAAACTGGAATTTTCCAAATCATCTTTTTGATTTTCTAAAAATTCATAACGTTTACTAATTCGTTCATACTCCTCGATTGCCCCAAGATTAACATTGCCTAAACTACTAAGATCTTTTTTCAAACTATTAACCTTTTCGCGAGCAACATCAATTGGCATATCAAGCGCGTAAGATACACTAGCATAATCAAAAGTTAAATTATATTCTTTTCCTAAAGTATCTAATAAATTATCTAATTTTACTTCTAATTTACCAGCCTCAATTTCTTTATTTCGCAATTCATTATTAATCGTATTATAATTACTATTAGCATTTCTTTGTTTATTTTCCATAACATTAATTTGATCAACTAAATCATTTTTTTCTCGCACTAGTCTTTTTATTTCCTTTTCTAATAACTCTTTATCTTTACTAGTTTTATTAATATTTTCTAATAATTCTACTAAATGATCATTTAATTTATTAGTTTTTAAATCTTCAATCCCAGCCAGTTCACTAACTAAATTTTTATATTCTTCTGTATATCTACTTAATAAAGTCTTTTTATTAAATAATTCATCATTAAGTAAAATAACATATTTATTTAAAACATTTTCTCTTTCTTCCGCATCTAATATTTCTTTATCAATATCCTCAACTTCTCTTGATAATGCTGTAATATTAACACTTAACTTATTATATTCATCTTTTAAATTATTAAGTTCATTTTTTTCATTTAACATACTATTTTTCTTACTAGTACCCCCAGTTATTGAACCACCAGCATGTTGAATCTCACCATCTAAAGAAACAATCCGGTATTTATAATTAATTAATTTCCCAATAACACTTAAAGTACTAGCATTTTCGACAACTATAACATTACCCAATTGATTTTCAATAATGGGGCGATATAATTCATCAAATGAAACTAAATCCGACATAATCCCAATAAACCCGCGAATATTTTTGATATTATCAATTATATTATCATTGATATAACGCGATTTTATAATATTAAGAGGGAAAAATGTTGCCCGGCCAAGCCGCCGTTCCTTCAAGAAATTTATAGCCTCCAGAGCAGCATTATCATCATCAACAACAATATAGTTAGAAGCATTTCCTAAAGCCACATCGAGCGCCACTAAATAACGATCAGGAATTTCTAAAAGTTTCCCAATTGTACTATGAATACCATGAAGTCTTGAATTATTTAAACAATTCCTAACTGCAACCGGAGTATTTTCCGCATTTAAAATATTATTTTCTAATATATCAATTTTATTTTGTAATAAAAACCCTCTTTTATTAGCATCAAGTAAACTATTATTAGTATTACTTCTTTTAACTTTTAAAACTAATAACTTGTTTCGAACATCTTCACCTTTCTTCCGTTCTTCAGCCATACTTGCCTCAATATCTTCAACATCTTTTTTAGTTACATCCATCGTTTTTTTGAGAGTAAGTTCTTGTTCTTTTAATTTTAGTAAATTATCATCAATAATCTTATTATCTACTTCATATTTTTGTCTTTCTAAAGTAATTTGTTTCTCACTATTTAAACTATGAAGTGTATCATTAAGAGTTAATAATTCTTCTTTTTTCTGATTAATTTTTTCTTCTAAAGCAACATTTTGTAATTTAATTTTTTCTAATTCCGCATCTAATTCACTAACTTTTAAAGTAAGTAAACGTTCTTGTAAATTTTCTATTTCAGTTTTTAAAATATTATATTCACTATTTACATCATTGATATCTTTAACAATTAAAGCAATATCAATATTTTCTAATTCCCTTTTAATATCTTTATACTTTTTAGCAACAACACTTTGTTCTTTTAATGGCTCAACAGTTTTCGCTAATTCCGCAATAATAAGTTTAATACGGGTTAAATTTTCTTCAGTTTTTTCCAATTTTTTCAAAGATTCTTCTTTTCTTTTTTTATACTTCAATACACTAGCGGCACTTTCAAAAATTCCTCTTCGTTCACTCGGTTTACTATTAACGATATCTGTTACATTACCTTGCGAAATTATATTAAAAGCATTAGTCCCCGCTCCTCTATCAATAAAAAGATCAGTTATATCTTTAAGCCGAACTCTTTCATTATTTATATAATATTCACATTCACCAGTTGAATAAACAATTCTTTTAATTTCAACTTCCACCAAATCACTATTCAAGTATTTATCCGTATTATCAAAGGTTAAAGCCACCATAGCCCTTTTCTGCGCCGGCCTAGATTCACTACCACTAAAAATAACATCACTCATCGAATTAGTTCCCCGCAGATTTTTTACTGATTGTTCTCCTAAAACCCAACGCACTGCATCAACAATATTACTCTTACCACTACCATTAGGTCCAACAATTCCCGTTATGCCCGGATTAATTTCCAAATCAAATTTATCCGCGAATGACTTAAACCCTTGCGTTCTTATACTTTTTAAATACATGATATCACCTGCAACTCTTATTGTAAGCATCTAAAGCCGCCATCTGTTCAGCCTCTTTTTTGCTACTACCCTTTCCTCTTCCATAAATGATATTATCAATTTTAACTACAACTTCAAAAACTTTCTTATGAGCCTCCCCAAATTCTTTGACAGTTTCATATTCTAGTGATTTTTTCCCCGTTTGGACAAGTTCTTGAAGCCGCGTTTTATAATCGACATTAAAATTAATATTACGTTTAATATAAGGAATAATTATGGTATCAATATAATTTTTAACTACATCAAAACCTTGATCTAAATAAATAGCCCCCACAACAGCCTCAAAAACATCAGCGATAATAGTATCATTTAAATTATGCATTTGACCATGCCCCAGCCGAATTTCTTTATCAATGCCAATATTTTTCGCATAAGTGGCCAGCGCTTTTTCACACACATAACTCGCCCGCATTTTAGTCATTTGTCCTTCTTTATAATCGGTATTTAAATAAAAATACTCACTTGTTACTAGTTCTAATACTGCATCACCCAAAAATTCTAAACGTTCATAATTTTCACAATTTTTATGTTCATTAGCATAACTACTATGTGTAAGAGCCACCTTCAATAACATCGGGTTTTTAAATTTTATATTAAACTTTTCTAAAAATTTCATTCTATCAAATCCATTCTTAATCTATTATAGCAAATTTTTGCCTATTTGAAAACAATTTACAAAATTCTATTTTTATAGTAAAATCTTAATGGGTGATAGTTCTTGAAA
>CALVVK010000015.1 GCA_944363825.1 uncultured Bacilli bacterium | reverse complement strand
CCTTATCTTACCAGAAGAAGATATGCCTTACTTGCCAGATGGTCGTCCTGTTGATATCATGCTTAATCCACTTGGTGTTCCATCACGGATGAACATCGGTCAAATACTAGAAGTACACTTAGGTATGGCTGGTAAGAAGTTAGGTGTTCATTACGCAACTCCAGTATTCGATGGCGCAACTTGGGAAGATATCATGGAAGAAATGAAAGAAGCCGGCATGGCGGAAGATGGTAAAGTCGAACTTCGTGATGGCCGTACTGGAGAACCATTTGATCATCGGATCAATGTTGGTGTCATGTACATGGTAAAACTACATCACATGGTTGATGATAAACTTCATGCCCGGGCAACAGGACCTTATTCACTTGTTACCCAACAACCACTTGGTGGTAAAGCCCAATTCGGTGGTCAAAGATTCGGAGAAATGGAAGTTTGGGCCCTATATGCTTATGGTGCTAGTCATGTCTTACAAGAAATCTTGACTGTTAAAGCCGATGACATTACCGGCCGGGTTAAAGTTTATGAATCTTTAGTCAAAGGTAAAGTTATTGATCAAGCCGGTGTTCCAGAATCATTCCGCGTTTTAGTCAAAGAATTCCAAGCCTTAGGCTTAGATGTTGAAGTAGTCAATGAAAAAGATGAAGTTGTTGAATTTAAAGATATTGAAGAAGATGAAGACGACAGCGATGCCTTTCGAATTGATGAAATAGATGTCACAACCAGTGACCTGCAGCCAGAGGAACCAATAGATAACGAATATATTGAAGAAGAGGAAGAAGAAGACAATTTAGATGACTTAGAATTCCCAGGTATCGATGAAATAGATCCTGCGGATGAAGGGGAGTAGGTGAGTTAAATGATAGATGTAAGTAAATTTAAAGGAATTAAGGTAAGTATTGCTTCTCCCGAAAAGATTCGTTCATGGTCTTACGGGGAAGTAAAAAAGCCTGAAACTATCAACTATCGGACCCTAAAGCCTGAAAGAGATGGTTTATTCTGCGAAAAAATATTTGGACCAACCAAAGACTTCGAATGTAGTTGCGGAAAATACAAGAGATTAAGATACAAAAATATTATTTGTGATCGTTGCGGTGTTGAAGTTACGCGTTCTAAAGTAAGAAGAGAGAGAATGGGGCACATTGAACTGGCTGCTCCTTGCTCCCACATTTGGTTCTTTAAAGGTGTTCCTTCAAAAATGGGCCTTGTTCTAGACATGTCTCCAAGAGACCTAGAAGAAGTATTATACTTTGTTTCATATGTGGTAATTGACCCAGGTAAAGCACCTTTAGAAGTAAAACAAACTTTATCGGATAAAGAATACCGCGCTTATTATGAAAAGTATGGTAACTCATTTACTGTTGGTATGGGTGCTGAAGCCATTAAAGAATTACTTAAACGCGTTGATCTAGATAAAGAAATCGAAGAATTACGTGCTGAACTGGAAAATACTACTGGTCAAAAAAGAATTCGTTTAGTAAAAAGACTTGATTGTCTAGTAGCATTCCAAGAAAGTGGTAATAAACCGGAATGGATGGTTTTAGATGTTCTTCCAGTTATACCTCCAGAATTACGGCCAATGATTCAACTTGATGGTGGCAGATTCGCAACAAGTGACTTAAATGATTTATATCGAAGAATTATCAATAGAAATAATCGTTTGAAAAAATTACTAGAACTTGGCGCTCCAACAATCATTGTTCAAAATGAAAAGAGAATGCTTCAAGAAGCGGTTGACTCGCTATTTGATAATGGTCGTCGTGGCAGAAGTATTACTGCTGCCAGCAATCGGCCACTTAAGAGTTTATCTAGCATGCTTAAAGGTAAACAAGGACGATTCCGTCAAAACTTGTTAGGTAAACGTGTTGACTACTCAGGTCGTTCCGTTATCGTAGTTGGACCAAATTTAAAAATGTATCAATGTGGTCTACCTAAAGAAATGGCAATTGAGTTATTTAAACCTCATGTAATTAATGGTATTGTTGAACGCGGTCTTGCTCACAACATCAAGGGCGCTAAAAAGTTAATTGATGCGCGTGATGAAGCCGTATGGGATATTGTTGAAGATGTAATTACGGAATACCCAGTACTTCTAAACCGGGCTCCAACTCTTCACAGACTTGGTATTCAAGCCTTTGAACCAGTTCTAGTTGGTGGCAAAGCAATTCGTCTTCACCCACTTGTATGTACAGCCTTTAACGCTGACTTCGATGGTGACCAAATGGCTGTCCATGTCCCTTTATCTGAAGAAGCAAAGGCTGAAGCAAGAATTTTGATGCTTGGGGCTAACAACATCCTAAACCCTAAGGACGGAAAACCAATTGTTACACCTAGTCAAGACATGGTTTTAGGTAACTGTTACTTAACTATTGAATACGCTGGTCTTCCTAATGAAGGTCATGTCTATAAAGATCCAAATGAGGCTCTAATGGCTTACGAAAGAAGAGAAATCGATCTTCACACTCGGATTGCCATTCCAGTCAGTTCTTTCAAATACAAATTATTTACTGATGAACAACGCGATAAATATCTAATTACAACCGTTGGTAAAATCAAATTTAACGAAATTTTACCAGATACTTATCCATATGTTAATGAAGGAACTAAAGAAAATATTGAAGGGGTAACTCCTGATAAATATTTCTTACCAATGGGAGTTAATATTCAAGAAGAAATTGCTAAGATGGAATTAGTTCAACCATTTATTAAGAAAACTTTAGGTCAATTAATTGCTCAAGTATTTAAAAGATATAAAACAACTGAAACATCAATTATGCTTGATAAATTAAAAGATTTAGGATTCAAGTATTCAACTGTTGCTGGTGTAACAGTCTCAATATCCGATGTTGTTCGCAGTGATGATAAACATGAAATTATTGAAAGAGCCAAAGAAAAAGTTGACAAAATCAATAAGCAATACCAAAGAGGTCTTATTACCGAAACTGAAAGATACGAAAATGTTATTGCTTCATGGAATAAAGCAACTGACGAAATAAAAGATGAACTTGCAGAATTAAGTAAGAATAACTACGATAATCCAATATTTATGATGATGAACAGTGGGGCCCGTGGTTCAATTTCGAACTTCACCCAACTTGCAGGAATGCGGGGGCTAATGGCAAAACCTGATGGTTCAACCGTTGAAATTCCTATCACTTCATCATTTATCGAAGGTTTATCAGTATCCGAATTCTTCTTATCAACTCATGGTTCTCGTAAAGGTTCTGCCGATACTGCTTTACGTACAGCAGATAGTGGATATCTAACTCGTCGTTTAGTTGACGTTGCTCAAGATATCATTGTTAAAGATTACGATTGTGGTTCAGTTCAAGGTTTAGTTGTGTATGACCTAGTTAATGATAAAGATGGAACCATTATTGAACCCCTTGCGGAACGTATTTTAGGACGTTTTGCTTCGAAAAAAATCGTCAATCCGGAAACTAAAGAAGTAATTGTAGAAGCCGGGGAAATGATTAATGAAAATGCCGTTGCTAAAATTACAAAAGCAGGTATTAAAAGAGTTGAAATTAGAAGTATTCTTACTTGTAAATCTAATAATGGGGTTTGCCAAAAATGTTATGGCCGTAACCTAGCAACTGGTAATTTAGTTGAAAAAGGTGAAGCCGTTGGTATCATGGCTGCGCAATCAATTGGTGAACCTGGTACCCAACTTACCATGCGTACATTCCACTCTGGTGGTGTTGCCCATGGTGGAGATGCCGATATTACTCAAGGTCTTCCAAGAGTTGAAGAACTATTCGAAGCCCGGATGCCAAAAGGTAAAGCAACTATTGCGGAAATCGGTGGTAAAGTTATCGGTATTGAAGAACAAAACGGTAAACATTTAATTACTATTGAAAACGAAGCGGGAGTTCGCGAACACGTTACTAATTACAACATGAAAGTAAGAGTAAATGTTGGTGATACTGTGGAAGCCGGAGATAAACTTACTGAAGGTGTTATTTCACCAAAAGAATTACTTGCTGTTACCGATCCACTTACTGCTCAAGAGTATATTTTAAAAGAAGTTCAAAAAGTATATAAATTACAAGGTGTTGATATTTCTGATAAACACATTGAAATTATTGTTAAGAGAATGATCAATAAGGTAAGAATTACGGATGCTGGTGATACTGACTTTGTCGAAGGCCTAACCGTTTCTCTAAGAGAATTTACGGAAGGTAATAAACCAGTAATCCTAGCTGGTAAAGTTCCTGCCAAAGGAAATCCAATTATGCTTGGTATAACTAAGTCATCGCTAGAAACAGATTCATTCTTATCTGCTGCATCATTCCAAGAAACAACTCGTGTTCTAACCGATGCTGCAATTCATGGCAAAATTGATTACTTACAAGGCTTAAAAGAAAATGTAATCATTGGTAAGTTAATTCCAGCTGGTACAGGATATAAACAATATAGTGATATAGCAATTGAACTAGAAAAAGATATATTAGATGATGATGCCAGTGAAGTCCTAGAAGAAAAACTTATGGATGATGCTGATATCTCCATCGATAATCTAAATTTAGCGGAATAGGGTTGAGAAATCAATCCTTTTTTTCTGGCAGAATATTTAAAAAAATCCGAAAATATTATATAATAGTATAAACAAATTTATTGGAGGTACAAATTATGTATGAAAACAAAAAAATCCTAATTGTCGGCGCTGCCAAAAGTGGTATTGCTGTTGCCAAACTCCTAGCGGGCCGCAATAATGATATTACCTTAACTGATCAAAAAGAGTTAAAGGCTGCTGACAAAAAAATGTTAGAATCCCTCGGCATAAAAATAGTAATTACCGAAAATCAAAGTGATCTTATAACTAATGATTTTGATTTAGCCATAAAAAATCCCGGGATTATGCCTAGTAGCCCAGTCATCCAAAAGATTAACGAATTAAATATTCGTCTTGAAAACGAACTGGAAGTTGCTTATCACTTTTTGCCCCAAAATATAACAATCATTGGGGTAACTGGCTCTAACGGTAAAACAACGACAACGACCCTTATTTATGAATTTTTAACTCGTCTTGGCCAAAATGTTATTCTCGGTGGGAATATTGGCTATCCCTTATGCGCAGTAATTGATCAAGTGAAAGCGGGAGATATTTTGCTCTTAGAAATTAGTGATCATCAATTATATGATATGCATGACTTTAAAACTAACATAAGTGTTTTAACTAATCTTTGTCCAACTCACTTAGATTATCATGGAACCTATGAAAGTTATAAAAATACCAAAAAGAAAATATTTAATCATCATACAGATCGAGATATTGCAATTATCAATAAACAAAATCCCGATAGTTTAAGTATTACTCAAGATATAAAATCTCACAAAATATATTTTAATGATGCGGAAAATTACTATCAAGATGACTATATTTATCTCCATGGTGAAAAGTATTTGTATGTTTTAGATATTAAACTTAAAGGTATTCATAATTATGAAAATATCATCGCTGCTTTATTAGTTGTTGAAAAATTTGGTTTGAACCAAGATATAATTAGGGAATTTCTAAAAAACTTTGGAGGAGTTGAACACCGTATTGAATATGTTACAACTAAAAATGGCGTCGAGTACTATAATGATTCAAAAAGTACTAATCCCACTGCCACCATTACTGCTTTAAAGACTTTCCCTGATAAACCAGTTCATTTAATTCTCGGTGGCTTAAATCGTAATCAAGAATTTAGCCCTTTAAATGCTTATTTAAAAAATGTTGTGGCCATTTATGCCATTGGGGAAGTTACGGAGCAAGTTTTTGACTATGCTAAAAGTCAAAATAAACCATGTATTCAATGTTATACTTTAAAAGATGCTATGAAAAATATAAAAAAATCTGCCCAAAGTGGTGATGTAGTTTTATTATCCCCGGGCAGTGCTTCCCAAGATCAATATGAAAAATTTGAAGATCGGGGCCGGGAATTTAAAGAATTAATTAATAACGAGGAAAATATTTAAAATATAGTTGAAAAAATTTAAATAAAAAGGTATAATTTAAATATATTGATAATAAGGGGCTGAAAGTATGAATGGACAAAATCCAAATAATCAATTAAATCAAGATAATTCTAATGTGATGAACAGTGAAAATCCGAGTGTTTTAGGTTCATTAGAACCCCAGTCACTTGGGGCAACACCACAACAAAATCCAGTTAATTTAAATGAAACGGTGAATGTTGCTGGCGCTAATGGAACACCAAATACTTTAGGTGGTGGGCAAATATCCGGAAGTACACCAAATATGGAACAACCTGGTGTAGGCATTAATCCTAATTTTCAAGCACCACTGAACAATCAAATAAATGAACCAAACGTTGGAACTAACCCTAATGTAACACCAATGGCCACTGGGGACATTAATCAACCTAATGTTAATCCAACTCCAGTCGAAAATGTTAATCCGACTCCTGTTGCCCAACCAATTCCGGGGACAGCAGGAACACCTTATCAAGCCAATAGTCTAACTGGCAATACAGTAGGGGTTGGCACACCTTCAGTTGGTCAAGATAATTTAAATTCCAATGGTTTTGTTGAACCAAATAAAGTGGAAAATATTGGGGCTGTTCCGCCACCAAATATTGAAACGGCACCTAAAAAGCGCAAACCGATGAACAAAACTTTATTTGTTGTCCTAATTATTGTTTTAATTGCTGCTGTTGCTTTTGGTGTCTATTATTTCCTTAATATGGGTAGCAATAGTTTAAATGTTACAGTCAAAAATGTTACAATTGGTGTCGGTGAAACCCTATCTGATAACATTACTGATTATGCAACAATTTCTGGGGAAGGATCAGGCAGTTGTACATTAAACACGCGGAATGTTGATCCAATGACAATTGGTGAATATCCTTTTACCATAACTTGTGGAACTGAGACATTTAATGGAACAATTAACGTTGCTGATGTCGATGCTCCGGAGATATCTTTAAATGCCGTTTATAAACAAGTAAATAGTACCGTAACTGTTGATGAATTTGTTGCATCTTGTACTGATCCATCAGAATGTAGTACCTCATTTGCCAATGAAAACACTTTAGCCAGTTATCTCCAAACGGCTGGGGGACCATATTCTATCGACATCGTTGCTACTGATGGGGCTGGCAACAGTCAAACTGTAACTACGGAATTATATGTAACTGAATATCCAATTCAAATATTTAGAAATTGTGAATCACCTAGTAGTGACGTTTCTGGTTATCAAGCCACTAAAACTGTAACTGATTACTTACCAATGGGCAATGGTGCTGGTAATGGTGTTGCTTACCTTGGTGTATCACAAAGAATCCATACTTATGTCTTTACTAGTTCTGAAGAATACACCAATGTAGTTGGTGATAAACCAGCCACCTTAACTTTTGATGGCGTTACAGGTCGGGCATCTTATAATGACGATGACTTAACAATTGTAATCACCACTGACTTAAGTATTGACACATTGAATTCTGAAGCCGGGGGAACATTTCCAACAATTTACAACGAAATGGGAACATACTACACTAACTTAGGTTATACTTGTAGTATTACCAATGCCAATAATCAATAATAAAGAAGATGTCTTAAAGACATCTTTTAATAAATAGGTGATCTAATGAAAAAACGTAAAATTATCATGGTTTTAATAGCAATTCTTTTAGTTATTTTATTAATTACATTATTTATAACTTTATTTGATTTTGAAAACGAACCAAATGATACTGATAATCTGCCCGAAGTAACTGAAGAATTAATTAATGAACTTTATAGTTATATTCCCAAAAATGAAATGGGGCTTCAAACAATGTATACGGGATTTTATAATCAAATAAAAAATTTAAGCAATGATATAATTCAAAGTATGATTTATGAATATATCAAAAATTATGATGAATTTAAACTAGAAACTACTTCACTAGAAGAAATGTATGCCAGTGGTGTATTAGATTCCACATCTAATACTAATGATATAACCCCTTTATATAAAATAAGTCTCAATGAATTTAATGCGATATTTCCTAAAATATTTGGTAAAAATGCGGAGTATCGTAATGAAAATTTTCGTTATAATTATAATACTTTATTAAGATTAGATTCCAATAATGAATATTACTATGTATATAATAATACTCCATTAACTAGTAATTTAAATGATGTTGTTTTTAGAGATATAACCCAATATGCCGTTACCAATAATAATGAAACAATTATAATATATGATTATTATTTACGGTGTGATCTTAATACTAATATTTGTTATGATGATGAACGGAAAAGAGAAGTAAGTAATGTTACATATACCGAGGGTTTTGATATCAATAATTATTTAGATGAATTAGCAACTTATAAGCATACTTATCGCTATGAAGATGGTTATTACTATTGGAGTTCTTCTGAAAAAGAATAATATTTAAAATTTTTTCTTTACTTTCTCAATTTTAATAGTATAACCAATAGGGGCTAAAATTTTTAGTAAACTTAATATAGTTGGTGATGAATAGCCGGATTCAATTCTGGCTATTTTTTCTCGGGTAACATTGGAGTATTTGGAAAATAATTCTTGAGTTAAATTGTTCTCTTTCCGGAATTGGATAAATTCTTTAATAAAGATTTCATTTAATTCAAAAGCATCATAAATTGTCTCAATATAGTTTTTATCATAGTCCATTATTTATCACCTTATCCATATTGTATCACATTTGATACAATTATTCAGTATTTTCTTGCATTATTAGCAATTTTAGTTTATATTTAAACTATAGGATGGTTAAATAATCATCAGAATAAGGAGAAAATATGGAACAAAATTACACAAAAGAAAAAAAGGGATTAACTGGTTATCCGCACATTGATAAAATGTGGGAAAAATATTATGATCCAAAATTTTTAGCCAAACCATTACCTCATGATACTTTGTATGGCTATTTAAAAAGTCAAACTAAAGGCTTTGATGACTATGTGGCTTTCGATTATTTTGGTAATAAGATACCTTACGGAGCCTTACATGAAAATATTAAAACAGCCGCTAAAGTTATGCAATCAGTTGGTGTTGGTTATGATGATAAAGTTATGTCTTTAGTGGCTAACATCCCCGAAGCAGCTTATCTTATGTATGGAACCTCTCTAATTGGGGGAATTTCTGATTATGTAGATCCTAGACCCGATAGTGTTGATATCAATATTAGTGCCCAAAAATTATTGTTACTAGCGAAGAATGAAAAGATTAAGACTATTGTTGCTCTAGATCAATGTTATTTAGGAATGATTAAAAAAATTGAAAATGAACTAAAAGAACTAGGTGTTGAAAATATAATTCTATTGTCGGCGAAAGATTCTTTACAACTTTCTAGTGAGGCAATCAAAAATATGAGCAAAGAAGAAGTAGGTGCTATGCAACAAAAAATGCTTAAAATGCAAAAAATGGCCGATATGTTAAATGCTGCTCGTAAAAACTCTCCATTAAATATCTTAGATTATAGCGACTTAGTTAGGGATACGTATTTTGTTGATTTAAAGGATGTTCCTTATACACCTGGTAAAATCGACGTTATTACCCATACTTCCGGAACGACAAGTCCCATACCAAAACCAATTCCCCTTTCCAATGACAATTTAAATATGTATGTTCATCAAACTTATGGCGCCAATATGAATATGGGCGAAAAAGATAAGGGGTTACATATCCTTCCTTACTTTGCGGCTTTTGGTTTAGTTAATGTTTTACATGCTGGTTTATGTCGCGGCTGGGAATTAATTGAAGTTCCGGAGTTTTCTCCCGCTGAATTAGGTAAACTAATTGTTAAAAATAATGCCCAAATTATTATTGGGCCACCAACTTGGTTTTTAAATATGATGCAAGATCCAGTTTTAAAGAATGCCGATTTATCATATTTAAAGATGTTAACCTATGGTGGTGATTCAATGGAATGTGAAGACGAAGAACGAATTAATGAATTTTTGAAAAATCATAATAGTTCGATCAAAGTTACCAAGGGTCATGGCATGAGTGAAGTCTGTGGTTGTGCTACCTATGCAACTCTTGATTATAACGATCTTGGAATCATGGGTATCCCAATGCCTAAAACTATCTATGCCGTAGTTAATCCGGAAACCAAGGAACTATTACGTTTTGGGGAAAATGACGAATATTTAGAAGGTGAGTTAATAATCTCTTCCCCATCAATTACTAGTGGTGTAGTAGAAGGTAAAGTAATTGTTCCTCATCAAAAATATGATGGCTTAGATTTTATTTTCACCAAAGATATTGCGCGGATGGATCGCAATGGTAAATTAACATTCTTAAGTAGACTTGATCGTTCATTTACAAGATATGATGGTTTTAAAGTTAAACCTTATGAAATTGAAAATCTCTTAAAACAAGATGCAAGAATAAAAACATGTATTGTATCACCATATTTAGATGCCGAAAAATATGGTAATATGATTAAAGTAACTATTGTCTTAGAAGATGGAATTGAATTATCCAAAGATGATGAAGTTGAATTTGTAAAAGATATTATTAATAATTATTTTGTAAGTAATGCCAATGTTTCTTCAAGACAAATTCCTAATAAGTTTGTCTTTAAAGACAAATTACCAATAAGTGTTAATGGTAAAGTTGATTTCAATGCTGTAGCAAATGAATCTTTAACTGGTGATGAAGTAACAGTTCTATTTGCGGAAACTAATTTATCTGTTGGTGATATCGAAATTAGAAGAGCCAACGATAGTATGGTATTAAAAAGAGAAAAATAATTTGCAATTTCTTAAATTTGTGTTAATATATAATTGAGGGTGGCTATAATATGAATTCTGGTTTTATTGTGTTAAACATATTTTCTTTAATTGTATCAGTAATATTGATCATCGTATTTTTTATCAAAGAAAGAGTTCACCATGTCGAGGATAATATTTATGGTAACTTATTGATAATGGTTTTTTTGACCAATTTAATCGGTTTAATATTAGGCCTTAGTTTGAATATCGATAATATTTATAAAGATTTTATTATAATTGGTTTAAATAAGATATATTTAATTTTCTTAATAATTTCATTGACTATATTTGCCTATTATACTTATTGTATCTCTCGATACTTTAAGGAAAATAGTAAAATAATTAATGGAATTTTTTTCTTATTTGCGTTCTTAAATTCCCTAGTTATTTTAATATTACCATTAGAAGTAAATACAGTTGATAATAGTTCTATGACTAGTGGTATGGCTATGAATTATACGGTTTTAATGTTTGGAGTTGTCTATTTATTTTTGATGTTTTTAGTTTTATCGGATTTGAAAAATTTACGTAATAAAAAATTTATTCCCGTTATTTTGCTGATAGTTGAAGCAATTCTAATGATTGTTGTTCAAGCCTTCTTCCCAGAGATGAATTATTTAGTTAATCCATCTTGGGTAATAACTTGTCTAGTAATGTATTTTACCATTGAAAATCCGGACGTTAAAATGATTGAACAATTAAATATTGCCCGGGATACCGCGGAGAAAGCCAATGCCGCCAAGACGGACTTTTTATCAAATATGTCCCATGAAATAAGGACTCCCCTTAATGCTATTGTTGGCTTTAGTAATCTTTTATTAAATGATAAAGATCTATCGGCCAGTGCTAAAGATGAAGTTCAAGATATTATCATGGCTTCGGAAAATTTATTAGAAATAGTAAATGGTATTTTGGATATATCGAAAATCGAGGCCGGTAAACTGGAAATAATCAATACAGAATTTAGAATGGAAGATGTATTTAAAGAATTAGTTACTTTATCAAAAGGTCGCTTACAAGATAAACCAATAGAGTTTAAAACTAGTATTGATCCTGCCATTCCGGTATTATATGGTGATGCCAGTCGGATCAAACAAATTTGTGTCAACATATTAACTAATGCCATCAAATATACGAAAGAAGGCTGGATTGAATTTAAAGTCGATTCAATTATCAAAGATAATATCTGTCGGCTGATAATTTCCGTTGAAGACACCGGTATTGGTATCAAAGAAGAAAATATCGATAAATTATTCAATAAATTTGAAAGACTAGATCTTGAAGATAATATAACCATTGAAGGAACTGGACTAGGTTTAGCCATAACTAAAAAGTTAGTTGATCTCATGCATGGTAAGATAGTGGTTCAAAGTGTCTTTGGTAAAGGCTCAAAATTTACAGTCAGTATCGATACCCGGGTTGTGAAAAATCCAACATTAACGAAAGAAGAAGAGAAAGAAAATCCAAATGTGGTAGTAAAGAATAAAAAAGTATTACTAGTCGATGATAATAAAGTAAATTTAAAAGTTGCTGAACGGCTTTTACAAACTTATGGGATAACGGTAACCAGTATTGAATCAGGTATTGAATGTTTAGAAAGAATTAAAAATGGCGAAGTTTATGATTTAATCATGCTTGATGATATGATGCCGAAGTTAAGTGGGGTTGAAACATTAAAGAAATTAAAAGAAATAAAAGGTTTTAATACGCAAGTAGTTGCTTTAACAGCCAATGCCTTAACTGGTATGAAAGAAAAATATTTAAATGATGGTTTTGATGCTTACTTAGCCAAACCGATAAATAAAGATGAATTAAATAAAGTTATTAATAAATTTTTAGGTGAAGAATAGGAGTGTTTTTATGAAAGATGTCAATATTTTAATTGAAAATGGCGCAAATGTTAAAAAGGCGCTCGAGTTATTCGGTGATATGGAAACATATGATCAAACATTGGAGGTTTTCTTAAGTGAAGTACCTAGCAAAGTCCAATTACTTAAGAACTACAAAGAAATAGGGGATATGGCTAATTATGCTATTCAGGTGCACTCCCTAAAAAGTGATGCGCGCTATTTTGGCTTTGAAGAACTTGGAGAACTTGCTTATCAACACGAAATGGAAAGTAAAGCCAATAATTTATATTACATCACCGAACATTTTGATGAATTAATGCAAGAAACTAATCGCATCATAAATTTAGTGAAAAAATATTTAGGTGTTGGTTCCGTTGCTGATAGCGATTATAAAGTGCCAGTTGCTAATAAAGATAAAGCCATATTAGTTGTTGATGATTCTAATTTAATCAGAAATTTTATCTTAAAGATATTTAAAAATGATTTTGAAGTAATTGTTGCTAATGATGGTAAAGAAGCCTTAGATATTATTAATGATCCAGAACAAAATAGTAAGATTAAAGCCGTTCTTCTCGATTTAAATATGCCAAATGTTAATGGTTTTGAAGTTCTAGATTATTTTAAAAACAATGATTTATTTAAGAAATATCCAACATCAATAATTACGGGAGTCGATGATAAAGAGTCAATTGAAAGAGCCTATAAGTATGGAATAACTGATATTTTACTTAAACCATTTAATGAACGCGATGTTAAAAAAATACTAGAAAAAACCATTAACAATAATATCTAAAGTGTCAAGTTAAAAATAATGCTAAGCAAATTCTTGGGAGTTTGCTTTTTTCTATGTTATAATTTTTTAAAGGAGATAACATGAACAAAAAACTTGTTTTATTTAACTTGGCCTTATTATTAATATCTATCCTAATTTTTGGGGAATATTTAATAAATTTTGCTTCTACTTCTTCATCTTACATTTTATTTCTCTTATTCTTTTGTTTGCTTGCTTTACACATCTTTGTTATTGGTATTATTTGTAATCAAGAAAAAATATATAAACAAAATATTAAATTATATTTATTACTTTATATTATTTTATTAATTAGTTTAACGATATTTATTAATCGTCCTAGTTTTGCCTTATTTGATTATCAATACTTGCAAGATTACCTCAATAATATTAATATTATTCCGTTTAAAACTATTATTCATTTTCTTAACAGTAATATTAACTTTGGCATAAAAATCTATAATATTTTAGGTAATATTATTGCTTTAATTCCTCTTTCTCTTCTATTAATATTTATTAATGATAAATATCTATCTTATAAAAAACAATTTATAGTTTTATTTCTTACTGTTCTAGGTATTGAATTATGCCAATTTTTACTTGCAGCTGGTCGTTTTGATATTGATGATTTTATTCTTAATATTGGTGGGGCCTTACTATTTTTAGTAATTATTAAAAAGACTAAGACTATAAATACCTTAAAACATTTATTTAATAATGACTTAAATATTCCGCCATTTACAAAGTATATAATTTTAATTATTGTATCTGTTGCCATAATAATCATGGATGTATTATTTTGTTTAGATTTAAATATTCATACCAATGATTCAGAAAAAGTTTATTTTGAGGTTAGTAAAGATACTAGTTGTGATTACTTTAGAAAAATAGAACTAGCCAACTATAATTTATATCTAAAATGTATCGAAGTTTATTTTACTAATCAAGATAATTATCAATTTACTTTAGAAAGTGCCTTAACTAATGGTGAACTTGATCTTAATAATTTAGATAAATATTTTAAGATAGTTGAATTTTTAGAAAATGTTACTATTTATCGCAATAATAATTTAGTTATGTTTACTTGTAACAATAATCAAGATATTTATGTTGGAGATGAGACAATGGAATATAAGGGGGAATGTGAATGATCTATGAAGTATTAAATAAATTAGGTATTACTTACCAAGAAGTAACTCACCAAGCAATATTTACAGTGGCTGATGCTTTGAAATTAAATTTAAATATAAAAGGGGTAGGTTGTAAAAACTTATTTTTAAAAAGTAATTTAGATAATTATTATTTATATCTTTTAAATGCTAATAAAAGGGCTGATATCAAAGAATTAGAAAAATTATTAGGAGTAAAAAAATTACATTTTGCTACATTAACAGAACTAAACCAAATTTTAGGTCTATCTAAAGGAAGTGTTAGCGTATTAGGTATTATTAATGATTCTGCTAAAAAAGTTACTGTTATAATCGATCAAAATTTAGTTAATAAAGTATTATTAGTTCATCCCGATACTAATACTAAAACTGTAGCGATTAAATATCAAGATATAATAAAATACATTAAATATTTAGGTCATGAATATATAATATTTTAAAATTTTCTAAAAATTAGTTGACAAAATTCATTTTAAATAATAATATTATAATGCAAGTGTTTAATAATTTAATTGCTGTGCACGTTAGATATTAAATACTTGTTTTATTTTTGAGGAGTATTATGGAGAGATATAGATTAACGAAAATTGCTGGTATATTAGGAATATTTGGCAATCTTTTTTTACTAATAATTAAATTAATTATTGGTCTAATTTCTGGAAGCCAAGCAATGATTGCTGATAGTATTAATAGTGCTAGTGATATAATTTCTTCAACTTTAACTTATATTGGTAATAAAATTGCTAGTAAACCCCGCGATGCCGATCATGACTTAGGTCATGGCAAAGCCGAATATGTATATTCGCTTTTAATAAGTATTTTAATTATTATGGTGGCTGTAACTTTATTTAAAGATTCCTTATTATCTTTTTGGAATCCTCAAGGATTTAATTTTTCTTGGTGGTTCGTTTTAGTCTGTATAATTACCATTTTATTAAAATTATTTTTATTTCTTTATACCCGTTATATTTATCAAAAATATCCTAATTTATTAATTTTGGCCAATTCTAAAGATCATCGCAATGATATGATTATTACCATATTTACATTAATCTCCGGAATATTTGCTTATTTTGGTATCTATTTTATTGATATTTTAGTAGGTCTTGGTATTTCGTTATTTATTCTTATTACTGGTATTAAAATATTTATTGAAAGTTATAATGTTTTAATGGATAAGACAATGAATGAAGATACTAAAAATGAAGTATTAAAAATAATTGAAAAATATAGGGAAGTAAAGAAGATTCAACACTTTAATGCTACCCCAGTGGGGTATAAGTATCAAGTATCATTTACGATTTTTGTCGATGGTAATTTAAGTACCTATGAATCCCACGATATTGCTAATCGTCTGGAAGAAGAAATAAGTGAACTTGATGATATTTATTTGACAATAATTCATGTAAATCCGCTTTAGTACCTTGAGAAAATTACTTACTTTTGTTAAAATTAACATAGGAAGATAGGTGAGGAATATGTTTATTGGTGAAGAACCAATTCATATTAAAGTGAATAATAAGAGTGATATTGCTGAGTTAGTTTTAATGCCTGGTGATCCCCTGCGGGCAAAGTATATTGCCGAAAAGTTTTTAGTTAATGCTAAAGAAGTTACCAGTGTTCGCAATATGTTAGGTTTTACTGGAACTTATAATGGGGTAAAAGTTACCGTTATGGGTAGTGGTATGGGTATGCCTAGTATGAGTATTTACGCATTTGAATTATTCCACTTCTTTAACGTTCAAAAGATTATTAGAATTGGTACGTGTGGAGCCGTTAGTCCGGAGGCCAAAGTTGCAGATATAATTCTCAGTACCAGTATTTATTCAGAATCTAATTTTGCCTATACCTATAATGATTATCAAGGTCATGTTGTGGTGGCCAGTAACGAATTAAACGCGACGATAATTGCTACTGCTAAACAATTAGGTTTACAAGAAAAATTACATGTGGGTATGCTAACAACAATGGATGTATATGGTCCTTATATCGATTATGATCGGGTCCTTAATAGAATTCCTCAAGAATTACGCGCCGAAATTTTAGGGGAAGAGATGGAAGCGTTTGCTTTAGTGCATGTTGCCAATTCCTTAAATCGAAAAGCAACTGCCATGGCAACTGTTGCTGATTCTAAGTTTTCTAATGTTGTCATGTCAATTGAGGATCGCCAAAAGTCACTGGACGATATGATTATTTTGGCATTAGAAGCAATAGTAAAATAAATAAAATTGGGGTGATTAAATGGATATTGATACTAATATATTTCGGGCATATGACATCAGAGGTAAGTATCCCAGTGAAATTAATGAACAAGTTGCTTATACAATAGGAAAATCCTATGGTTCATATTTACAAGAAAAATATAATAAAAATGGTTGTGTTGTTTCCCGTGATAATCGACTTTCTAGTGAAACTCTTTTACAAAATTTAATTAAAGGTATTACGGCCAGTGGTTGTAATGTAATTAATTATAATTTAACAACAACACCAATGAATTATTATGGGCGTTATTTAAATCAACTTCCTGGAGTTATGGTAACTGCCTCCCACAATCCTAAGGATGATAACGGCTTTAAATTTTCTTTTGATGGCATGATTAATGCTCGGGGCGAGATGATTGAGGATTTTAAAAACTATACTCTCGCTGGTAATTTTAAAAGTGGCATGGGTAAAATAACTAATAGTAATATCAATGATAAGTATTTAGAATATTTAAAATATTCAATCAAGTTTGGTAAAAACAAGCGCAAAATAGTAATCGATGCCGGTAATGGGGCAACTTGTGCGGTTGTCAAAAAAGTTTTTGATAATTCTTATTGTACCCCCATTTATATCAATGATATTTTAGATGGCAATTTTCCCAATCATCATCCTGACCCAACAGTTAAAGAAAACATGCGTCAACTTCAAGAAGCCGTCAAAAAGGAAAAGGCCGATTTTGGAATTGCTTATGATGGTGATGGTGATAGAATAGGAATTGTCATGGATAATGGCGAAATATTACCGATTGAATATTTTATGATTATTTGTATCCAAGATATGTTTCCAAGTGTTGCTAATAAAACCTTTTTGTATGATATCAAATGTTCTAAATGTTTGGAAGATTACATCAATATGCTCGGTGGAACACCTTTATGTTATCGGACGGGAGCCAGTTATACAGAATATAAAGTTCATCAAGACAATTTACCATTTGGGGGTGAATATTCTGGTCATATTTTCTTTCGGGACCGGGATGCTGATGTCGGTAGTGCTATTTATGCTTCTTTAAGATTTTTAGAAATAATGAGTAAAAATAGTGATAAATTAAGTAAAATAGTGGCTAATTTTCCCAAGTATTATGCTACTGATGAAATAAAAATTCCTGCAAGTGATAAAATTAAATTTCAAGTTGTTGAAAAAGTCAAAGAATACGCTAAGCAAGCCAATTATCCCATCAATGATATTGATGGCCTCAGAATTACCTATACCAATGGGTGGGCCGTAGTAAGAGCCAGCAACACCGGTGGCAACATTACATTTCGGGCCGAGGCTGATACCCAAGAAGGTGTTAATATTCTAGAAAATATTTATATTCCCATGATTAAATCAGCAATTGCTACCTTAAGTAATACAGAAACACTTTAAATTTTCCCCAAAATAGGCTATAATAACTAAAAAAAGAAATTTTAGGTGGAGGTAATAATTTTGAATAGTGATCGCAGTAAATTAATTATTTCAACTGGTGTAATTATTTTTCTAATTATAATTACATGGACAATAATGGGGTGGCCCCTTGATGTAAGTAATATTTATTTTTGGCTATTTATCCTGATTGGCTTATTAGAAGCAATAATAGTTATCGTAATTAATGAATATCTTTATAAAAAGAAAAAACGGCGGGATAACAAAAAATTACAAAAAATAAATAATATCCTTTTAATCATAATCTTTGTTTTAGGGGGATTAATCATTCTTTGTAGTAGTGGAGCCATTTGGTATTTTTCCAAACTCAATCAATATAATGATTATCCCAATGGTACTATGAGTTATACTCTAGAAGACTATAATAAAGAATTATTAGTTCCATCTTATTCCATCATTGTGGGTGAGTATTGGGATGAATTAATAGTATTTCGAACTCCCAAAAGTACTGAGCAAATAACCGAAGAATTAAATAGCATATTTACTAGTGACCCATTTATAAGATATGAAACTAATGATGGTTACGTTTATTATAATAGTGCAGATGATTATACAATTACTAATTATGAAGTATACAATAAATTATTTATGAATACCTTTAACTTAGTATATTGTGATGGACTATGTAATTGATTTAGTGAAATACTTGACTAAAAAGAGTCTTTTGATATATAATGAATACATCAAAAAAATTATGAACGAGACACGTATATAAGGGATAATTTACTAGCGAGTTCTTAGTAGGTGAAAAGAGAATATTTTAAAACTTATATATATCACTCGGGAGTTGGATAACTGAAATTAGTAAGTTATTTCGTTAATCGCGTTAAGATAATTAAGTAAATTAAAGGATGGTACCGTCATTTATGACTCCTTGGGTAGCATCCTTTTTATATGGAGGATTGAGATGAAAAATTTTAAAAGTTTAAGTAAAGAACCTGTTGATGTGGTTGAAGGAAAAATATTAGAACGTTGGCTTAAAGACGATATTCTAACTAAGTGTATTGAAAATCGGAGTGATGCCCCATATTTTGTTTTCTATGACGGGCCAGCAACTGCTAATGGACATCCGGGATTACATCATATGGTTGCTAAGTTCTTAAAAGACACTATTTGTAAGTATAAGACAATGCAAGGATATAAAGTTCTTAGGAAAGTCGGTTGGGATACTCATGGCTTACCAGTTGAATTACAAGTCGAAAAAGAATTAGGTTTTAACGGTAAAAAAGATATCGAAAGATATGGTATTAAAGAATTTAACCAAAAATGTCGGGAGTCAGTTTGGAAAAACGAAAAAACATTTACGGACTTAACCAATAAAATGGGGCAATTCATCGATATTAAACATCCCTATGTAACTTATGATAATAACTACATTGAAACAGAATGGTGGATTTTAAAAAAATTCTTTGAAGAAGGCTTATTTTATGAAGGGGCAAAAATTTTACCATATTGTCCAAGATGTGGCACCGGTTTAGCGAGCCATGAAGTTGCTCAAGGTTATGAAGAAATGAGCGTTGATACCGTCATTGTCCCAATGAAGAAAAAGGATGAAGATGTTTACTTTTTAGTTTGGACAACGACACCTTGGACACTTATTGCCAATGTTGCTCTATGTGTTAATCCGGAATATGATTATTCTTTAGTTGAATCAAAAGGAACTAAATTTATTCTAGCAACTAGTTTAATACCAAAAGTATTAGGAGATGATGCTAAAATTCTTAATACTTTTAAAGGTAGTACCCTAGAATATACAGAATACGAACAATTAATACCTGAACTTTCAGTTGATCGTAAAGGTTTTTTTGTTACTTGCGATACCTATGTAACTGCTGATGATGGTACCGGAGTTGTTCATATTGCTCCAGCATTCGGAGCCGATGATGCCAATGTCAGTAAAAAGTATAATTTACCTTATTTAAACCCTGTGGGAGAAGATGGAAAATACACAGAAGGTCCATGGAAAGGCATGTTAGTCTTCGATGCTGATGCAGAAGTAATTAAGTACTTAAAAGAAAATGGTAAACTATTTAAAAAGCAACGAATTGTTCATAACTATCCGCATTGTTGGCGTTGTCATTCCCCACTTATTTATTATTCGAAACCAAGTTATTACTTAGAAATAACCAAAATTAAGGATAAAATTATTGCCAATAATAAGACTGTCAATTGGTATCCGGCTTATGTTGGGGAAAAACGTTTTGGCAACTGGCTAGAAAACTTAAATGACTGGGCAATCTCCAGAAGCAGATATTGGGGAACACCACTGCCATACTGGATTTGTTCTTGTGGCCACAGCGAAATGATTGGTTCTAGAAAAGAATTAGTCGAAAAAGCCATAGAGGATATCGATGAATCAATTGAGTTACATCGGCCTTTTGTTGATGACGTTCACTTAAAATGTCCAGAATGTGGTAAAGCCATGACTAGGTGCAAAGATGTAATTGACTGTTGGTTTGACTCTGGTTCAATGCCTTTTGCCCAATATCATTATCCTTTTGAAAATAATGATTTATTTGAAACCCA
>CALVVK010000014.1 GCA_944363825.1 uncultured Bacilli bacterium | reverse complement strand
AGTCTTCATAGCGACAATATCCCGGTGCGGAAATATTTTATCTAAATGTAGTTCGAGTGTATCTTCAATTGTAATAATTTTTTCATTTTCTTTAGTATGACTCGCTAAATATTTAACAAGTTCCGTTTTCCCAGAACCAGTTTCTCCACTTACTATAATATTACAGTGACCTTCGACACAAGTCATTAAAAAGTCATGTAAATCTTCAGTAACATATTGTTCATTGATCAGTTTATCTTTATTAAGACGGATTTTGGCCGGCGTCTTTCTGATTAGGCAAGCAATACCATTGGTAGCAATTGACTCATGAACGAAATTAAGACGAAGTTCAGCACTTTCAGCATCCAAAAAGGGATGGGCCATATTAAATGTTTTACCCATGACATTAGAACATTGAAAAGCCAACTTTTCCATTAAAGCATTATTTATTTCTGGTCTTTCAACCCGATATACACCTTTATCAAGAGTTTTTAGCCACACCTGACCACCGTTAGAATAAGAAACGTCGGTGATATTATCTTCTTCTAAAAACTCTTTTAAAGGCCCAAAATCTATTTGTGAAAATATAGCATCATTCACGTTAGTCACCTCTTTTTTGTTAAGTTATGTTTGGGGCCGGAGGTCAGCTGCTTGACTATCTATTAATTGCTTTAGCAATTCGTTAGAATAGGATACCTCAGCACCATCAGTTGTATATAATTTATTACGGGGTACGGGATATAATTCCATACCTAGTTCTTCTGCTAGTTCTAAATAGTAATACATATCATCAGTTACTGCGAAAGATAAATATCTTGGTTCACCACCATTTTCCATATCAAAGACATTATCACCACTAGAATTTTTAACTGATACTACTTCAATACTATTGATAAATTCATCATAAATAATATTGCTGCCATCTCTAGCCCGTAACCAAATATCGATTTTATCTCCCGGATAAATGGAATTGGCATAAGTAGTTGTATTACTTACTTCTAACCAAAAGAGCGTATAACCATCAGGTAATTCTTCTTGTTCTCTTTCTTTTAACTCATTTCGAGGCACAACTTGTTCGCGGTAAAACATGGCTCCTTCAGTAACCGATGTTTCATTTTTAACATAATAACCAATTAATTGACTAGCATTAGTTATTACATTAGCACTTTCTAAAAATTTAGAACTTACTTCAACGTATTCAAAATCATTAGCAGTTATTTCTTCGGTTGCAGTTATTGTTCTTGTTGCAACAGGTACCCTGACTGGATTAATGGCATTATTAACTGTCATGTTATAGAAAAACCAAAGAACAATAACTCCCGCTAGGACGGCGAGTATTGTTACCGTATTTCTGTTTAATAAAGCATTTTTAATATTTTTTAATATATTTCCCATTTATAACCTCCACTTAATATTCCACACCCATATTAGTGATGCGATTTTGAATTATTTGTAATAGTTGTTCATTAGAAATTTCTGTTGAACCACTTTCTGAGGTATAATTTGTATTTCTTGGTACTGGAATTATCGATATACCACTAATAAATTCGGCAACTTTTAAATAACGATACATATCAGTTGGAACAGCAAATAGTAACCAAGCCGCATTTCGACCACTTGCGACATCGAAGATATTGTTACCATTAGAGTCCCTAACGGCTAGCACTTGAATCCGACTGATAAATTCCCCAAAGTAGATAAGATCATCTTGCGTAGTACTCATCCATAAGTCAATATAATCTCCAGGATAAATTGAATTGGCATAAGTAGTTTCCATATTAACACTTAATTGATAAATTGTATAGCCGTCGGGAATTTCTTCAAATATGGAATTTGGAAGTTCTTCTTTTTCAACTACTTGCGAAGTATAAAACATTCCACCAGCAGGAATACTCGTTCCGGTGCTAACATATTTGCCAACTAAATCATTGACACTAGTAATGATTTCATGACTAGATAAGAAACTGTTGCTGATTTCCACATATTCGATATCATCAGCAGTAATTTCTTCCGTGGCAGCAATTGTTCTTGTTGCAACCGGAACTTGTCTTGGGTTTACAGCATTATTTACACGATATGTGTAAAAACCAAAAAGGACTGCAATACCAACTACGATACCTAATATTGTAACGGTAGTTTTATTGGTAAAAAATCTTTTAAATGTGTTAATTAAACTTCCCATTTTATTCCTCCATTTTTATTTTAACTTAAAGGATTACCTTCAATTATAGCATCTATTCTTTCAACCATATCGAATGATTCAGTATCACCAACAATGTTGAAAGTATTCGATTTACTTTTAATTTCCACACTTACCTTAGGTGGGGCTTCATATACACCATAAAAACTTACAGTATAATCAGTTGTAACTGAAGCATTTTCCGCAAAACGGCGGAGAAAACATTCATAAAATTTTTCTTTGTTAATTTTAATTTCTCCAAAAGTTCGATAATAGGAATAGTCAACAGCATCAACTAATGCGGCTTCCGTTATTTCTTTTATCAAGTAGTAATCTTGGGTATTCGAAGTTGTTAAATTTTGCACTAGCAACATGATAACAACAACGAATATACCAAGTAAAACAATCCAGTATCCCCACAGTGCATTTTTCATTAACTATTCACCCCTATTTCCATGATGGACCACCAATTACTACATACGCACCATTAGCATCAGTTGCTGATTCTCGCCAATTACTCCATAATTGCCAGTAATTATCAGCATTAGCATTGGCATCGTTTCTATTGGCAGCATCATTATTTCGATTAGGTGCCGTAATTTGATCATCATATTTTTCAATTAGGTCATCAATTACATCACTATAACAATAAATATTAGCATATGACTGACCATTTATTGTGGCTGCATAACAAGTTAGAGAGTCATTTGCATAGCCACCTTCGTCTTCAACTGAGGCATTATAGGCTTTCAAGTCATTGATTATATCAGGTGTTAATCTAATTGAGAAGTCTAGTTCAGAGTCATCACCCGTTTTATCATAAATGGTTTCATTATCTTCTTCAATTTCACTTATTGTTGTTTCCGCTTTATCTTTTAATAATTGTAATTCTGTTAATGTTGTTGTTACATTCCAGTTATAACCAAATTCCCGATTAGCGGAGTTAACATTATTTGGTGATATTGGTCTAAAGTTTGTCTGTAACTCATCTAGATTAAATAGACAGTTAATACACTCAAAATTACATGTCGGACAATCTGTCCAGTAACATTCATCCTCATCACAGACGAATTCACAGTTTGGACACTCTTCAGGTCGACAAGGAGATTCGTAGTAACATACATATTCCCCATCGAATGTTTGAATACCTTGTGATCCAAGGGCTTCCGCAACACTATTATTGTTAGTTGCATCACCAAAATCAATTAATCTTCCCGGCATACCAGTATCATAGAATTCACCAAAATCTTCAAGTAGAAGTTTGAATATTCCACCACCAGTAGTACTTGACGATACTGGAAGAGAGTTAATCAAGGCATCTAACTTCAAAGCATTACCAGTATAGCCACTATTAACTGTAATTCTTCCATTAGCCTCAATTTGATAGAATACCGTTGGTGTTATATAATCTTGCGATTTTTTAACAGTTTTTCTAACAAATGTTGCTTCTGAAATGTTTTGTTCTTGAGTTTCACAACCATCAGTAGTACAAATTATATAATTACGATCTTCAAATACATCACCATAACTACCAGTAGCATTAAAACTATCTAAAGATACATTTTGATTAGAGAATGTTCTTGAACCACCAGTACATTCATATTCATCATTAGCACCTTCCAAGCATATTTCAACTTCTGTTTCTTGCCGTAATGTACCAGGTTGAGCATCTAGATAATATAGATCTTCGTTTCCAGCAGCAGCAATTAAGTCATAATATGGTGTATATTCATCTTGATAATGATATTCACTATAATAATACTCTAATTTTTGCGCAAATGGGAAATCATTTGTCCATACAGTTGTACAAGCATTGTAATTACGAATTGTTTGTTCATATTCGGTCTTAAGAGTATTAAGTCTTGTAATTGCGGCTCGAAGCCTACTATTTACTTCATTTGCCCATCTATCATATCCGGCTTGGGCAGTTTCTACTAATCTAGCGTCATAAGTACATACAGGCTCATTATCATCTATATCTATTTCGTCGTCTCCTAAAGTAACATCAGATTCATCGCAATCTGGAATACAATTATATCTATCACCAAACATTACATTGTCTTCTCCAGGTACAATGTAAGTGCCATGTAATGTTCCGTTTTTCTCATCATCAAATGTTGGAGAATAATATTGGATGTAACTATCATATGAAGTTGTTAATGTATTTATGCTGGTTACATCTCCACAACTATATGGATATGTTCCAGGCACAGGTCTAGGATGATTAGCCATTGCATAATACATATTATATTCATTTAACGTTTCGATAAAATCTCTTTGAATTCGTTCTATATCCGCTAAATATTGTTCTTTATTTATTCGTTTATCATCAGTATTACCACCGGTATAACAGTCTTTCTTACCTTCGACATGAGCCGTTAATTGGAAGAAACCACCACAGTTGACATCTTTAACAACTGGGTTTAGTTTAACACCACCTGTTTTACCGTCATTAATTACATCAAAGTAATCTTCTTTACAGAATACTTCACAATATGAATTGGCTACTCCACCATTTGATGTTGATAATTGATATGTATTACCGGCATCATCTTCACCATCTAGGATACATTTTTTAATATCGGTTGGGGCAGTAATTTCGGAAATTGCTTCTTCTTCATTATCACTACAAATTGGTATTGAAAGAGTTGTTGAACATACAGCGTTGGCACATCCAATTGTTCCAACCATTTCACCAGTTATGGCTTCACCTTCAACTTCATCAATAATAACCATTCTTTGTAAATTATTACCACGAGCGGCTTTTAATCTAGCCCCTACATATTGTTTATTAGGATCCATATAATCATAAGTTATTCGATAACTTGCATTAGAACAATCATCATCTTCAACTTGTTTAGTAATATGTACTCTTATTCTAATATTACCATTTTTTAAACCATTAGAATCAGAATTTAAAGCATTTAATAAATTGGTAGAAGAACTAACTCTTTCCCATTCATTACTTGCATTATAGAATTCCATATAATTATAAGTAATGCCACTAGATGCACAATTTTCACAGACAAAATTAAGATTATTTATATAACCATCTTCTGAAAAATCAGTAACACTTAATTGTGCATAAATATATTCTTGAACTACAGATTCTGTTCTTGAGTCTTGAACAGTATTTTGAATTTCTCCTATAACAGTGGAATCACCTGTTCCGCCATTTAAATAATCTGCTGCGGCTTGAATGGCATTTCTCAATAATTCAGATGCGGCATCAGTAATAGCACCTTCACCATTTTCGTCATCACCACTATCATGAGTAAAGATAATTCTTTGGTTATACCAACCATATCTTTGCGAATTGAAATTAAGATATTTGCTAAGACAGTCTGAATAACCACTACAAGTAAGGCTTGGAGAAAAATTTTGCATTACAGTTAAACCAGCAGCCCCACTACTTGCAAGAGACCGGGCAGCAAGTGTTATATGGGCAGAACCAATATCTTGCATTTTAGCATTACTTTTGGGAACCGTACTACCATAACCAAAAACACCTAAATCCAAGGCTCTAATTGCTAAACTAGCAGCAACATATAAATCATCACCACTGATAACACGGCCATCAGAAAGGGTATAACTATTATTAAGTTGGGTACTCGCATTTTTTAAGATGTCTAAAATTGCATAATCATATGCATTTTCAGTTTCATCATCACTTTCTCCTAAAATTCTTTCTAATCTATAGGTATTAGTTGAACCTAAATGGGGATCAAGACAATATGCTGTATATTCCCCATCAATACTGTATTGATTAAGACTATAAGAATCATAACCACAGTATCGGCCTTCAGAACATACTAAATAACCATCGTTATCACTATTAGTAGTTCTGATATTAATATAATCAATTGTTAAAACTTGATCTTTTGATTTATTATAAATAATACTTGTATCACTACTTATTGCCTTAACACTATTAAGACCTATAAATGCTACAAATAAAGTTAATAATCCTTTTACTACTTTTTTCATATTATACTTCTCCTACGCTTTCTTACTACTATTACAACTATAACCCCCGCTATAATTAATAATGTTACACCACCAATTATAAATGGTACTTTGTGTTCATCTAGAAAATTAAATAATGATTCATACCAAGTGTCTGCTTCACCAGTTCCCTCTTCTTCTTCATTTTGAATTTCTTCTAGTTGGGATAAAACACTTTGAGAAAAATAACTAAATGTTACTGGTTCAAAGAAGACATATCTTTGACACAAATAATAATCAGGAAGATTATCACACATACCATAGTTTGAATATTCATTATATCTTGGTAATGATAATCTAATTGTTCTAAGTAATGTATCAGCACAATTAGTATTACTTGATGAATAGATTTCAATTGTAAATGTTACTAACTCATCAATTGTTTCCCACAAGAAAGTTATATTACCATTATCAGTATCCGAATAATTATATCTAACTTGTGATTCATCATAATTATTAGTTACTATGGCATATAAGTCTTCAGTTAAATTTAAAATATTTACTTGCAAAGCATCAATAACTTGGACATAAGTATCTTCCTCATCGGTACCTACAACAGTATCTGGTGGATCATATTCACTAGGGTCTAATTCAATTTCAACAACCTCATAACTCGCCTCAATATTGCCAATTTGGTTATTGAGTTCCGCCCGTTCTTCATAACTACAAACGGCACTAACCGAGGTTATAGATAACCCAAAAGTGATGATTGAAAATAATACGTATTTAAATCTAGACATTTCAACACCTACCTATGTCATAGTTTACCATATATAGAACATTTTTTCAATTAGAAATTGCCTATAAATATTAATTGTGGTATTATTAAAATATGGAGGGGCCATGAAAAAATTTTTATTAATATTGGTTATATTAATAGTTTTATTGGGAATTTATTCGCGTTTTATAAATACGAGTGGCTTTAAAGTGGTCGAAGAAACAATTGCGATTGAAAATTTACCTGATGCCTTTAATGATTTTAAAATTGTCCAATTCTCTGATCTTTTAATTGGCTCGACCAAAACTGTTGCGGACTTAGAAGATATAGTTAGGGAAATAAATAATTTAAATCCGGATATTATTGTTTTTACCGGGGACTTAATTAGTAAAAATTATAATATTAGTGAAGATGAAGTTAATCAATTAAAAGAATATTTAAATTCTTTAGAATGTAGTTTATATAAATATGCTATTATTGGAGATAATGATGAGGCTAATATTGATCTATATAAAGAAATAATTAATGATAGTGATTTTTTATTATTAGATGATGCATCTACTTATATATTTTATGGCGATGTAAAACCGATTAAACTAACGGGATTAAGTGATATAAATGAATTAAATAATGCCTTAACGATGAGTGATAACTTAGAAACTGTTTATAATATATTGTTAACTCATGAACCTGATAATATTACTACTATTGCTGATGCTGATGTTGACTTAGTAATTGCGGGGCATTCACTACTCGGCCAAATTAGAATTCCTTTTTTGGGAGGAATCATAAAAAAGGATGGGGCTAGAACTTATATCGACAATTATTATACGATCAATAATACAACAATGTATGTCTCTAGTGGACTAGGAACTGATAATAATATTAATTTTCGTTTATTGAATAAACCTGAAATTTGCCTATATCGGCTTATAAAAAAATAGAATACCTTATAAGTATTCTACTAATTTAAAGTTATTATTTAATCTTTCGATTAGTTCATCTGTTTCATATTTTGAAAACATTTCGGAAAAATTACTAGCATCCATTAAAAACATATCGGGATAGTTAATAAATATTTCTTTATATACTGATGTTCCTAAGTCTTTAATATATTTAAGATTTTCAGTAACTAATGCTTCATGTTTTTTTAAGGTATCAAGCATTTTTTTAGGAGTATTATTCATAAATTCTTCAATATCTTCACTTTTAAAACCATAATTTTTTAAAAAATCCATGTTTATCTCCCCGCTTTCTTTTCATTCTTTTGTGCAAGCACTTCATCAATGGTGCTAATTAATAATGCTTCATCGCCCCCGAATATTTTAAAAGATTCTAATAACATTTCTTTTTCACTTAAACCTTTATCTTTTATTTCCTCTAATCTTTGATATACTTTATCTTTTTCATCTGCTAGGGCAAATGTTTCTAAAACTCTTAAGGCATCTTCTTTAATTTCCGTGATATCTAGATTATCATTTACTGGGGCTACACTGGGAGTATCAGTATTTTCTTTAGTATTCCCTTTTATAATGTAGTCAAATGCTCTTTGACTAAACAAAAATGATGCATAAGTACCTTTTTCATTTTTGTAAGTTACACCAACAGATTCGGCTTTAGCCATTCTTTTAATAACCATCTCAACTGGTTGAGTTAAATGTCTAGGATTTTGTTGATAAGCCGCGATAAATCCCATTTCTTCCGCCAGTTTTAACTCTCTTTCTAATTCAACTGGATCAATTAATAATACGATGGTTTGACATGGTTTTTTGATAACAACATTATGTTTTTTTAATACATCTAATGACTCAGGATTAGCCAAAGAAAGAGATACTGCAAATTTATAAGATTGATTTTTATCTTGTTCTTTATAATTTACTTCTAATTCTTTTTGTAAAGTAATTACATTTTGTTCCATAAATTCATCCTTTCTAATATGCCATTAAAGGTACTTTCTTAGGATCTAAACCACTAATTTGTAAAACATTAATGGTATTATTTAAACCTTTAAGATCATATTTTACTAATACATTTGGCATAAGACTTATATCTCTAGCTTCTTTTCCTAAACCTAATAATTTATCAATCTTTTCTTTTAATTCTTTATCATATAATATTTCAATATTTTCTCTCAATATACGTAGATCAATATTTTTATTTTTTAATTCCGCAACATTATTCTTTAATGTGTCAGCATCATAATTATTTAATAGTTTATCAACACTAGATGCACTAAAATCATTTGGATTTAAACCACTTTCTTCCATTACTTTAAATAATTCATCTTTAACATTAGTTGTTGGTTCTGCTTTTACTTCTTCAGGTGTTTGTTCTTCTTCAAAGATGGAAGTTTTGGCTGGTGGTGTTTCAATACCTAATTTATCTTTATTTTCTTCAATGACTTTATCAAATATTTCTTCTAATACAGAATCTTTACTAGCACTTTCCTTTACTGGATCTAAATTAGTTTCAACTACTTCTTCTTTTTTAGTTTCGACCTTGGTAACTTTAGGTTCCGATTCTTTTTTGGCTTCAGCTAGAACTTCAGTTATCGTTTTACCTGATACTTTATCGCCACTTTTAAATGAAGCATCATATTCATATAAAGCATCTTCCGGGAACATCAATATTTTCGCCGCTTCGCGTTGTTCATTTTCACTAAAATTAAATTTTTCTAGTAAACTAGTGATTTCATCCCGAGTTATATTAATATTGCCCGCTAAGGCTAAATTGAAGTATTCATTAAGTTTGGCTTGATTACTTAACGCTTCATCTTTTCTAATACCTAACTCTTCAACCTTAGTTATGGCATTATTCATCTCAATATCGACACTTTCTAGTTTTTCGCTTGCCTTCTTGTTTTCCGCCACAACTTTATTGATCGTTTCTGGAAGTAATCTATTTACTTTTTCATTTATTACCGCCGGATCAAAATCAATATTAAGTCGATCAAGAACCGTTGCAAAATCATCTCTATTAATACTACTTAATACAGATGTTAATTTTTCGCCTTCTTCCGCTAGAGTTTTTTCTTCTTGTGTTAACTTCTCTATTTCATTAATTAGAACTTCCTTTTCATTTTTAGTCCGCTCTTGAGTTTCAATAGCCTCTTCTCTTTCTTTATTCATTTTAGTAAGAATAACACTATCTTCCCCACGCAGATTATACAGTTTATCTAGTAAAGTTCTAACTTCAGTTGACAACATTTTCATTTAATCACGCCCTTTATTCTAATAAATTATAACAAAGAAATTTCAAATTGTAAATATGTTTTAGCCAACTTTATCATGCCTTATCTAGTCCTCTTTATAATATTTTTGATTTTTACTTGTTGGATTATCAGGATCTGTCATTTTTATAACACCCATGTCGATCGCCGGATTTAAATATACTTCTCTAAATGATTGTTTCGATTTTAAATTTAATTTTTCTAGCATTTCTTTTGTACTCATTGGAACATTGCAATCCATAATTGCTAATAATTTATTAACATATTCATTTTGATGAGTTATTTCTTTATCTATTTTATTTATTAAATCAGTAAAAGTCTCATCAATCATTTTTAACATAAATTCAATAAATTTTGTGCAATTTCCGGCATTATTGCAATCATTTATAGTTTTATAATAATCGTCTTGATAATTTTTAATCAACGATTCTATTGGAACATAAGCAAATATTTCTTTCCAATCGGCAAGGATTATATTTTGCCAAAGACGAGCCATTCTCCCATTACCATCACTAAAAGGATGAATAAATACCAACTCATAATGAAATATAGATGATAAAATTAAAGGATGGATGGTATCTTTTTTGGTTCTAATAAATTCAAAGAGATTATTTACTAGGTCCGGCACTAAATTTGGTGATGGTGCAATAAAAATGCAATTCCCCGCCTCATCAAATACACCTTCATTACCACTTCTAAAAACACCTGACTCATCTATTAACATATCCGTTAAAATCTCATATACTTTTAATAGATCATTAACTTCATACGGGCTTACTTTACCTATTAGTTCATATGCTTTATAAGCATTTTTAACTTCTCTTATTTCCCGCTCTGGACCTATTACTAAAGTACCATTGATAACATCTTTTACTTCTTTTAATGATAATGAGTTTGCTTCAATGGCTAAAGTTGAATGAATCGAGTTAATACGCATATTTTTTCTTAATACTGGCATTTTATTCAAATTATTATAATTCTTTATTTGACCGATTTTTTCCATAATGCTACCTATATAGTCTAACATTGTATTTGTAATCGAATATGGAGGATAATACTTCATTTTTTATCACCTAATAATATTATACTATATTTACCAAAAACAAGCAATTATCTTGTATGGTATCTTGTACGGTTTCTTGTATGGTTTAAATTAATTATTTACTTTCTATCATATCTTTTAATTTATTAATTAGCCTTTGGAGTAATACACATAACCGATATATTCTTGCATCACTCATTTTCGTTATGTGTTGATATTTATGAAGTAACTTATCGAATTCTTCGGGAATATCTTTTAATGCTTCAATATTGATTCGCTTTAAATCCTTAACTACTTTGATTATCTCATCAAAAGGCTTTACTTCATAAAATAGTCTGCCATGTCCGGAGATTATCACTTCATCTTGATTATAGTCTTGGATATTTAGACTTTGGCCATTGTCAAATGTCGGAGCAACATCTACCCACTTTAAAGTAGAAACATCCCGAATGATACCAAAATTATTCAAGTGGCGATCTTCATTCATAATAAGGTAGTCAAGTATATACATATTTTCCATTTTGATTCTAGCATCAGTTATTCCTTCGGCTTCCAGTTTTTGAATGTATGTCTCATAGTCCTCTACACTATCAAATCTTTTCATGTGATATGCTGTTATAAGTTCGGTGTCTTTGGTTATAAAACAGGGACAAATAGATACTACCATATTCTTATAAGTTGCTAAAGTATAAGGTACATGATCAAAGCCTAATCTCTCACATATCATAGATGCCAAAACTTCATTAAATGGTTGTAACACCTCATTCTTATAGCCGGATTTAAGTAAATATCTAACACCATTTTCAATAATCCAGGCTTTTTTAGCATACCATCCGTTGTATTATTTGGGGTTTTTAAGGCTGATTCCCTTATAACAACTTTGCTATTCAAAGACAGGGATGCTTCTAAAAATTCAGCATAGTCAAAGTCGTTATCAAAAAAATTCACATCATCATAAGTAATATTACTGCCATAAGGCTTAATCCAATATTGATCTGATAATGATAGTCCAAATGCTTTATCTAATAATTCGCTTGGGGTAGCAATATTAAGTCGATGTAAAAGAATATCTAACTTATCCCGCCAAGTTGGGATACCTCTTCCCTTAAACCATTCACTTAGGTTAGTTCTAAGATGATTACTGTTCTCATCACCGTCCTCATATATACCTTCGATAATATAAGGAGCATAATGAATATTTTTAACTTCTATAATTCTATCAAAGAATTTAGATACTTCATTATATTCGGCAACTAATACTTCCGTATTCTTATTCATTAAAACCTAATTTTAACACTAAACTTCCAAGAAGTTTTTGGCAAGTAGGTACCGAGAATTTCAATTGCTCATATATTATTTTAGAAGGAGGAATATTTTTGAAAAAGAAAAGTATTATTGTTATAATTTGTTTAATAATTATAGTTGGTATATCTTTTATTTTATTTAAAGTGTTTAATAAAGAGGAAGATACAGCATTAACTAAAGTTAGATTAGCGGAGGTTACACATAGTTCTTTTTATACCCCATTATATGTGGCAATTGAAAAAGGGTACTTTGAAGATGAAGGATTAGATATTGAACTTATTTTAACACCAGGGGCCGACAAGGTTAGTGCTGCTGTGCTATCAAATGATGTGGAAATTGGTTTTGCAGGAGCCGAATCAGCAATATATGTTTACGATCAAAATGAAGCGGATTACTTGCAAATATTTGCAGGACTAACTAAAAGAGATGGCCAATTTATTGTGGCTCGGGATTCTTATGATGATTTTTCCCTAGAGGACTTATATGGTAAGGAAATATTAGTGGGAAGATCAACGGGAATGCCAGCCTTAAATTTCTTAAATGGCTTAAAAAATATGGGAATCGATATTGAAAAAGTAAATATTAATTATTCTGTCGAATTTGCGGCCTTATCCGGATCTTTTATCGGGGGAACTGGCGATTTTGTTAATCTGTTTGAACCTAATGCCACATCCTTAGAAGAAAATGGCTATGGGCAAGTTGTTGCTAGTGTTGGTGAAATGAGCGGCGAAGTCCCTTATACGGCTTTCTATGCCCGTAAAAGTTATATTTCCGAAAATAAAGATGTAATTGAGGCATTTACTACAGCAATAAATAAGGGAATAGAATATACAACGAATAATGATGCAACAACTGTTGCTAAAGATATAATTGAGCAATTTCCTGATACTGATGTTGATGAACTAGCAACCATGATTGATCGCTATAAAGAATATGACTGTTGGTTAGATAACCCCTACATAAGTGAAGAAATATTTACTAATTTAGAAGATTTCTTAATCGATTTTGAATTACTTGAAGCGTATGTTCCATATGCAGATTTAGTAAATAATTTCTATCATGAATAAATTACTCGAAATAAAAAAATTAAGTAAAAATTATCACACTAAATTAGGGGAAATTAAAGCCATTAATGAGATATCTTTTGATGTATATGAAGAAGAATTTTTATGTATTATTGGTTCTAGTGGCTGCGGCAAATCGACTTTGCTAAACATTTTAGCCAATTTAGATAGTTTGTCCTCAGGGGAAATAAAGCAAAATCGCAGATTGAAAATTGGTTATATGTTACAAGAAGATGCCTTATTTCCTTGGTTAAATATTTTAGATAATGCACTTTTAGGACTGGATATAAGGCATGAAGCAACCAAAGAAAATATTGAATATACTAAAGAATTACTAAAAAAATATGGTCTTGGTGATTTTTTAGAGAAATATCCCCATCAATTATCAGGAGGAATGCGGCAGCGCGTGGCTTTAATTAGAACACTGGCAACCAAGCCCGATATCCTGCTTTTAGATGAACCATTTTCAGCCCTTGATTATGTTTCTAGATTATCGGTTAGTGAAGATGTTGCTAAGATTATAAAAAAAGAAAAGAAAACAGTGGTTATGATTACTCATGATATTGCTGAGGCCTTAAGTTTGGCGGATCGAATTATTGTCTTATCTAAAAGACCCGCGAAAATAAAGAATACCTACGAAATCACTTTGGATGGTAATAATCCCATGGCGAGAAGAAAATGTGCAAATTTTGCGTATTATTATGATTTACTTTGGAAGGACTTAGATAAAAATGTCTGATGAACAAAAAAAGTTTTTAAAAAAAATAAAATTACGCAAATGTTTAGTTGTTACTTGGCAAATTTTAATAGTTATTGGTTTTTTTACTCTCTGGGAATTTTTAGCGAATAAAAATATTATTAATACATTTGTCTTTTCAAAACCTAGTGAAATAATCGATACAATAATAAGTTTAATAAACCAAAATAATCTATTTAATCATATATTTACTACTTTAAAAGAAGTTATTATTGCTTTTGTACTTGGTATCTTGCTAGGATTTATTATCGCTATAATTCTTTATGAAGTACCAATACTTGCTGATATAATCGATCCATTTCTCACCATGATTAATTCTTTACCCAAAGTTGCTTTAGGACCACTGATTATCATAATTGCGGGGGCAAATACGAAAAGTATTATCGTTATGGCTTTATTAATTAATTTAATAGTTAGTATAATTTCAATATATAATGGCTTTTTAAATATTGATGAAAATAAAATAAAACTGATCAAATCTTTTGGGGCTACTAAAGGACAGATTTTAACTAAACTGGTTATACCTAGTTCATATAAAACAATTATATCTAGTTTAAAACTTAATATATCAATGAGTTTAATTGGGCTATCCTAGGTATGGGGAGAACGGTTTAGCAAAAAATTAATCTCTGCGAAAATTTCTGCAAAACTTTGCGAAAATCCCTTTTTGAACTGTTAAGAAATCCTTAACAGTTGCACTTCCTAATAATTCACCGCTTTCAAAGATATTTTTCATGTGTAGAGAAATATTATTTTTAATTGTATCAATTAATTTAGCAAGTTCACTCTGATTCATCCAAATTGTTTCATTATCTAGCATTGTATCTACTTTAACAATACCATCTTTTGAAGATAAATTACTATATTGTTTTTTAACATAATGTAAAACCTCCATCTATTAATAATATTATAATATAATCATTAATAAACATATGTAATTTTTCAAACTAATTTATAAAAAATTAAGATATTTTTAACTTAATATCTATATTATTGTTGGTAACTATTACTTTATCAACAATATGTTCAATTATTAGTCTTTGTTCATCAAAAGTCATATTAAACCATGATGATTGTAAATTTTTTAATATATCTAATTTATTTAAATTTTTTTCATTTTTACTTTTAATATCAGATATTTCTTTTTCTAGAGTTTCTTTTTCAGTCTCCAAGTTTTCTAACTTCTTTTTAGTAACTTCTACTGCAATATCATCTGCAATAAAATTAACTAAATTTTCAATTTGTTTTTGCACTTTTATTAATCTATTTTCATATTCTTCTAAAACATTTACTTCTGTTAGTTTATAATTAGTTCTAAACAAATTTTCATCTAAAGCCATAGCAAATAAACATTCTAAAACTGCATCTTCTATTTCAAAAGAATCCCATCTTTTATTTTGACAATTTGGATCTTTGATAAATTTAGGTTTGCTTTTTTGTTGGGAATAACAATAACATATTAATCTCTTACCCCATTTTTGATATCTATATTTGGCACCACATTTACCACAATAAATTTTGCCCGATAAAAGATAATGCCTTTCAGTTCTCGTTTTACTACGCATTTTAACAGTTTCAATTAATCTATTATAAGTTTCTTCAGTAATAACTGCTTCATGCTGACCAATAAATTCTTGTCCTTTATAAGGAACAATACCTAAATTTGTTCTATTTAATATAATTTGGGATATTAAACTTTCATCCATACCAAATATACTTTCTAATTTATTAAAACTTAAACCATCTAAATATAAAGAAATCATATTATGTAGTTTTTCTACTCGCTCTTTATTAGGCACTAAAATACCCAATGTACTATCATAATCATAAGCATAAGGTATTTTACCACCACCTCGCCATAAACCTGACTCAGCCCTTTTTTGAATACCTATACGAGTTCGCTCAAGTATTGTTTCTCTTTCCAGTTGAGCAAATACCGAAAGTATTCCAATCATAGCTTTACCAAAAGGTGTAGTGGTATCAAAATTTTCTCTAATAGAAACAAAACCAACATTGTATTTATTAAATACTTCTTCAATTAAATATAAAGTATCTTTTTGACTTCTAGATATTCTATCTAGTTTAAAAACAAATACACAATCTATTTTTCCACTCTTACAATCACTTATTAATTTTTGAATAGCGGGTCTATTTAAATCTTTACCACTATAACCACCGTCAACATAATATTCATATTCAGTATATTCTTTTGCTTTAGCATAATTTAGTAAATATTCTTTTTGAGCATCAATAGAATAGCCTTCGACTTGAATCTCTGTTGAAACCCTAGCATATAAGCCTGCTTTTATAAATTCATACCTCCTTTACATAAAAGCACACATATACTTAAGATTGCATTTCTATGTTACCATGCATTTTAGGAATTGTTAATACTTTTATTATAATATTTATTAATTATTTCATATACTATCTTTTCTTTTATTGTTATATTTTTAGGATCAACTATATTACCTTTAGCATCATATATAGTTACTCTTAAATCCTTATTAGTATATGTATGATTAATAACTATCCCCCCTTATATAATCATACTTTTAATGTACCTAAAAATGTACACGATTTTTGTTATTTTTACTAATTTTATGTACCAACTTAAGTATCCTGTATAAGCAGGATAATGGTGTCTGACACAACAACTTCCCAGTGGGAAGTTTACCCTAAATATAAGGTATTTTTAAGTTTTTACTTGTATGACAAATCTTTAATTGTCAAATATATGACGAACATAAAATAAGCCAAAATGACCTAAAAAAGCCCATTTGTCTAACAGATGTTATAACAAATTAAGGCTCTTTTTACTCTAAAATGTACATTTTTTCTCATATTTTGACTTTAAAAATCAAATGAAAAATGTACATTATTTTTGTATTTTTTTAAAAAATAATGTACATAAATTTAGCGCTTTTAATATAACAATTTCTATTCCATAACAAAAATTAGTTAATTACAATAAAAAAACAAGAAACATTTTTAGATTTCTTGCTCCAACTTATAATTATCCAACTTTACCACATTATATCACTTGACAAACTAAATGCAACAAAATGGTGTTTAAAATTTGTACGAATTTGTGTAAAAAGTGTTTAAAAAGTTGTTGATTTTGTTGAAAACAAATAAAAATAATATATGTAATTATAATTCGAAATGATATAATAAATATTAATAAATGCTGCCAATTTGCAAAGTAAATAAGGAGTGATAATAACATGAAATTGTTTTATAGAACTAAAATCTTAATAAGTGGTATTTTTCCAATGAAAAATTTTAAAATTGATGGATACACTGAAAAAACTGGTGTATACAATAGTGAATTAATGATAGATATTAATAATCCAGATTATATTTTTTATTCTGCAGGTCATTTAATTCATTCGTTATATTCTTACAAAGGCCAAAAAGAAAATTTATATGAATATTTTGAAAATGAAGAATTATTTGAATATGAAATAGATGATGAGATTTCTAAAGATGAATTTCAAAAAGTTTTTTTAAGATATCAATTAGATAAAGTTAATCTATTACAAAGAAAATTAAGACTTTTAACAGGTTTAGGAATAACATTACCCGTTTTTACAACTCTTGTTTATCAGAATGATAAATTATTTACCAAAATTGGATATATGAATACGGAAACAACTGATTTAGTGGTTAATAATTATGATGATGAAATGAAAACAAAATTAGTACATAGACTATGTTTTTATATTTCTGATTCGACTATTAATGATTTAGAAAATAATAATTTGAGATTTAAAAGAGCATTAAACTTTTATGTTAACTCTTTTAACACTTTAGATATAGGAGTAAGATTTATTTTATTGTTTTCATCATTAGAATCTCTTTTTAATATAGATTTAGAAAATAAAAGTATATCTACAGTTATTTCTAAATATGCAACTAAAATATTGTTCTTATCCAATAAGATGTCTAGAGAGGCTAAAAAGAAAATAATAAATTTTTATAATTTGAGATCAAGATACATCCACGGAGATGATAACTTTGAAATAAGCAGAGAAGATGAAAATGAGTTAAGAGAAATAGTAAGAGAAGTTTTGCTTATTTATTGGGATATTTATGTTGTTTATAAAATGACTAATCCACAGGAAATAAAAGACTTGCTTGATAGGGAAAATAGATACTCCTTAAATATTCAAGTTCAATTATTTATAAAATATATTAGAACTAATCCATCAAAATTCAAAGAACTCTATAATAATATAAAACAAAATTTTCTAAATGAAAATTACAATATATTATCTAGTAAAGATTTTGATGTGCTGTAAGAATCTATTATTTTCTTAACCCTCAAGCCAATCTTCTAATTGTTCAACAGAATTACCATTTATTCTATCAATTTCATCTTTTGTTTTATCTACTTCTTTTCCGATAAAAGATAAAATTACTATAATAAATATTACACCAATAATTATAATTGCAATATTAATATTTCTTCGCTGATTTTGATTTCTTTTACATATAGGGCAAACTATGGCTTCTTCATTTATTTCACTTTTACAATATTTACATTTTTTCATTTTTTCTTTCTCCTAAATCATTGTATTTCAATATATTGTGAAAGTATACTAGGAATTGTTACAGTACTGTTCATCACAGATGTATATGTTTCAAGTCCATTTAAAGAGCCATATACCGTTACGATATCACCTTCTAAAATCCGTGGCATTCCTTGCATTGGGGTATAAAAAACATATATTGTATCTTCATATCCATATTGTGTTTTAGTAACATTTACTCTTAATTGATATGTTTTCATACCATAAAAATCTGATTCTAAAACTTGTATTACTTCTCCAGTAAATTTTGCAAATTCTCCTTCATAACTTTCAGCATATCTAAATATTTCTTCATAATCATATTCTTTACAACTGTCTTTATACATATCTACAATAAATTCGCTATATTCTGGGTTTTCAATTGTTGGTTCTTCATTATCATTTTCTTCTGCTATTTTTTCACAAACTTTTTCTTCTACGTTTACTTCATATCCTTCAGGGCAGGAATAACATTCTCCATCTATTAATGTTGCTCCTTCTTCACATTCTACAGGAGCCACTTCGCTATATATGTAGCATCCAAGACAAAATATTATGAATGCCCAAAAGCAAATTTTTATAATTTTTTTAATAGTTTTTATAATTTCCTTTTTATTAATTTCATTCTTATTATCAGTCTCATCCATAGTTCCTCCACACTTTTTATTAATATTTTTTACTTTTATACTAATTATATTTTTAAAAAACATATTTCGACAATTTTTATACTTTTCAAAATAATATTAACACAAAATTTTTAATTAGTAAAATAAAAATTTGAGTCTTTATAAATAATTATTGTTATGCAAATAAGTAGTGTGTAAATATTTAAATATTCAAATATAAATGATATAATGTCAATAACTGATATAATGGTTCTTAAAAGCCAAAAATTTTGAAATGGAAAGGATTGTCTTATGAAAGAGTTATTTGACCTAAATATTGAAAAAGTTTTGGAACATTGGGAAGTTAAACATGCTATACGAGAAGTTATTGCTAACGCATTAGATGAACAGCAATTAACAAATACAAGAGATATTGAAATTTATAAAAGAGAGAATTCATGGATAGTTAGAGATTATGGTCGAGGATTACAAAGCATTCATTTTACACAAAATGAAAATAAAGAGAAACTAGAAAATCCTAATCTTATTGGAAAATTTGGAGTTGGTTTAAAAGATGCATTAGCAGTATTTTATAGAAAAAACATTGAGGTTATTATAAACTCTAGATATGCACACATAACTACCCAAATGGCAAATAAAGAGGGATTTAATATTCAAACATTACATGCTGTTTTTTCTCCTTCTATTGATCCACAAATGATAGGTACCGAATTTATTATTAAAGGAGTAAATGATCAAGATATAGAAGATGCAAAAGCGATGTTTCTTAAATTTGCTAAATATAATATACCATTGGAAACTACTAAATATGGGGAAGTATACAAGAAATCAAATGATATTGCAAATATTTATATAAATGGTGTTCTTGTTGCAAATGAGGAAAATTTTATGTTTTCGTACAATATTACAAATATTTCTGCTCAAATTAAAAAATCCTTAAATAGGGAAAGATCTAATGTTGGAAGAACCGCATATGCTGATAGTATAAAAAATATTTTGAAAAATTGTGAATCAAAAGAAGTTTTATTAACTTTAGTAGAAGACATTGATAATATAATGCGAGGAACTAATAAAGATGAGTCTGGTTGGGTTGATGTTGCATCATATGCAGTAAAGACTCTAAATAAAACTAATGAAGTTGTATTCATGACTCCGTTACAAAGATCAGAGCTAACAAATGAACAAGTTGAAATTCTCCAACAAAGTGGGAAAAAATTAGTTTTAATTCCCGATAGTGTATATGGAAAAGTTTCCGATAGTATTAGTACATTTGATGATGTGTATATCGAATATGAAAATAGTTTTGAATATGATTTTGTTGAATATAAACAATTAACATCTAAAGAAAAAGAAGTATATGATATTCAAAACATTGTATTTGATTTTTTGCAAGACAATATAAGTGATTTTAATTTTAAAAAAATACCAGTAAAAATTTCCCAAACTATTCGAGTTGATAATTTTGGAAATGTTACACAAGGTCTGTATGATCCAAGAAAAAACATTATAATAATAAAAAGAAGTGTACTATCTTCAAAAATAAGTTTTTTAGGTATCCTTACACATGAAATTGTTCACTATGCCACTGGTTATAGTGATAGTAGTCGTGATTTTGAAAATGTACTAACAAATTTAATAGGCATTTTATTTAATGCATACATTAATAATAAGAAAACTAAAAATATATTCTCTTTATTTAAAAAATATTAAATATGTCATTATTTGAACAAACATATGGTAAACATTAGTCTAATTTAATAATGAATTTCTTTAATATCATACCTATAAACACATCCCAATTATCAGGAAAACTATCGCAACCACTCTTACAATCAGTTATGCCATTATAATATTCTAACT
>CALVVK010000013.1 GCA_944363825.1 uncultured Bacilli bacterium | reverse complement strand
ATGTGTTTGATTTATTTTAGCGTCTTCATTGACGGTTTTTGTCATGGGCAAAATTCATGTTTTTATTTTCAACCTTTGCTCCTTTACTATAGATAGTTTAATATACAACCTCAAAAAAAGAGGGACTAAAATAAGGTCCTCCTCCTCCAAAACGCATTAAGTAAAATATAATTTAAATAATTGTGTAATATTTTACCATTATTTTCTAATTGTGTCAATAAAATAACTTTTATTTTTAACTATCCAAATATTCTAGGGCCTCATCAAAAGTTGCAACTCCGTGAATTTCGATATCAAGATCAAATTCTTCCTTTACACTTAGGGCTTCTTCATAGTTTTCTAGGGGACACAAAAATATATCCGCATCATTTTTGACGGCACCTAAAATTTTGTATTTAACACCATCAATGGCTCCGACTGTGCCATCCAAAGAAATTGTTCCAGTCCCTACTATCGTCCGTCCTTTCGTAATATCTTCTTCTACTAAAGCATCATAAATGGCTAAAGCAAGCATTAATCCCCCACTTGATCCGGATTCACTAGAGCGAGTTTTCACTGATATTTCTGGGGTTGTATCATATTCATAAGTCGTCAAAAAGGAGATGCCAATTTTTAAGCCATCGGGAGTATCATATATCTTTGCTGTGCAATTTTGTTCCTTACCATTACGACTGACTACAATATTTAGGGAATCCCCAACAGTTTTATCAGTAACAATGGCACTTAACTCACTAACCGAGTTAATTACTTGACCTTCAACTTCTAAAATTTCATCATAAACTTCCAAATCCGTTTCGGCCTCATCAGCAATATAGACAATTGTATTTACTTCTCTAGTTATATTAATATCAGCCCCAGCCTTATTATAGGCAAGAATTGTTGCATTATCGATTGAAGAAGTCATATATAACTTTTCTAATTCGAGCAAATCATCAACTGAGGAATCTTCACTAGTTATTTCACTACTACTAATTAAATCCCAGTTGGGAATAACATATGATAAAAGAATCATCGGGAGTGTCCCTTTAACTAAAGAAACATAACTCATATTAAATGTGCCATCCGATTCATAACCATCAGTAACCTCAATCCGCGATTCCAAATTTACAATTCCCCCAGGAGTATAAATAACAAAGGGAAATTCATAAAAAAACAAAAAAATAATTATTCCCCAAATAATTAAGAATTTATAATTTTCAACAATAAAATTTTTAATATTTGAATATAATTTACTAAACAATTAGATCACCTAATTAATTATAGCAAAAAAGGACTATGTTATGAAAAAAAATTTAATCTATTTGACAATTCTTATACTCATTTTTTTAATATTTAAAAATTATCCTTTAGTTTTAAGTAGTAGTATTACAGCAGTAGAACTTTGGTTAAATAAAGTATTTCCTTATCTATTTATTATGATTATCATTAATGATACTTTGATTAACTTAGGATTTGAAAAACTTTTCAAAAATAATAGTCATTATGCTTTATTTGCATCCCTACTTAGTGGTTCACCAACATCAGCAGTCATCATAACTAATCTTTATAAAAAAGGTAAAATGAGTAAAAATAATGCCGAGCTAACTTTATTATTTACTTATTTTGCTAATCCCTTATTTTTATATACCATGTTAAATTCTATTTTTGGTAGTACTTTTATTAGTATTAAATTAATGCTTATTCATTATTTAAGTAATATTATAATTTATTTATTTGTTAGAAAAATATTAGAAAATAAACCAACTACTGTTAAGGAAAGCAAATTTGATATTGCGAGTTCCATAAAAAAAGCGATGAGTACCACAACAATGGTTTTAGGAACAATTACTTTTTATTTAGTTATTAGTAATATTTTAAATTTAAATATTTTCTTCCGGGGAATATTGGAAATGACCCAGGGCTTAAATAGTTTGATAAATACTAATTTGCCTTTTAAAGAAGTGCTCGCAATGCTTTTTATCTCTTTTGGGGGTCTTTCCATTCACACTCAAGTCAAATGCATTTTAGATGAAGCAGGTATTAAATATCAATATTTTTTAAGGGGGCGAATTTATCAAACAATTATTGCTGTATTACTCACAATCGGTACCTAAACAAGTAAGGGGAGTGGTAAAAAGATCGGCATTACCTGAGTAACTGATGATGATATCATCTAAAGTGTTATTGTTTTCAACATCATTTTCGGCGTTAGTATTATGAATTTCAATGTCAATAGTTAAAGTAAATATTTTATTTTCTTCACTTTTAGTATCGGGACTATAATATACATGGGCCCGATCGACATAAATTGTGCCACCTTCAATACTCCACGTCCTAGTAAAGCCACTTGCATCAGTATAGGTAAATGTATCACTTTCCGCTGTAATTAAAGAATTTGTTCCATTACTAAAATTAAAAGTTATACTTAGATTGTTTTCGGTACTGGTATCAATTACTTGAGTTAATTCTAAATCATTTAAATCATTACCAATCATTCTAATAATTTCGGCGCGCGTCATTTGATTAGCACTAGCAAAATTAGCATTAGTTTCCATATTATTTAAATCAATTAATAACCGAATCATGAATACTAGAACAACTGATATTAAAGCAATACTAATTATAACTTCCGCTAGAGTTGTACCTTTTTTATTAAGCATATTATCCCTCAATTCTATATGGTGATGTCATAGTGCCATCGCCACTTTGCCAAGTAGTGGTACTATTTAGATAAAATACCGGCCTTACTTGATAAAGATTAGCAACATCACCACTACTTAATGTTCCTGTATCTGTTATGAAGAAAAATTCGTTAGTTGTGGTATTTAATCGAGATTGTGTCCACTCAGCAACTCCACTATATAGCCAGTTATCACTACTAGTTAAAGCAGGATCAATCATACTACTAGCATAACCATAATCAGAAATATACATTAAACCGATTTTTTCATCTATTCGAACTAAATTATTGCGATTAATACCAACTTCATAATCATAAATATTTTTTATTGTAGTAATGGTATCACTATTTATACCTCCGACATACCAAGTAGTTGTAGCAATTAAATTGCTATATTCACCCAAAGAATTTAAAAAATCATTATTTAAATAAGTATAGATATTAGTATTGACATAATAATTGGTATTGGTATTATCAATTGCCATTTCTCCAATGCTTGTTGCTTTAATTAATTTAACCCGGCCACCAATAATGCCAATAATCCGGTACAAATTAGCACTAGGACAAACATCTGCATTAGAACCAAAACAGACATAGTTGGCAGGATCCTCCCCACTATAACGGTACGAATTATCCCCCGCCCCATTAGTTAAACTGCTACTGTGGTGAACAAGCCCTAAATCCGTGGCATGATTAACTAAATACCTCGAAAAAGTGGCATCAGTAATATCTTCTTTAATTTCGTTTTCAATGGCTGTTAGCATGGTTCGATTACTAATTAAATTATTAACGATAAAAAGTAATAACAATAAAAATACCATAAAAAATGAATAAACAACTGATATTGATATAAAACCTTTATTATTTTTCATAATTCACCTATAACCCTAGGGAAACATAATACATTGTACAGCCTTCGTTTTCTCCAGGTATACACTTTCTAATTAAACCATCACTTAAATATTCGGAATATTCAACTACTAAATAATACTCATAATCTGTACTATTTAAAGTTCTTAGATAATTATTCATATTATAACTTAAATTAGATGTTGAACTAACACATTTTTCATCTTCGGAATTAACACTACACTCATTCAACATAGCAGAATCTACTAAAAGCATTTGATTAATATTAAAATTATTAAACATATTTTCCATCGATGCTTGCATATTATTAAGAGACATAATTTCATTAAACATATTATCAAATAATGGACCAATAGTAACAATATAACTATTAGTTAAAGCATAAGTTTTTATTTCTTCAATATTAGTATAACTTTCTAAAAATTTTCTGACATAATTAGTCCTGTATATATAGGCGGGATCATCATAGTAAAGTCTTGCTTCTTCATTATGAATAATATTGCTATAAGAACTATATAAATATAATAAAGATGTTGATAAAACAACAACCGTAATAATTGTTTCAATAAATACAAAACCACGCTTATTTTTCATAGGAACACCACGCATATCTTATTTTATTAATTTTATTATAAACTATTTTTATCTTTTTTGAAAGACTAATCATTTATTTTCACATATATTATTATAAGGTGATAACATGTATCCATGTGGAAGACGCCCTAGTGGGGGTTTTACGGTTTTAATTTTATTTATTTTAGCAATTTTAATATTTTATCAATTAATAATTACTTTTATTCTCCCCTTTAGGTGGAATATCTTTGTTTTAATTTTAGAAATATTTTTGTTTTTCTTCTTTTTAGGTCGCATTATTTGGCCACATTAAAAGAGCCAGTTATTGAGGCTCTTCAACACTATAATAGGGTCTAATTAAATCTTCTGTCTTAAAGACATAATCGATAATGCGACTATTCTCGCGGCATTGTAAGAATGTTGTATCACATTTCTTTATTTCGGGTGGTAAAGTTATTAAAATAAACAATAACTTTTTTTCATATTCTAATAAAGGAAACTTATACATATATCTTTCTAAAACTTCTGCAAAGTTCATATTTAAATATTCATGTTTATATAACTTAACTAAATCAATAATTGGGGTATCAATTAAATAATCATCCCAACTAATTAAAACTTCTCTACTCCCTTTTAAATAATGATCGAGACTTAAATTATTGTGAACAACTGCTACTCTAGTTTTAGTCTCCCCTTTTATTAGTTCATACCATTCATCTAATTCTTTTTCACAAAAATCTAGCGCGGCATTGATTTTATAATAATTTCTTAAAAATTGATAAGTTGCTGGGGAAGAATAGATTTCACTAAAGCCAATTTCAAACATGGTCTCATAATAATTTTTTAAATAATTAACATTACTTTTTATATCTTCATAGATGGCTTTATAGGTATCTTCACTAACTTCTTTAAAATAACTAGTTTTATTATGCAAACTAGTTATTAGATCGATGATATCATCACACATTTGTTCCCGGGGCATTCTAATCGATTCGACATATTCATAAACATAGACATCTTTCCTGGAAGCATCAACTAATTTGGGAAAATTATCAAAACCTCGACTTATTAAATAATTATATAATTCACTAACATTTTTATTTTTAGGTTTAATGATAAAGTCTCCGCTAGTTGTTTCAAGTAAAGTTGCTTTACCTTTTAATGTATAACGATATGGTTTATAAATGGCTTTTAATACTTCAAGGCTTCTATTCATTAACTTCCGGAATAATTAATTTATCCCCAATAGCAACAGTACTTAAGTCATTATATTCTCCAAGAACATTGGATGTTGTATTATATTTAACACAGATTGATTCAATCGTATCAGTTTCCTTCATGACATGAATATGATAAGTTACAAATGTTTCTTCAGCTGGATTAACACTTTCTAAAATAGCATTTTTTTCTGCAGTTGTTATTTCATTTACTGCACTTGTTTCTTCTCCTACTTCTTCTCTTTCATCACTAACTAATGTATCCACATTATCCTCTTCTTTCTTTTGATCTTCTATTTCTTCATCAATACTATCTAATATTTCTTCAAAAGTTTCCCTAGTTTCTTCAACTGGTTCAAAAACTTCTTCTTCAGGAAGTTCTAAGGCTTTAATGCTATATTCAATATTAACTTTTAAGGTATCTTTACCGACGATTTCATAAGTAAAATCCTCAATCGCAAAGTCTACTGAATCGGCATCAATTTTCTTAGTAATATTTACCGAGAATGGTAAGACATATTCAAATTTTTCCTTATTAATACTTACTTCATGAGTTTTATACTCTCCCGTAACAATAAAATTACCTAGTATTTCTTCATCATTAACTGTATATTCATGTTCTAAAGAAATACTAAGTATCTCTGATATACTTGTATTAAATTTAATATCCTTAGTAAATGGTATTATACAATTCATAAATTTCCTCCTTAGTAAAATTTATGAATTTGGTAGTAATATATTCCAAAAATATTTGGGATATGGGATTAGGCTAAGGCAACGCGGTATTATCTATCACGACTGATAATACAAGACATCTTTTATTACCTACCTTATGACTGAATTATAACTTTTAAAAAACAACTTGTATATGGACATTAAGTCCATATCAAAACATAGTTTTTTCTTTAATAATGTTTATAGGTGATAAAAATGCATAGTGATAATTATTACTTTGACATTGTCAGATACAATATTAAAAAGTATCGAAATAAGGCCAATTTAACCCAACAACAACTAGCCGATAAAGCCGGTATCACTATGAATTATCTTGCCAAAATAGAAAGTAAAAAAATGAATCGTGGTTTTACAATAGTTATTTTAGGCAGAATCGCGGATGCTTTAGAAATTGATATTAGAAAATTATTTGATCAAGTTGAAAAAGAAAAAAATAAAGCATAAATATGTCTTATTTAAATAAACATAATCATATATAAAGGATAATGTTCAATATTTTTTTCATCTATATAAATATTAGTATCATATTCTAATTTAATATATCTTTCCACAGTTTTATAATTATCGATAATAGAATTTAGAGATTTGGCTTGTTTATTATTACCAGATTTTACTTCAATGGCTGTAACTACTCCATTAATATTTAAAATAAAATCTATTTCTAATTTACTTTTCTTTTCAAAATATAATAAATAATCATATCTAGTTTTTATTTCTACAGCACAGACATTTTCAACAATAGCACCACTATTAATATTATAATTACCATTAATAATTTCGTTTTGAACAGCGTTTTCATACATAGACACTAATAAACCAGTATCCATTAAATATAACTTAAAACAATCTAAGCGAATATTAGAAACTAATGGTGATGCGGGATTTTCTAAGTTATAACACATATTAATAATACCCGCATCTTTTAACCATTCCAAACTACTCGTATATTTACGTTTACCACTATTAATTTCATTATCTAAAATAGATACATAGGAAAATTTTTTATTATTTTTAGCCAGTTGAATAGGAATACTATAAAATGTATTAATAATTTTAGGTTTATCTATTTTTTCAGCGTATTTTTCAATATCATATATATAATTATCTATAATACTTTTTTGATTCTTCATAACCAAATTCATACTATTATTTGCAATATAATCACTAACTATTCTAGGCATGCCCCCAATTATCATGTAAAGTTTAAAATAATCACTAAATTGTTTATTGATGTAATCATCAACTGCTATTTTTTTATTAAAAGAATCTCTTAAATTAGCAATTATATCTTTTTTAACTCCTAAAGCCCATAAAAATTCTTCAAAATCCATGGGATACATATTAATTGTTCTTTCATAGCCAACCGGATAAGATCTAACTTCTTTATAATGAAGACCTAATAAAGAACCAGATGCTATTACATCAATCCGACCATCTAACGCAAAACTTTTTAAAGATACCCTGGCATTGGGACAGGCTTGGATTTCATCCAAAAACAAAATTGTATCATTAGGTATTATCGATATATCCGGAAATGCTAATTCTAATTTCATAATTAAAGTTTTAATATCTAAATTTCCATTAAATATATTTTTATATTCAGGCATTAGTTCAAAATTTATATAAATATAACTTTTATAATTATTTTTAGCAAAATCTTCAATAATAAAAGTTTTACCTACTTGCCTTGCTCCTTTTACTAATAAACATGGCTTATTTTTTTCTTTCTTCCACTCTAGAAATTCTTCTGTTATTTTTCTTTCTAACATAAAATACATCTCCCTTTTAGGATAATTATAAACGAAATTATCAATTTTTGCAAATTTTTCCCACGACTTTTAACACAAAAACGCAAATTTTTCCCACGACTTTTGATATGAAAACGCAAATTTTTCTCCAAATTAGATACCATCAATACAATTATTATATATCCACATCTTTATATCTGTCATATCATTGGTCTCATAATATTTAATTAATTGGGTAGTATATTCCCCAATTTTTTCAACTGGTACTGCTATAATACCTTGCCCATTTTTAATCATTTCTTTATTAGCAATTAAATTAGCAACTCTTTTATTACCATCTAAAAACATTTGACTTCTTTGAATCCAACAAAATAAAGTAATACATCTTTCTAATTCGCCAGTAATATTTAATATTTCTTTTAATTCTTCTTCATAATTATATTCACTAGGAAGTTGCAAATCTTTATATATATAAATTTCAAAATAAATATTCTTAATATAATCTATTGTCAATTCAGCATCAATATTTTTTAAAATAAATTGCCAACCATCTTTTAATCCCTTCAATATTAACACATCATCTATTGATATATTTCCGGGATTAATGTTATTACAAAAGGAACATGTATCGGTAAATGTAATGGCAATTCCTTCTAAATTAGCACTTTTATATATATTATCAATTATTTTTCTCTTAGCAAAAAAGATATTGTCTTCTTTAGTCATATTATATTTATTTTTCATATTACTTTATGAACATGGCATCCCCAAAGGAAAAGAACCGATAATTATGTTTGATAGCATAATCATAAGCATTTAAAATATTTTCTTTACTAGAAAGGGCTGATACTAACATTAAAAGTGTACTTTTAGGTAAATGGAAATTCGTTATTAAACCATCAATTGCTTTAAATTCAAAACCCGGATAAATAAATATATCGGTATTACCACTACAAGGAACAAATTTTTCATGATTATGTCTTACTGTTTCTAATACTCTAGTTGAAGTTGTCCCAACAGCATAAATTTTACCCTTAGCATTATTTAATGTATCAGCAGCATCTTTACTCATAACATAATATTCACTATGCATGTGATGTTTGGTAATATCACTTACTTCTACTGGTCTAAATGTTCCTAAGCCAACATGCAGGGTTACATAAACTAAAGTAACTCCCTTTGCTTTTATTTTAGCAAGAAGTTCTTCCGTAAAATGTAAGCCAGCAGTTGGAGCAGCTGCGGAACCAATATTTTTAGCATAAACTGTTTGATATCTTGATTGATCAGTTAACTTTTCATGAATATAAGGTGGCAGAGGCATAGTTCCTAATTCATCTAATATTTCCATTAGAATACCTTGATAAATTAATTTTACTCTAACTAAGCCATTATCCATTTTCTCAGTAACTTCTGCTTTTAATAAACCGTTTCCGAAAGATAGAATTGTACCGATATGTAGTCTTTTCTGAGGTTTAGATAAACATTCCCAAGTATCACCTTCAATGTTTTTTAGAAGTAAAAGTTCGATTATGGCATGAGTATCTATCTTTTCTCCTATTAAGCGGGCTGGTATTACTTTGGTATCGTTTAATACTAATATATCTTCGGGATTTAAATAATCAATAATATTTTTAAAGACATCTTCTTGTAACTCCCCAGTTACTTTATCCATTATTAATAATTTGGAATCACTGCGGTTTTTTAGGGGTGTTTGAGCAATAAGTTCTGAGGGTAAATTATAGTCATATTCCGCAATATTCATTTGATAATCTCCTCAAAAACTTTCATTACTTCATCATTAATATCATTAATTGTTCTAATGACATCATTTTTAACACAGTCTATTTTAATATAATTATACTTTTCAGTTAGTTCGAGATACGCTTCTTCGGCTCTTTTTAAGTGTTCTTCACTAATTTCATGTTGATCACTGGCTTCTGCCCGACTTTTCTTAAGGATCGCCGCATAAGGGGAAGGCATGTATAAAAATATTACCGCATCAGGTCTTGGTAATTCCATTATCCCAAATTCTAATTCATCTAATTTTTCATACATTTTTAGTCTTTCTTCTTTGGAGTTAAGTTTACCACCTTGATGTGCCATATTCGATTCGACATAACGATCTAATAAAACTATATCCCCATTTGCTAAATGTTCATTTATTTCTTTGATGTTATAACGGCGATCAGCCGCGTAGTAAGCGGATGCTACTAGAGCATCGACATTAGTTGCCCCTTCGGGAAACCAGCCTTCACAAATATAAGATTTACCTAAATATGGGCCACCGACAATTTTACCTGTTGGAGTATCATATCTTGGGAAACTATAATTAAATACCTTAATCCCTTTTTCCCGACATCTTTCAACTATTTTCTTAGTTTGTGTTTCTTTACCTGAACAATCAGTTCCTTCAATTACAATTAACTTACCGCGCATTACCTCACCCCTATTCGTACCAAAGTGGATATTTACTCGTTATATCCAAAACTTCTTTTTCTAAATTGGCAAGTATTTCTTGATTATCATGATTTTTTAAGGCCTTAGCAATTATTTGGCCAATTTTACGAAAATCATCTTCTTTAAGTCCTCTAGTTGTCATGGCAGGAGATCCCAATCTAATACCACTCGTATGAACTGGACTTTCCGTATCACCTGGAATAGTATTTTTATTAACGGTTATATGAATGGTATCAAGTAAATTTTGGGCTTCCTTACCAGTTAGGCCACAAGCACTTTTGACATCAACTAAAATCATGTGGTTATCAGTGCCATTTGAAACGATATGAAAGCCTTCATCTTGTAAAACTTTGGCTAAAACTTTAATGTTTTTTAATACTTGTTCTTGATATGTTTTAAATTTTGGTTGTAATGCCTCATAGAAACACTCGGCCTTAGCCCCAATGACATGCATTAAAGGACCACCTTGAATACCTGGAAAAATAGTTTTATCAATTTTCTTGGCTATTTCCTCATTGTTAGTTAAAATCAAACCGCCGCGAGGACCACGCAATGTTTTATGGGTTGTTGATGTTACAACATCAGCATAAGGAATTGGGGAAGGATGAAGACCGACAGCCACAAGACCTGCAATGTGGGCCATATCAACAAAAAGGTACGCCCCAACTTCATCAGCAATTTCCCTAAACTTCGCAAAGTCAATGGTGCGGGAATAAGCACTGGCTCCCGCAATAATCATTTTTGGTTTTTCCCGTTTGGCTTTTTCCCGTAAAGCATCATAATCAATCATTTCCGTTTTAGGATCAACATCATAATCGACGATCTCATAATCAATACCACTAAAAGACAATTTATGGCCATGAGTCAAATGTCCCCCATTAGATAAATTCATGCCCATTACTTTATCACCATGATTAAGTAACGCCCGATAAACGGCCATATTGGCGCTAGAACCTGAGTGCGGCTGCACATTAGCATAAGCAACATTAAACAGTTTTTTAGCATATTCAATGGCTTTTTGTTCAAAAATATCAATATATTCGCAGCCCCCATAATACCTTTTGTTTGGGTATCCCTCGGCATATTTATTAGTTAAAATACTACCTTGCAATTCTAATATGGCATTAGAAACATAATTTTCTGATGCAATTAGTTCAATATTTTCTTCTTGTCTTTGCCTTTCTTTTTGTAAGGCTTCCCTTAAAATACTATCCATTTACCTCATTCCTTTCATACATTTCTAGTAAATTATCAATAATCATTGCAACAGTCATCGGTCCAACCCCACCGGGATTAGGAGTGATATATGAAGCAATTTTTTGAACATTTGCAAAATCGACATCACCAATTATTTTGCCATCCCGCCGGGAGATGCCAACATCAATAACGACAGCACCTTCTTTAACCATATCTTTAGTGATTAAATGGGGAACACCAGTGGCACTAATCAAAATATCAGCATCTTTGGTAACTTTTTTTAAATCAGTTGTTTTCGAATGAGCAACTGTAATGGTTGCACCTTTATTCATAAGGACTAAACTAAGGGGATGCCCCACAATATTCCCACAACCAACAATGGTAACATATGCCCCTGTTAAAGGGATTTTATAATACTCGAGCAAGCGAATAATTCCTTTGACCGTACAAGGCATAATTGTATCTTTTCCTAAATATAAATTATAAATATTATCTTTAGTAAAACCATCAACATCTTTGGTTGGAGCAATTAAATTACTACATTTATCATAGTTAATTTGCTTAGGTACCGGACTTTGTAAAATAATGCCCGTAACAGTGGAATCATTATTTAACTTAGTTATTAATTTAATTACTTCAGTTTCAGTTGTATTACTATCTAATAGATATTTATCGACCATAATACCAACATAATTACAAGCATTTTCTTTGTTTCTTATATAAATTTTACTAGCCTCATCATCACCAACTAAAATGATTGCTAATTTAATTGGTAGTTTTTTTAGTTCTATTTTATTTTTTATGTTTTCGAGAATTTCATCCCGAATTTTCTTACCATCTAAAATCAAAATAATCCCCCACTTTCAAATAAACTGCGATTATGGTCTATTCCTAAATGTTCATAAGACTTTTCACAAGCAACCCGTCCACTACGCGTTCTTTTAATAAATCCTTCTTGCAGTAAAAAAGGCTCAACAACATCTTCAATCGTCGATATTTCTTCACCGATGGCAGTGGAAATGGTCTCAACTCCCACGGGACCACCATTAAATTTATTAATCAATGCTTCTAAATATTCAATATCTATCGTATCTAGACCATACTTATCGACATTTAAACGATCTAAAGCATCAAGGGTAATTGCTAAGTCAATGCGTCCATTACCTTTAACTAAAGCAAAGTCCCGCACCCGTTTAAATAACCGATTAGCAATCCGCGGGGTCTTACGACTGCGCTTCGCTAGTTCAACAGCAGCATCATCATCGATATTCATACTTAAAACCCGACTTGTCCTCTTAACAATGCTAGCCAGTTCGGTATCACTATAAAACTCTAATTTATTAACAATTCCAAAGCGATCGCGCAAAGGACTGGATAAATCCCCTGCTCTAGTAGTTGCTCCTACTAAGGTAAAGGGCGGCAAATCAATTTTAACACTCCGACTTTTGCCTTCCGTACCAATTACAATATTAATTGTAAAATCTTCCATCGCCGAATAAAGAATTTCTTCAATAAAGGAAGGAATACGGTGAATTTCATCGATAAATAAGACATCCCCGGGATCAAGGGTCGATAAAATAGCAGCGAGATCCCCACTTTTTTCAATCGATGGCCCTGTTGCAGTTTTAATATTACTTCCCATTTCGTTGGCAATAATATGCGCAAGGGTTGTTTTCCCTAAGCCGGGAGGACCATATAATAACACATGATCTAAGGGTTCATTTCGCATCTTCGCGGCTTCAATAAAAATTCGCAAATTTTCTTTAATCTTTTCTTGGCCCACGTATTCATCTAAATTTTCGGGACGAATGTTTTGATCAAAAATGTCTTCAGGTTTTAAATTACTTTCAATTAATCTATCTTCCATGATGTCCTCCTTCACCTTAATTTTATCAAGCAAACATAAGTTTGTCAACAGCTTATTCTAATAATTCTCCTTAATTAATTTTACCATAGAAAAAAACTTTTGGATATCCCCAATTTAAGGTTGTAGAAAATAAATATTTATTGTATAATTGTTTATAGAATAAAGGGTTGAGGGATGCTATGTTTCGAGATTTTGATTATGAAAATAAACCGGTAGTTGATATAGTTAACGAAATGATCATCGATGCTATCAATAAAAATGCATCCGATATTCATTTTGATCCGACCGAAAATGAATTAAATGTCCGCATTCGAATTGATGGGGAATTGTTAGAATATGCTAAAGTACCCAATTATGTTAAAAAAAATCTCTTAACTAGAATTAAAATTATATCTGGAATGAATATTACCGAAACAAGATTACCTCAAGATGGTGCTATTAAAAATTTAACTGATTCCAGTGATCTTGACCTGCGGGTTTCTTCTCTACCCATAGTTGATGGTGAAAAAATAGTTATCCGAATCCTTAATTACAAAATGTCAAGTGCTGGGTTAGAAAATCTAGGCTTATCCGATAAAAACTTAGAAAAGATTCACAAATTACTGCGAATTCCTAATGGGATTATCTTAGTTTCTGGGGCAACAGGAACTGGTAAGTCAACTACTGTTTACGCAATGCTTCAAATTTTAAATACTGTTTCGCGCAATATTATAACTGTTGAAGATCCCGTGGAAATGAAAATTGCTGGTATTAACCAAGTCCAAGTTATGTCGGAAATTGGGCTTACTTTTGGTAATACTTTAAGAAGTATATTACGGCAGGACCCTGATGTTATAATGATTGGGGAAATTCGGGATGATGAAACGGCCCGCATTGCTGTTAGAGCATCAATCACCGGGCATTTAGTTCTATCGACAATTCATACCAATAATTCTCTTAACACTATTGAAAGATTACTCGATATGGAAGTTGAAAGATATTTGTTAGGTAGTGCCTTAACAGGGATTATTTCGCAAAGATTAGTTAAAAGATTATGTCCGAAATGTCGTGCCAGTCGTCCGACGACAAATTTTGAAAAAAATCTGTTTGAAAAAGTTTTACATCAACAAATAGATGAAATTTATACTCCGCAAGGTTGTAGCGAATGCATTAATGGTTATACTGGCCGGGTTGCCTTGCATGAAGTTTTAATTATTACCCAAGAAATTCGGGATGCTATTACCAATAATATTCGTAAAAATGAATTAAGGCATCTAGTTTATGACCAAAGTGATGTCACGAGCCTTCTTAAAGATGGTTTAGAAAAAGTTGTCGCAGGACTTACAAGCATTGATGAAATCTTGCGAGTTATCGATGTTGAAGATGATATCGGCGAAGATGATGACGAAATAAAAGCGGCATTCATGGGTAAAACAACAACGGATGTTAACCAAACCCCTACTACCGATAATTTAAATATGCCGACGGAAATAGAAACTTTATAAAAGAATTTAATCAATTCTTTTTTTTCTTTTAGTATAGATTTTAACTACTATAAATAAGATTATAATAATTAAAATTAATTTAGAATACCGACTTAATATTTGCGCCACAATTGGCCAGTTATCACCGAGAAAGGCCCCGGCATAAACTAGTATGGTATTCCAAATAACTGAACCAAAAGTTGTATAGTATAAGAATAAGGGCATGGACATTTTACTTGTCCCAGCGGGAATAGAAACTAGACTGCGCACAATGGGAATGCAACGACAATATAAAACACTAAGTTGCCCTTTTTTAGAAAACCAAGCATTGGTTTTAGATAGATCAGCATTTTTAAATAATTTACTTAATTTAGTACTTAAAAAGTAGCCCAGATAATAAAGAATTATGGCTCCCACTAACGAACCTAAAGTGGCCCAGAAAATGACACCCCAAGGAGTAAGTGAACTATAAGTAGTTAAGAATCCCCCAAAAGTTAGTATTACTTCTGAGGGTATTGGAGGAAAGATATTTTCCAGACAAATTAAAAAACCAATTCCTATATAACCCCAATTTTCCATAACATTTAAGACAAATTCACCCATAGCACTCACCTATTTAATAATATTTAAAAAAATAATTGGTTATAACTTAAGTTTAACTATTGTTTCACCTAAATTCCAATTATTCTTGCGATATTCTAATACATCTTGATTTTTTTTAAGTACCCTACTTACTTCATTAGTTAAGATATTAGTACTTTTACCATGAATAATAATTACATATTCATTTTTTAGTATTTTATTACTTTTAATAAATTCATTAACTAAAACTTCCACCATGGCGACAATTTCACCATGTAAATCTAATTTGGGAGTTTTACTAGTTATTATAGCATTATCCATTTTGGCCATTATTATTAGGAACTGCTTGGTCATTAACTGGGGCTTTAGTTGGATTATTCGTTGGTACTTGATTCATACCTGTTTTTTTAGCATAATAATCTAGTACTTCTGATAAGTTAGGAATTGATAATCTTGAACCCATTTTTTGGACCGATAAGCCTCCAGCAATATTGGCAAGCATAACACATTTTTCAATATCAAAATTATTGGCTAAGCCATAAACAAAGGCTCCATGGAAGATATCACCTGCCCCAGTGGTATCAACGGCATTACATTTAAGTCCAGGCATAATTTTAATTTGATTATTCACTTGATATAATGCGCCATGTTCTTCTAGTGTTACAACAATATTAGCGTGCGGATATTTATTTTGTAATTTAGTATAAACATTAACTAAAGTTTGGGGGTTATTATAATCAAATTTTAGACCACTTACAGTTTCCGCAAAACCTTTACTACAAACAATATATTTAATATACTTACAAAGTTCAATTAACTCTTGGGTTACGCGTCCCGCATCAATCACACTAATGGCATGAGGAAATTTGGAAATAGCATTTTGACTAGCACCATAATCATGCCCATCAGTTAAAATAATGTCGGGAGTAAACTCATAATTATATTTTTTTAGCATTGGATACTCGGTTGCGACATTAAATACTGTCCGGTAGCCATTTTTCTTATTGATTAAAATAAAGGAAAATGATGTATCTTTTTCATAAGATGTCTCAATATAATCAGTATTAACATTAACTTCATTAAATTCTTTTTTAATTTTCGTACCAAAATCATCACTACCAATCGCTGTGGCAATAACTGTATCAATGCCCCATTTACCTAAAAGGTAAGCCGCATTAGCAGCAGGACCACCACCCGCCGCAAATTTTTCGTTAAAACGATATTTGGTATTTTCCGCTGGATATTCATCAATTGGCACACTTATATCCCAACTTGAATGTCCAATACATAAAACTTTCATATAATCTATCCTTTCTTTGTTTTAAGCCCCTAACTTGCAAACTGTATCTTGATTGGGACTAGAAACAGCAATAGTTCCAGCCTCATCAATTGTTGCTGTAGCACCATTTGTGCAAGTTATATTGGTATAATTATTGACATTGTCCACTTTAAATGTGGCCTCATCAATAGCATTTATTGTTTTTATATTAGCACTTCCGGAAAAATAAACTAAATGATTATCAAGATAGGTCTTATCAGGATAACTAGAACCATAACTGGCCGTTAAATCGATTAACATTGCCCCATCAAAATACATTGAACCAGCCTGATTGGCATTGTTGAAATCCATTCTAAGAGGATAACCACCAGCCGTAAAACTACTACGATCTTTAACATCGCTGATAATTGTCCAAGTATTGGCATTAACTCTAACACCTTCAATAAAACTAGGTTCTGCCATAGGCCAATAGATACCCGCAGTTGTCGTTATTGTACTATATGCTTCTACTCTCCCATAATAAATATGGGTATTATCCAAAGAATAATTACCCGTCGTATTTGTTAATGTTTCCGAAATAGTTGTGGTACCCGTTAAGAGGCAGGAGTTACTACCATATTTATAGGTACTGGAATTTAATGTACAATTATTCCAACCAGTAGTTGTTTCAAAATTGCCAATATCTCCGAGCATATTAGTTAAAGAATAATCACTACCAACTATTTCTGTTCCTTCTCCAATTAAAGTAAATTCACTTAGTTGATTTTCACGACTCATAATTATCTCAACACTCATACTATTACCAAAATTAATTGATTGATCAAAACTATGATTAATATAAGTTAAAGTAAATGTCCAGTTCTGAGTAGTAGCAGAAGTACTAGAACTAGAAGTTATCGCATAATTATTGGCAACTGCAAATGCACCACTAACAGTTGTTACATCAAAACCAGCAATGCCACTAAAAGTGCCGTAAGTAAGGCCTTCAATATTAGTTACATTATTGCCACTAGGATCAGTGACTGTTAAAATTACTTCGGGAGTTGAGCCATCGGAATAAACCAATGTATTGCTAGGAATATTTAAATAAACATAATAATTGTAAGTTGCTTGACTATTGGTGGAATTAGCAGTTAATGTTGCAGTTGCTGTGGTACTACTAGTTAAATTCGCCCCACTCTCCGGCAAAGTGGTCGGTGTTGCATCTATCGATAAAGGATTACCAACCGCAAAATCCAAATCATCAACAGTATCAGTTCCAACTTGGACATTACCGGCAGCTTCATTTACTCGACCTACAAAAAATGCATAAGTAAATCTAACTACTAAGACGATAAAAACACCAACTATTAATACTGATAAAAAGTATAAGATATTTTTTCTTTTATATTTTCCAAATAATTTCATTTGACTCACCCTACTATATAATAGTATAGCAAAAGTTAAGGCAAAGTTCTAGTGTAATTTATCACTTTTTTAATTTTTCTTATCTTACTTCGGTTTTCTTGATTATATAAATCTTATTTTTCTTATAGAAAGCATAAAATATATCTTTTGGGGTTAAATTTTTACTAGCCAGTTCATTAGTTAACCAATATTCATCCTTCTTTATATGTTTTAAAGCGTCTTTTTGAACAAAACCATCAAGAATTAAGGCCATGGGATAACTACTTTTTAACTTAAAAATATTGTATTTAAATACGGATAATTCTCCATTGGGTTCTAAAAAAGCATATTCTACCATGTCTAAATCTTTTATTCCTTGTTGGCGAAGACTTACTAATAAATCATCAAGGGAATACCTTTGTTTAATCATTTCTTTATAATTTATCTTGCCATTACAAATAATTAATGATGGTTTACCATCAAATATAGTTCGAAACTTTTTAGATTTTATCGAAATATAGGCAAAAGCAATCTCTAAAATTACTAACATGGCTATAGGTACAATGGTTAAATAAATGGGATTTTCTGTTTCTTCAATTGATATTGCTACTAATTCGGCGATTAGGATTGAGACTATTAAATCGATTACCCCAAGTTGGCCAATTTCTCTTTTTCCCATCAGGCGATAGGCTAAAAGGACAAAGAAATAAAAGAATATTGTTCTAAATAAGACTGTAAAAAGTTCCATTATATCACCACTTATATTATGGTGATATTCATAAAATTTTAATCATAACATAGTATTAATTAGGTGATGTGATGAAATATTTACTTAAAACATTAGGATATTATGCCATATTTATTGTACTTATTACTTTTATTTGTAGTTTACTTAATTTAGTAGGAGTTAATTCAACTATTACTAATTTATTACTTTTTATCTTTAATATTTTAGCATTCTTTATCCTCGGGTTTAAAAACGGAAAAAAAGTTACTAGCAAAGGCTATATAGCAGGATTAAAAATGTCAGGTTTATTTATCTTAGTTTTAATAATTATTAATTTATTTACAGCAAAAAAGATATTGGCTCTAGCCACGATTATTTATTATATTGTTTTAATTCTCGCCGGTGTTGCCGGTAGTATGATGGGAATCAATAAAAAAGATGCTAGCGAACAATAAATGTATAACTAGAATCTTCAATTAAGACATAGCTTTCAGGATTATAAAATTCTTTAGTTACGGGATTGGACGCCCGTTCTAAATATTCTAAATCATAAAGTGTTTGCAAAGTGATTTCACTACCTGAACACTTTTTTTCATTCACGCATTGTTTAGCCACTTCGATTATGTGTTTTTCTTCAACAGTAATTAATCTTTTATTATGAACTTTTAACACTTTATAAATTGTAACACTACCAACTAAGACAATTATAATGATGATCGTTATTGTAATAATTTTTTTATTCATGCTTATCACCATAATATTCTTTTAAAAACTTATCTCGAAATTCACTCATAGTTCCCTTTTTGATATTTTCTCTAATACTTGCCATAAGTTGATGTAAGAAATATATATTATGAATTGATAAAAGACGGGCTCCAAAAGTTTCATCGGCCGTAATTAAATGTCTAATATAGGCTTTAGTATAATTCTTACAGGTATAACATTCACAGTCATCAACGGGGGTAAAGTCTTCTTGGTACTTATGATTTTTAATATTGATTTTGCCATGTTTCGTATAGGCATGACCATGTCGCGCTAGTCTAGTTGGAGCAACACAATCAAATATATCGATACCACGCATGACATTTTCAATTAGATCGATGGGATCACCCACGCCCATAAGATATCTGAGTTTATCCTCCGGTAAGTAAGGGGTTGAATATTCGACCATTTTATACATCGTCGTTTTATCTTCCCCCACACTGGTTCCGCCGACGGCATAACCATCAAAATCCATTTTAACTAATTCTTCACAACAATGTTTTCGTAAATCGGCATATTCGCCACCTTGGACAATACCAAATAATAACTGATCATTATTCTTCTTAACACTCTTGCCCCGTTTGGCCCACCTTAGAGTTCGCTCAACACTTGTGGCTAAATATTCATGCGTACTTGGCCATTTGACACATTCATCAAAACTCATCATGATATCACTACCTAAAGATTCTTGAATAGCAATGGATTTTTCGGGGGTAAGTAATAAGGCATCCCCATTTAAATGATTTTTAAATTTGACACCTTCTTCCGTAATATCTTTAGGTTTGGCTAGAGAAAAGACTTGAAAACCACCGGAATCCGTCAGGATGGGGCCATCATAATTCATAAATTTATGTAAACCTCCCGCCTTTTTGACGATATCTTCACCAGGCCTTAACCATAAGTGATAAGTATTGGCTAAAATAATGCCTGAACCAATACTTTTTAATTCTTCGGGGGATAAAGTTTTAACGGTGGCATTCGTTCCCACCGGCATAAACATAGGGGTATCATAAACTTTACCATTATAATGAATTTCCCCAAGACGGGCCATCGTCTTCGAATCTTTATATTTTAATTTATATTCTAAACGCATAAAATCACATCCACAATCATTATACCAAAAATAATAATAAATAAAAGTATTTACAAAATAATTTTTTCATGTTAACTTTAAATTGGTGATGATATGTCTAATGAACAAACGTTAATTTTTGTAGTATGCTTTTCTATAGCAATTATTTTAATATATAAATATATTTTATTTAAAAAGAAAACTAAAAATAAAATATTAATTGATGCAACATGTACAGATACTACTTTAAAAACAACTTATCACAAAAATATTAGAATTTTTTATTATACTTATGTTTATAAAGATGAAGAATATAACGCTAGCGATAAAACTAGATTTATAATTCCTGGTTTTAACCCCAAAATAAAAGAGACTCTTAAAATCTATATCGATTCTAAAAATCCCGCTAATTATGTAACTCCTTTAGAAATATTTTATTCAAAAATATATATTATTTTAGGAATCATTCTATTAATACTACCATTCTTATTTTAGAATGGTTTTTATGGTTTTAGTGCCGTAATTGGAATTATATATATCCCGGTTTCTGGGTGCAAGTCTCGGACTTTTCATTGTGCAAGTTTCGGGCATTTCATTGTGCAAGTTTCGGACTTTTCATTGCGCAAGTTTCGGACATTTCATTGTGCAAGTTTCGGACATTTCATTGTGCAAGTTTCGGACATTTCATTGTGCAAGTTTCGGGTCAACATAAAACCAAACTTATATTTCAAAGTTTGGTTTTATGTATTTATCATATAAACTTCGGCATTTTACTTCGTCCATCTCCGGAGTATTTTTTAAAGGATTGGGTATATCTAGTTTTTCATATTTTTCATCACCCATTTTATGAAATGGTAAGAATTCTATTCTTTTAATATTAGGTAATGTTTTTAAATATTCTACTAACTTTTCCATATATTTTGGATTATCATGGATCCCTGGAACTACCACTTGTCTAATCCATAAATCTTTATTGTGCCTTTTTAACACCTCAACAAATTT